>NZ_JAVIJF010000004.1:0-344923 GCF_033977145.1 Mesorhizobium montanum | reverse complement strand
AGCGAAACGCCAGCGGCGCGCGCATCAATTGGATGTTCTCGACCGAACAGGCGCGCCTCAAATTGGCCAAAGCCTATCCAAAGCCCACCGCCAAAGAGTCATAATCTCTGTGCACAGGTACTAGTGGCTTGGCTACCCGATCGTGGATCAGGCCTTCTTGAGCAGGCCTTCGAGCAGCTGCTTAAAGGCCGCGATTGCCTTCTTCGACGTCGCTTCCGGATCCTTCGAATTGGCGATGCGCTGCGCGGCCTGGCTGCTGGCGCCGTTGATCAGCCGCGAGGCCGTCTCTGGGTCGAGGTCGGGAACGACGACACCCTCTTCCTGCAGCGCGGTCAAGTGATCGGTCATCGACGCCGTGCAGGCATTGGCGTTCGACCACTGCGCCGGGTCGCCGAGCACTGCCGGGCCGTCGCGGAACATGATGCGCTGGATTTCCGGCTCCAGCGCCATCTCGATATAGGTGGTGCATTCGTCGACGAAATGCTGCCAGCGGGTCGGCGCTTTCGAAGCCACCTCGTTCACCCGCGCGGCCATTTCGCCGTCGATCTCGGCGATTACAGCCTGCAGCAGCCCCTTCTTGTCGCCGAAATGATGATAAAGCGCGCCGCGGGTGAGCCCGGCCGAGGCGGTGAAATCGTCCATTGAGGCCTCGGCATAGCCGATCGTGCCGAAGGCGTGGCGGGCGGCTGCGATCAGCTTGGCGCGTGTCTCGGCGATCATCTCCTTGCGCGGTCTGTGCATGCCTCTGGCCCTATCCACATACGCATCGTATGCCAATTGACATACGAGACGTATGAACTATCTGACATTCATACGCTGCGTATGTAATTGCGGTATGCACCCTTGTCGAGGAGGAGAACCATGCGAAATCCTTATGCGGACATCTTTCGGGCTCCCGGCACGAAAGGCTTTGCCGCGGCGGCTTTCGTCGCCCGGTTGCCGATCGCCATGGCGCCGATCGGCATCGTGGCGATGCTGTCGCAGACGCATGGCGAATACTGGCTGGCCGGAGCGGTTTCCGCGACCTATGCGCTGGTCAACGCCTTCCTGTCGCCGCAAGTGTCGCGGCTGGTGGACCGGCGCGGCCAGACGGCGGTTGCCGCGCCGATGACGATCGTCTCCGTGCTTTCCTTCACGACGCTGATCGTTGCTGCCAACCAGCACTGGCCGGTCTGGACCTTGTTCCTATCGGCGCTGCTTGCCGCCGCCATGCCCAGCATCCCGGCGCTGGTCAGGGCGCGATGGACCGAGATCTTTCGCGACCGGCTGGAGCTCAACACAGCCTTTGCCTTCGAATCGGCCGCGGACGAACTGGTCTATGTCGCCGGCGCCTCGCTGTCGGTGGGCTTGAGCGCGGCGCTGTTTCCCGAAGCCGGGATCGTGGTCAGTACATTGCTGCTCGCGCTCGGCTCGGCGGTATTCCTGCTGCAGCGCTCGTCCGAGCCGCCCGTCCGCGCCGAGGAGCATGGCGCGGCCGGCTCGGCGATCCGTTTGCCTCCGGTGCAGATCATCACCTTCGCGCTGATTTTCGTCGGCGCGACCTTCGCCACCACGGAAGTCACCACCGTTGCCATCACCAAGGAGCTCGGCCAACCGCAAGCGGCAAGCCTGGTGATCGGCGTCTATGCGCTGGGATCCTTCGTGCTCGGCATCATCGTCGGCGCGCTGAGCCTGAAAGCGCCGCTGCAACGGCAACTGGCGGTCGCGGTCACCGTGATCGCGCTCACCACGCTGCCGCTGCTTTTCGCCGACACCGTGCCGACGCTGGCGCTCGCGGTCTTCGTCAGCGGCGTCGCGATCTCGCCCACCTTCATCACCGCCTTCGGCCTGATCGAGCGCCACGTGCCGCCGGCAACGCTGACCGAAGGCGTGACCTGGGTGACGACCGGCATCGGCATCGGCATGGCGCTGGGCTCCTTCGCCGCCGGCTGGATGGTCGACAATTTCGGCCCGCAGAACGGGTTTTGGGTCTCGGTGGCGGCAGGCGCGATCGCTTTGGCTACCGTGCTTGCCGGCCAATGCCGGTTGGCGACGGGCGACTGCGATGTGGACAGGGGCAAAGCGGTGATGCCTGCGGAGTGACGGGAAGAAGCGTTCCAGCTGTCCGATGTTCATCGGAGACGTTGGGACTTAGCTTCGCGACATCGTCATCCTCGGGTCGTTGCGCGTCGCTTCGCTCCTTGCTCCGCCCGTGGATGATGACGTCGCGGAGGCGTTAGCCAGCTACAGAATTTCCGTCCTGGCGATGTGGATGCCAAAGCCCTCGAGGCCGACGTAATGGCGCTCGCGCGAGGCGATCAGGTTGATCGAGGAAATGCCGAGATCCTTGAGAATCTGGGCGCCGAGCCCAATCTCGCGCCACTCGTTCTCGCGGCGGCGGGCTTCCTCATGGTCCTCGCGCTCGCCGCTCTGCGGCCGCTTGCGCTCCTGATGGGCAACGCCGACCGAGCCTTCGCGCAGATAGACGATGACGCCGCGCCTGCGCTCGCCCATCGCCTTCATGATGCCGTCGAGGCGATGGCTGGTGCCGAAGACGTCGGTGACGACATCTTCCGAATGCAGGCGCACCGGCACCTCCTCGCCGTCGCGGATATCGCCGAAGACAATCGCTACGTGGTGCATGGAATCCCAGGGCAACGTGTAGGTGAAGACCTGTGCCTTTCCACCAAGCGTCTCGATGTCGGAGCAGGCGACGCGCTCGACCAGCGTCTCCTTGCGCTGCCGGTAGGCGATGAGATCGGCGACGGAGACCTGCTTGAGGCCATGCTCCTCGGCAAAGGCCGCCACCTGCGGGCCACGCTTGACGGTGCCGTCATCATTGACCAGTTCGGAAATGACGCCGATCGGCGGCAGGCCGGCGAGCTTGCAGAGGTCGACGGCAGCCTCGGTATGGCCGGAGCGCATCAGCACGCCGCCTTCGCGTGCGATCAGCGGGAAGATATGGCCGGGACGGACGAAGTCGGAGGCGCCGACATTGCCGTTGGCGAGGTTGCGGACGGTGAGTGTGCGGTCGTCAGCGGAAATGCCGGTCGTGGTGCCGTGCTTGAAATCGACGCTAACGGTGAAGGCAGTGGTGTGGGCGGAGTCATTGTCCGCCACCATCGGCGCGAGATTCAGCCGCCTGGCGTCTTCGCGCAGCATCGGCGTGCAGACGATGCCGGAGGTGTTGCGGACGATGAAGGCCATCTTCTCCGGCGTGCAGTGCACGGCGGCGACGATCAGGTCGCCCTCGTTCTCGCGCCCGTCATCGTCCATGACGACGACGATCTCGCCGCGCTCGAAGGCGCGGATCGCTTCGACGATCTTCTTCTGGTCGTAAGGCATGGAACGCTCGCTTCGCTCGCAGGCAGTAGGAATTAGGCAGTAGGCAGTAGGGAAGGAAAAAGGCTGTGTCGAGTTGGCATGCTGACCTACTGCCTATTCCCTACTGCCTACTGCCTTTCCTGTCTGTCCTCGATGCCGCAGATAATGATCGGCGATCGCGCAGGCAACCATGGCTTCGCCGATCGGCACGGCGCGGATGCCGACGCAAGGGTCGTGGCGGCCCTTGGTCATCACCTCGACATCCTTGCCGTCCTTGTCGATCGATTGGCGAGGCGTCAGGATCGACGAGGTCGGCTTGACGGCGAAACGGGCGACGATTGCCTGCCCAGTCGAGATACCGCCCAGGATGCCGCCGGCATTGTTGGACAAGAACACCGGCTTGCCGTCGTTGCCCATGCGCATCTCGTCGGCGTTCTGCTCGCCGGTGATACGGGCGGCCTCGAAGCCGTTGCCGATCTCGACGCCCTTGACGGCATTGATCGACATCAGGCCGGAAGCGATGTCCTGGTCGAGCTTGGCGTAGATCGGCGCTCCAAGCCCCGGCGGCACGCCGTCGGCGACGATCTCGATCACCGCGCCGACAGAGGAGCCCGCCTTGCGGATGCCGTCGAGATAGGCGGCGAACACCGGCACCGAGGCCGGATCGGGCGTGAAGAAGGGGTTTTCGGCATCACCGACGAAATTCCAGTTCCAGTTGGCGCGATCGATCGATTTCTCGCCCATCGAGACCAGCGCGCCGCGCACCGTCATGCTCGGCACCACCTTGCGGGCCAGCGCGCCGGCGGCGACTCTAGCCGCCGTCTCGCGCGCCGACGAGCGGCCGCCGCCGCGATGGTCGCGCAGGCCGTATTTGACGTCGTAGGTGTAGTCGGCATGGCCCGGCCGATACTGGCGGGCGATCTCGCCATAGTCCTTGGAGCGCTGGTCGACATTCTCGATCAGCATCGACACCGGCGTGCCGGTGGTGATCATCGTCTCGCCGTCCTCGTCGAGGATGAAGCCGGACAGGATCCTGACCTCGTCCGGCTCGCGGCGCTGGGTGACGAAACGCGACTGTCCAGGACGGCGCCGGTCGAGCTCGGCCTGGATGTCCCCGCGCCTGAAGCGGATGCCGGGCGGGCAGCCATCCACAACGCAGCCGAGTGCTGCGCCATGGCTTTCACCCCAGGTGGTGACGCGGAAGAGATGGCCGAATGTGTTGTGAGACATAAAAAACGCCCTGCCCGGCGGCGGAGCCGGAAGTCTAAAGTGCCACAGCGTCCTTTGCACGTCCAAAAGGACGCGCGGCGCCGCACGCAGCCTTCTATTGGCGTTTTCAACAGTGGTCAAACGGGTGCATCAAACTGTGATCTGGCGGATTTAGTTTTGACACATTCGGTTGATTTCTGCTCTCTTCCATCCGCCGTTGAGGATCCGCCGCTACCAGCCGGCGCAATGACCTAAAAGAGGACGACGATGCGTACCCTGATTGGTGCCGCCTGCGCCATGCTGCTGATTTCCACCGCCGCCGCGTTCGCCGGCCAGACCGAAGGCCTGATCAAGAAGGTCGACAAGGACACGCTGACGCTGACGCTTGACGACGGCAAGGCCTACAAGCTCAACGCCGAGACCGATGTCGACTCGCTGAAGCCGGGCATGGACATCGTCATCGCCTTTGACGTGACCAATGGCGAGAATGTCGTGACCGATATGCAGTTGCCCGACAGCGACCAGAATTAGTCTGCGCCCGCGAGGCCTTGGCCGCACTGCGCCATACAGAACCTTATTGGCCGGAACGCCGAAAGCCTCGTCATTCTAGGGCGAAGCAAGGAGCGGAGCGACGCGCGCAGACCCTAGAATCCATGCCGTTCCGTCGAAGCTTTGCAGCGGTGCAGAACGACCTCGGTTCTGCACCGCCATGCCATTCGACCTAGGTCACGGGATCCTAGGATGACGACGCTGAGGCATCTGCCTCACAACCACTCCAGGCTGCGGCCTTTCAGCCGCAGCAGGCGATCCTGCGGGATCTCGAGGCCGGCGGCTTCCTGCTTGGAGAGGCCGGCAACGAAGCGGAAGAAGCAGCGGATGACGCCGCCATGGGTGACGCAGACCGTGGGCCGGTCGAGTGCATCGAACCACGGCTGCACCCGTTCCAGCAGCATCTCGTAGCTTTCCGCGCCCTCGCCCGGCGGCTGGAAATCCCACTTGGCGGCGCGGCGACTTTTGGTCGAGCCCGGGACACGCTTTTCGAGTTCGGCAAAAGTGAAACCCTGCCAGTCGCCGAAGCTTAGCTCCACCAGGCGCGGATCGGTGCGATAGGCGAGCGCGTCGAGCCCCATCGCCGCGCGCATCAGCTCCATCGTCTCGCGAGTGCGCCGCATCGGGCTGGCGACAAAATCGAAATCCGCTGCATTTCCGATGAGTTGCGCCAACCGTCGACCGTTTTGCGTCGCCTGCTCGCGGCCAAGTTCGTTGATATCGGTATCGGCCTGGCCTTGCAGGCGGCGCTCGGCATTCCACTCGGTCTGGCCGTGGCGCGCGATGTAGGCGAGCGGATACATCAGGTCTTCCGAGGTCGGGCCAGGGCCTGGGACGAAGGATAGGCGAAGGAGACGATCAGTCCTTGACGGTCGAGATATCCGGCGCGTCGACCGCCTTCATGCCGACGACATGGTAGCCGGAATCGACGTGATGGACCTCGCCGGTGACGCCGCGCGACAGGTCCGACAGGAAATAGACGCCGGAATCGCCGACCTCTTCCTGGGTGACCGTCTGCTTCAGCGGCGAATTGTATTCGTTCCACTTCAGAATGTAGCGGAAGTCGCCGATGCCGGAGGCGGCAAGCGTCTTGATCGGGCCGGCCGAGATGGCGTTGACGCGGATCTTCTTGGCGCCGAGGTCGACGGCGAGATAACGCACGCTTGCTTCGAGCGCCGCCTTGGCGACACCCATGACGTTGTAATGCGGCATCACCTTTTCGGCGCCGTAATAGGTCAGCGTCAAAAGCGAACCGCCGTCCGTCATCAGCGGCTCGGCGCGCTTGGCGATGGTGGTGAAGGAAAATACCGAAATGTCCATGGTGCGCAGGAAATTGTCGCGCGTCGTCTCGACATAGCGGCCGGTGAGCTCGTCCTTGTCGGAGAAGGCGATGGCATGGACGAGGAAGTCGAGCTTGCCCCAATGGCTGGCGATGTCGGCAAAGACGGCGTCGAGGCTTTCCGGATCGGTGACGTCGCAATGGCCCGCGACATGCGCGTTGAGTTCGGCCGCCAGCGGCTCGACGCGCTTCTTGAAGGCCTCGCCCTGATAGGTCAGCGCGATTTCAGCGCCGTGATCGGCGCAAGCCTTGGCGATGCCGTAAGCGATCGACCGATTGTTGGCGACGCCGAGGATCAGGCCCCGCTTACCGGCCATCAGGCCCTGTCCAGCTGCCATGTGCAAGCTCTCCGCAAGAATATCTGCTTTGTGGAGAGCCCTATCGCACAGGCACAGAGCCCCTTCAAGCGCTCAAAAGACACTGTAACAGGAACAAAATTCCCTCGGTCAGCCTTTTTGGCGGCGCATCAGGGCCGCAAGCTCGGCGTCGCCGCCTTCCGGCAGCATCAGCCGCACATGGGCGTAGAGATCGCCATGGCCGCCGACTTTTTCCGGCAGGCCCCTGCCCTTGAGGCGCAGCACCTTGTCGGAGCTCGACCATGCGGGCACGTTGACCGCAAGCTTGCCGGTCGGCGTCTCGACCGCCACCTTGGCACCGAGCACGGCGTCGATCAGATCGACGGGCAGATCGACATGCAGGTCGCGCCCCTCGATCCGGTAGCGCGAATGACGGCGGATGTGGATCTTGACCAGCGCATCGCCCGGCTGGCCCGGACCCTGCTCGCCCTGGCCCTTCAGACGGATCGTCTGGCCGTCCTCGACATAGGCCGGCAGCTTGACCGCGACCTTGCGGCCGTCGGGGAACATCGCCGTCACCTTCTCGGCGGTCGCGGCTTCCTCGACGCTGATATCCAGCGTGACGTTCAAGTCGGCCGCCTGGGCAGGCTGGCGGCGATCGCCACCCCGGCCGCCGCCGCGGGCGCCGGAAAAGGCATCGCCGAAAATCTGGCTGAAGATGTCGCTGTTGCCGTCGAACGGATCGCCGCCGGGCCGGCCGCTGCGGAATTCGAAATGCGCGCCGCCCGGGCCCTGCTGGCGGCGGAACCCGGCGAACGGGTCGCCGCCGGCAGCACCCTCGAAACCCTGGAATTTCGGCTTGCCGTCGGCGTCGATCTCGCCGCGATCGTAAGCGGCGCGCGTCTTCTCGTCGCCGACGATCTCGTAAGCCTGGTTGGCTGCGGCAAAACGGTCCTTCGCCTTGGGATCATTCGGATTCTGGTCCGGATGATGCTTCTTGGCCAGCTTGCGGTAGGCCGATTTTATGTCCTTGGCCGATGCGTTCTTGGCAACGCCCAGCACCTCATAGGGGTCGCGCATGCTTCCTGCCTGCAAGAGAGATTGAGTCCACGGTTGCCTCCTATATGCGCTCGCATAGGAAGAAATTCCAGTGGCGCAAGGGGGATTAACGCCCGAAAGTCAGAGCGCCTCGAAAATCAGAACGGCTTGAATTCCTGCATACGCCAGCCGCCGGCTTCGGCCAGGCACAGTTCACCCTTGTAGAGCGCAACGCCATCGAAGCTCTCGCGGGTGGCGGTGAAGCGGCGGCAGGTCAGGCCACCGTCCTTCAGTTCCACCAGTTCGGTGATCGCGCCGCGCGAGCCGGTGCCGGAATTGGCCCATGGCACCGCCTGGCCGCCAAGCTCCTTGATGTCGGCGGAAGAGACGGCGTTGCCGATGGTGGTCTGGTCGGAATCCTTGTCGGCCGCCGGGGCGGCGGGCACGGACGGCGCGCTGGAGGTGATGATCGAGCGGTCGACGTCCGCCTTTTCAAGGCTGAAGCCTCCAGCGCCGCAGGCGGCAAGCGGCAGCGCCAGCGTCATGAGCGCAGCTTTGACGCTGGCCGAAGCGATAACGCTCCGTTGCCTGCTGTCAAAAGCTTGCGCGATACGCAACAATCGGCGAACTCCCCCTGCAACGGTAAAAATTCGGAAAACTATGAACGAAACTGAGTTAACAAGCAGTGACTTCACCGAGGCCGCGGAGCCGTTCAGGCTCTTTGCCGCATGGCTGGACGACGCCGCCAAAAGCGAGATCAATGACGCCAACGGCGTCGCTCTGGCGACCGTCGACGCGGACGGCATGCCGGATGTGCGGATGGTGCTGCTCAAGGGGTTCGACGAAAAGGGGTTTGTCTTCTACACGAATTTCGAGAGCGCCAAGGGCCGCGAGATTCTTGGCAGCATGAAGGCAGCCATGTGCTTCCACTGGAAATCGCTGCGCCGCCAGGTGCGCGTGCGCGGACCGGTGGAGGTCGTCAGCGACGCCGAGGCCGACGCCTATTACGCGACGCGGCCGCGCGGCAGCCGCATCGGCGCCTGGGCCTCGAAACAGTCGCGGCCTCTGGAGAGCCGCTTCGCGCTGGAAAAGGCGGTGGCTGAATATACGGCGCGCTACGCCATCGGCGATATCCCGCGGCCGAAGCACTGGTCGGGCTTCCGCATCCTGCCGCAGACGATCGAGTTCTGGCACGACCGGCCGTTCCGTTTGCATGACCGCCTCGTCTTTTCACGCAACGCCGCTGGCGGCTGGGACAAGACGCGACTCTATCCCTGACATTGTGGGGATGGCGCGCGTGATCGAATCCGCCTTGGCTGCAAAAAGGAGAGATGCATGAGCCTGTTCCTGGCCTTTCTTGGTGTCTCGTTCATCGTGCTTGCCACGCCTGGACCAGATACCGCCATCACCATTCGCAACACGCTGCTTGGCGGGCGCATGGCGGGTGTGTTCACCGCGCTTGGCATCTCCAGCGGCCAGACGATCTGGGCGCTGGCCACCAGCGCCGGCATCGTCGCGCTGCTCGTCGCATCGGAGCCGCTGTTTTTTGCCGTCAAATATGCGGGCGCCGCCTATCTCGCTTATCTCGGCTTCAAGGCGCTGCAGGAAGCGCTGCGGCCGCTCCATCGGCAGGACACGGCGACCGCCGCCAGGCCGGCGCGGCGGCTGACGGCGGCAAGCGCCTATCGCCAAGGGCTGATCAGCGATCTTGGCAATCCGAAGATGGCGGTGTTCTTCGCGAGCCTACTACCGCAGTTCGTGCCGCCCGGCGGAGAAAGTTTTTCGGCGCTGCTCGGCCTCGGCGCGGTCTTCGCCGTCATGACCTTCACCTGGCTCGCGCTCTATGCGACCGTGGTCGCCAAGGCAGGGGATTTCCTGCGCCGCCCATCGATCCGCCGCGCCATCGAGGGCGTGACCGGAATGGTGCTGATCGGCCTCGGCATCCGCATCGCGACCGAGCACCGGTGAGCGGGCGGCCAGATCCTAAGGCACCCTGGACGAGCTACTTCTTCCTAGTCATGAAGGCCGTCAGCGCGGCGCGTGCCTCGTCGGATGTCAGGCGCTGGCGGAAATGCTCGCTTTCCACCTCGATGCGGGCAATGAGCGCTTGGCGCGGCTCGCGCATCAGGTCGCGCGCAATTTTCAGCGCCTGAGGCGGCTTGGCGGCAATCTCGCTGGCCGCGGCCAGCACTGCGCCTTCGAGGGAGTCTTCCGCGACGACTTCATAGATCAGTCCGGCGGCCTTGGCGCGCTCGGCCGAAAAACCCTCGCCGAGGCCGAGCAGCGCGAAGGCGCCCTGCCGGCCGAGAATCTGCGGCGCGATCAGGCTGGAGCCGGCTTCCGGCACGAGGCCGAGATCGACGAAGGGCGTGCGGAAGATTGTGCGCGGCGTGGCGAAGGTCAGGTCGCAATGCAAATTGAGCGTGGTGCCGATGCCGACGGCGATGCCGTCGACGCCGGACACCATCGGCTTTTCAGCCTTGGCCAGCGCCATCAGGAAATCCCAGACCTCGTTGCCGCCCTCGCCGCCGGTGGCGATGGCCAGGAAATCGGCGAGGTCGTTGCCTGCGGAAAAGGCGCCGGGCACGCCGAGGAAGACATGTACGCGGACCGCCGGATCGGCATCGCCTTCGGCAAGGGCCGCCGACATTTTTGCGTACATGGCGCGTGTCAGCGCGTTCTTCTTGTCCGGACGGTTCATGCGGATGATCTGCACGGCGTCCTGGCGTTCGATGAGGATATGGTCTGTCACGGTCGGTCCTTTGAACGTCGGGGTGCTTAAGCGGAGATCAGCGCCTTGCCGGCGGCGGCAAGGCTTTCGGCGCCGTCGATGACGCGGTCCTTCAAGGCGCGCGTCTCGCCGAGCAGGTTTTCGGCAAAGAAACGGCAAAGCGGGATGCGGCCTCGGTCGGCCAGCCCGCCCTGCGCCAGATAGGCGCCGCCGGCGGCAAGCGAAATCAGGCGCAGATAGGGCGTGGCGCCCGCCATCGCGGCATCGGCCTTGCCGTCGGCAAGCAGCTTCTGCAGGAAGCGCGTCGCTTCGTCGAGATCGGCGAGCGCACGGTCGAGATTGTCGGCGGTGCGGCCGAAGCCTTCGATGTTGGAGGTGCGCACCGCGTCGGCGACGGCTTTCAGTTCACCGATATAGCGATGCACATGCTCGCCGCCGCCAAGCGGCAATTTGCGCGTGACGAGGTCGATCGCCTGGATGCCGTTGGTGCCTTCATAAATCGGGGCGATGCGCGCGTCGCGATAAAGGGCGGCCGCACCGGTCTCCTCGATGAAGCCCATGCCGCCATGCACCTGGACGCCAAGCGATGCGACTTCGACGCCGACATCGGTCGAAAAGGCTTTCGCCAGTGGCGTCAGCAGGTTGGCGCGGTCGCGCCAGTTGGCGGCGGCCTCGCCCTCGCCGACACGCGCGCGGTCAAGGGCATGCGCGCAGGAATAGGCGATGGCACGGGCGATCTGGGTCAGCGCCCGCATGGTCAGAAGATTGCGTTGCACATCGGGGTGATGGACGATCGGCGCCATGCCCGAGCCTGAATAGTCCGAGGCCTTGCCCTGGCGGCGCTCATTGGCATAGGCGATCGCCTTCTGTGTCGCGGTTTCTGCGACGGCCACGCCCTGCATGCCGACTGCAAGGCGGGCGTTGTTCATCATGGTGAACATGCAGGCCAGACCCTTGTTCTCCTCGCCGATCAGCCAGCCGATGGCGCCCGGCGCAGCGCCTTGAAAACCGTCGCCATAGATCATGGTGCAGGTCGGCGAGGCATGAATGCCGAGCTTGTGCTCGAGGCCCGAACAGAAGACGTCGTTGCGGGCGCCGAGCGAACCGTCGTCATTGACGAAAAACTTCGGCACCAGGAACAGCGAGATGCCGCGCGTGCCGGCCGGCGCGTCGGGCAGCCGCGCCAGCACCAGATGCACGATGTTGTCGGTAAAATCGTGCTCGCCATAGGTGATGAAAATCTTCTGTCCGAAGATGCGGTAGGTTCCGTCGCCTACGGGCTCGGCGCGGCAGCGCAAGGCCGCGAGGTCGGAGCCTGCCTGCGGCTCGGTCAGGTTCATCGTGCCCATCCACTCGCCGGAGACGAGCTTTGCGAGATATTTGGCCTTGAGCGCTTCGGAGGCATGCTTGTCGAGCGCCTCGACAGCGCCCATGGTCAGCGTCGGGCCGATGCCGAAAGCCATGGCGGCGGAGTTCCACATTTCGAGTGCTGCGACGCCAAGCATGGTCGGCAGGCCCTGGCCGCCGAACTCTTCCGGCCCCGACAGCGCGTTCCAGCCGCCTTCGATCCAGCGCCGGTAAAGCTCCTTCCAGCCGGGCGGCGTGGTGACGGCCGCATCCTTCAGCACCGCGCCATGCTCGTCGCCGATCTTGTAGAGCGGAGCGACCTCCTCGCTGGCGAAACGCCCCGCTTCGGCCAGGATCGCGTCGACAAGGTCCTCGCCGAGATCGCCGAAGATGCCGGCATCCAGCGCCGGCTTCAGCCCGGCCACCTGCTTCAGCGTGAAGGCGATGTCCTCGACCGGTGCGCGATACATGTCTGCTCCTCCTCCTCCGTTCCAGCCAATCGTAGTGCATGGCCGAAGCGAAACCATCCGTCGATTTCGCACCTTCTTTTTACGTAAACGTCAACTTTTGTCACGCGGATTTTGCGTAGACTTCGTCATCCACGGGCGGAGCGGGAGCGCAGCGGACGCGTAGACCCGAGGATCCATTCCGTGACCTCGCGCGAAGGGCTCGGCGGAGCAGAATTCTGGACCGTGGAAGCGCCTCAACGTCACGGAATGGATTCTATGGTCTGCGCGCGTCGCTTCGCTCCTTGCTCCGCCATAGAATGACGACCTGGCGAGCGTTTCGACCGATCACGAAGGCTCCAACTTTGGAGACTAGCCGCAGCGCCCGAGCTTCGTCATCCACGGGCGGAGCGGGGGCGCAGCGGACGCGTGGACCCGAGGATCCATTCCGTGACCTCGCGCGAAGGGCTCGGCGGAGCAGAATTCTGGATCGCGGAAGCGTCTCAATGTCACGGAATGGATTCTAGGGTCTGCGCGCGTCGCTTGGCTCCTTGCTCCGCCATAGAATGATGACCTGGCGAGCGTTTCGACCCATCACGAAGGCTCCAACTTTGGAGACTAGCCGGAGCGTCCGAACTTCGTCATCCACGGGCGGAGCGGGAGCGCAGCGGACGCGTAGACCCGAGGATCCATTCCGTGATCTCGCGCGAAGGGCCCAGCGGAGCAGAATTCTGGATCGTGGAAGCGTCCCAATGTCACGGAATGGATTCTATGGTCTGCGCGCGTCGCTTCGCTCCTTGCTCCGCCATAGAATGACGACCTAGTGAGCGTTTCGGCTCCCGTCTCTCTTCCGGCGCTGAGGCTTATCGATCCCTCAGCGGATGCTGCGGCCCACCGTCTGCAGCGCCAAAAAGGCTTCGTAACGCCGGTCGTGCCACGTCCGCATGACTTCGGTCGCCGGCCTGAAAGCCTCGCCCAGCCGGGACATGGAAGGCATGGCGGTCGAAAGGTCGGGGTAATGGCCGGCCGCGACCGCTCCGAGCATCGCGGCGCCCAACAGCACCGGTTCCGGCGATTGCGAGGCGGCGACCGGCAAGCCGGTGGCGTCGGCAAGCAGTTGCCGCACCAGCGGCGACTGCCCGGCGCCACCGCTGATGACGATGGTGTCGACGGCGTGACCGGATGACGCCATCGCCGCCACGATCTGACGCACGCCATAGCCGAGACCGCAAAGCCCGGCCACGTAGAGGCCGATCAGACTTTCGACGGAACGGTCGGTGCTTAGCCCGGCGATCAGGCCGCGCGCATCCGGATCCGCCAGCGGCGAGCGATTGCCGAGAAACTCGGGCACGACGTGGATGCTTCCCGCCAGTGTGGCGGCCGCCGACAGGTCGGGTGAGCCTGCCATGGCTGCCGCGGCCAGCCAGTCGACCAGCGATTTGCCTTCCGCCTCGGCGCGCGCGGAAGCCTCGACCTGGGCCGGATGGAAACGCACCAGGAGATCGATGGCCGCGCCAGCCGCCGACTGACCACCCTCGCTCAGCCACAGCCCCGGCACCATGGCGGAATAGTAGGGTCCCCATACTCCCGGCACGAAGGCCGGACCTTCGCTGCTTGCCATGGTGCAGGCCGAGGTGCCGAGCACATAGGCCATGCGCGACGAGATGGTGCCGGCATCGCCCGCGGCACCGACGGTGCCGACGCCGCCGGCGTGGGCGTCGATCAACCCGGCGGCCACGACCGTGCCTGCAACCAGTCCCAATTCAGCTGCGGCCGCCTGCGTCAGACCGACACCCACTGCCGTGCCGGGATCGACCACTTCGGTGCCTATGCGGACAAAATTTTCGTCGGCAAGTTCGCCAAGCCCCACGGAATGGAAATAGCTGTCGTCCCAGCGCCGCTCATGGCTGAGATAGGTCCACTTGCAGGCGAGCGTGCAGACCGAACGGGCAAGGCTGCCCGTAGCGCGCCAGGTCAGGTAATCGGCGAGATCGAAGAAATGCCTCGCCCCAGCGAAGGTCCCCGGGAGGTTCTCCTTCAGCCACAGCAGCTTCGGCGTCTCCATCTCCGGCGAAATGACGCCGCCGACATAGTCGAGGACCGGATGCCCGCCGGCATTGATGCGCCTGGTCTGGTCGAGGGCGCGATGGTCCATCCAGACGATGATGTTTCTGTCGCTGTCTCCCGAACGGCCCACCGGCAGGGGCTCGCCATCATTGCCGACCACCACCAGGGAACAGGTCGCATCAAAGCCGATGCCGCCGATTTCCCGGGGGTCGACGCCCGACTTCCCGACCGCCTCGCGCACGCTTGCGCATACCGCCTGCCAGATGTCGCGGCCCGATTGCTCGGCGATCTCGCCGGACTCCACGAAGAGAGCGATGTCGCGCCTGGCGGAGGCCAGGAGCTCGCCGCGTTCGTCAAAAACGCCGGCGCGCGCGCTGCCGGTGCCGACATCGATGCCGAGGAAGTGGGAAGGCATGGGGAGACCTCAGAAGTAGGCAGTAGGCAGTAGGCAGTAGGCAGTAGGCAGTAGGCAGTAGGAGATGGTTCAGTGTTGGATGGCTGGACGCAAGCGCCCCTAGCCTATTCCCTACTGCCTAATCCCTACTGCCTACAGATCGTTGCTTTGCGGCAGGATGACCAGGTCGCGAATTGTGATGTTTCTCGGCCGCGTCAGCATGAACAGGACAGCGTCCGCGACCTCGGTGGGCTGCATCAGCCCACCGGCCGCCAGCTCGTCCTCGAGCTTCTGCTTCGGCCAATCGCTGATCAGCGCCGTCACCACCGGCCCCGGCGCAACGGCGCCGACACGCAGGCCGTGCTTGGCCACCTGCCGGCGCAGCGTATGGACGAACGCCTGTATAGCGTGTTTCGAGGCCGTGTAGACCGGCTCCCAGACAACGGGGACCAGCCCGGCGATGGAACTGGTGACGATGATGTCGCCGGTCTTGCGCTCGACCATGTGCGGCAGCACCGCATGCACCGAGCGGAAGACCGAATTGATGTTGAGGTTAAGCATGCGGTCCCAGGCATCCGGGTCGCCGTTGAGGATCTCGCCACCGACATAGGAGCCGGCATTGGCGTGAAAGATGTCGAGCTGGCCGGCCTTTTCGAGGATCCCAGGCATCATCGTGGCCACGCTGGCGGGGCTGGTGAGGTCGACCACCAGCGGGATCGCGTCGTCGCCGAGTTCGGCGACGATCTCCTTCAGCCTGTCCTCCGCGCGGTCGACCAGCACGACGCGGGCGCCGGCGGCCAGCATCGCCCTGGCGCATTCGAGGCCGATACCCGATGCCGCGCCTGTGACCGCGGCGACTTTTCCCGAAAGATTGTGAGCCATGTGTACCCTTCTCGTTTGAACTGTTCAGGCGCGGCCGTGCGAGGCACGGGAGCGGCGCGCGAGGGAGTCAACGATCACGGCGATTGCCAGCACGGCACCGGTGATCATGTAACGAAGCGACGAAGACAGATCGAGCAGCGTCAGGCCGCTGGCGATCGACTGGATGACGATGATGCCGAGCAGCGCGGAATAGGCGCTGCCGCGACCGCCGAACAGGCTGGTGCCTCCGATGACCGCGGCAGCAATGGCATTCAGGTTCACGTCGCCGGTGCCGGCCTGCTGGCTGGCGGAAGCGAGCCGCGCGGCCGCAAGCACGCCGCCGAGCGCGGCGAAGAGCGAGCACAGCGCGAAGGCGCTGAGGTAGATGGCGCGCACCTTGATGCCGGCACGCCGCGCCGCCTCCCGGTTGCCGCCGACGGCGGTCATCGAACGCCCCCATTTGGTCCGGGTGAGCGCATAGTTCATCGCCACGACGAGGCCGACGAAGAGGCCGAACATCCATGGAATGCCACGCGACTGGTTGAGGTAGGCGACGATCAGCTCGAGGCCGACGGTTATGGCGGCCACGCGCGCGACGAGCCCGACCACGGACCGCGTCGACAGGTTGGCCGCGCGGCGACGCGCGAAGGTGCGAAGCCCGCTGACCAGCATCGCCAGGCCCGGGATCGCCGCCAAGGTGTGGGAGACCCATTTCGGCATCACCATCAGCTGGCCGAAATCCACCAAGGCGGAGCCATAGGGCAAGTTGATCGAGCCGGTGGAGCCGAGGATGTAGAGCTGCATGCCCAGCACGGCGAGCAGGCCGGCGAGCGTGGAAACGAAGCTCGGCATGCCGAGCCGGTTGAACAGCAAGGCATAGAGCGAGCCGATCAGGGCGCCGAAGGCCAGTGCAGCGACGATGGCGAGCGCGACCGGCCACCCCTGGTTGACCCAGAGCGTGCCGACCATCGCCGACGCGAAGCCGCTGATCGAGCCGACGGAAAGGTCGATCTCGCCAACCATCAACACGCAAACGATGCCGAGCGAGATGACGCCGACCGTCGAGCAGTCGAACAGGAGATTGACCAGGTTGCTGCTGGAAACGAACACCGGGTTGAGGCTGGTGAAGACGGTCCAGATGACCACGAGGCCGACGACGACCGGCAGCGAGCCGAGATCGCCGCTGCGCACGCGGTCGAGGAAGGCGCGGAGCGCGCCGCCGACGCCTTCCTGATGCTTCACCCGCGCATCCGCGCGGTCGAGCGCCAGCGGGGCGGAGGTGCCTTGCTTGACGTCCGTCATTGGCGCTGCTCCTTCGCTTGGCCGCCGTCGGACTGGTCGCGCTCCGCCCGCAGGCGCTCGGCGCGACGCGACACAGCGTTGTTGGACGCGCCGGTGATGGCGCTCACCAGATCCTGGTTCGAGGCGTCGGGCTCGAAGACGCCGTTGTTGCGCCCCAGCCGCAGCACCACGATGCGGTCGGCGACGGCGCGGACATCTTCCATGTTGTGGCTGATCATCACGACGCCGAGGCCACGCGAGCGGACGCGGTCGATGAGGTTGAGCACCTCCGCCGTCTGGGCGACGCCGAGTGCGGCGGTCGGCTCATCGAGCAGGATGAGTTTCGGCTCGAGCAGCAGCGAGCGCGCGATGGCGACCGTCTGGCGCTGGCCGCCGGACAACGAGGCGACCGCCTCGCGCACGCTCGGAATGCGCGCCGACAGCTCGTTGAGCAGCGTCCAGGCCCGCATCTCCATCGCCACCTCGTCCAGCCGAAGCGGGCTGAGTTCGTTGCCCAGGAAAATGTTGGCGACAACATCGAGGTTCTCGCAGAGCGCGAGATCCTGGAACACCGTGGCGATGCCGAGCGTCAGCGCCGCTCTTGGATCGGGCAGCGTGACCGCGCCGCCACGGAAATTGATCGTTCCCGAGCTCGGCTGGTGCACGCCGGCGAGGACCTTGACCAGCGTCGACTTGCCGGCGCCGTTGTCGCCGACCAGCGCGACGACCTCGCCGGCATGAACGTCGAAATCGATATCGGTCAGCGCCGAGACGGCGCCGAAATGCTTCGATATGCCACGCAGGCTGAGCACCAGCTCGCCGACGGAAGCCGACCCTTCGGGACTCTCACTCATGCATTGGCCTTTCGTGGCGATCAGGTCCTTGGACATCCGGCCGCCCGACGGGCGGCCGGATGTCATGGAACATGATCAGTTGATGCCGAGCTTCTTGCAGCCCTCGGCATAGCGGTCGACGCAGAGTTCCGCCGCCGTGTTGATCTTCTTGTCGATGATCTCGGCCTTGAGGTTCTCCTGCGTCACCACCGCCGGCGTGAAGAGCTGCGAGGGCGTGTCGTACAGCGTCATCTCGGCCTTCGGCGTCTCGCCCGACAAAAGCTTGACGGCGACGTTGGCCGCGGCGGCCGCGACGATCTCGCTCGGCTTGGAGATGGTGTTGTACTGGTCGCCGGCGATGATCAGCTGCAGGGCCGCGATGGTGGCGTCGTTGCCGGTCACCGGCGGAACCGGATCGACGCCGGCCGCCTTGAAGGCCGCGATCGCGCCGCCGCCGGTCCCGTCGTTGGCGGCCACCACGCCGAGGATCTTGGCGCCGAAGCGGGTGACTTGGCCGCTGGCCCATTGCTGGGCCTTCGGCGGCGCCCATTCCGGCGTGTCGAACTCGGCCAGGATCGGATAGCCGCTGTTGTCGAGGCCCTCGTGGATGCCCTTCTTGATCAGGCCCGCGGCAGCATCGGTCGGGGAGCCGTTGATCTGCAGCAGGCCGCCGCCGGCCGGGTCGACCTTCAGCGCCTTCAGATGCTCAACCAGTGAATCGGCAATCGCCTTGCCGATGCCTTCGTTGTTGAAGGACACATAGAAATCGGCGGGCGCCGTCGGGATGGGCCGATCATAGGCGATGACCTTGACGCCCTGGCTCTGCGCGAGCTTGACCAGCGAGGCGGCGGCGGTCGAATCGACCGGGTCGAGCACGATGGCCTTGGCGCCCTGCGAGATCACAGAATTGAACTGCTGCTGCTGGCGTGCGGCGTCGGCATCGGCGTTCTGGTAGATCACCTTGCAGCCCGGGCAGAGCTTCTTCATCTCGGCGACGAAGCCGGGATAGTCGTGCTGCTCGTAGCGGGTCGATGCCTGGTCGGGCATCAGGAAGGCAACCGTGGCGTCGGTCACCGTGTCGGCGAATGCCGCCGTGCTGCCGAGCAGTGAGACCGCGAAAACGGCCGCGACGGTCGATTTCAAGGCAAACGGCGATTTCCAAGCATTTCTGGTCATTCGAATGTCTCCGTTTCGAGAAATGGTTTCACGAGGACCTGCGCGGTGGACGACGCGTCAGGCCTTGACTGCATGTCGAACTGTTGAAAGGAGTAGATCTACAGCAGCCGAGGATCGATCGATCCCGATAGGCCGCGCAGACACTCCTGAACGTGCCGGATTTCGGGCAAACGAACCCCAGCACAGGGTGCCCTGCACCCCGCGTCTTTCCTTCCCTGAATGTCTCTTCGTTTTTGAAGCAATTCCGCACGGAATTGCTTTTAGGCTCCTCCCGCTTCCTCCCTGTTAGGCGGCAATCTCCGCGTTGATGTTCTCCGCCAACAAAGCCCTGAAGCGCGAAGGCGACATGCCTTTCTGCGCCAGGAACTGACGGTTGAAATTCGAGATGTTGTTGTAGCCGGCGGCGTAGCAGATTTCGGTGATCGACATCTGCGTCTCGCTCATCAGCAATTGGCAGGCGAGGTTGATGCGCAGGCGGTTGACGTACTGCACCAGCGCCATCCCCGTGTGCCGGCGGAAGCTGCGCGAGAAGGCGCTCGGGCTGCGTCCGGCGATCTCAGCAAGTGTGCCTTCGCTGAAGGGCTCGGTCAGGTGGCAGTTGATATAGGCGAGCGCCTGGTTGATGCCGGCCGACATGAAGCCGGACGGGTCGGGCAGATAACCCGCGCTGGCCAGCGTGCGGACATCGGCGGCGCGGTTCAAGATGTCGAGCACGGCCATGAACAGCGACAGGCGGCGCACGCCTTGCGCCTCGGTCAGTTCCGCCAGCAAAGGCGCCGCAAGCTCGGCCGTCGCCGCCGAGAACAGCGCGCCGCGACGGCTGGTTTCGAGGATGCCGGCGCAGGCGGCGAGTTCGGGCAAGACGGCGGAAGCGCCGGCGATGAATTCTTCCGAGAACTGGATGACGCGGCCGCGCAGCGGCACGGTCTCGCCCGGCGGCACGTCGCTGACCCAGTTGTGCGGCAGGTTGGGGCCGGTGAGCACCAGATTGCCCGGCTCGAATTCGCCGATGAAGTCGCCGACGAAATAGCGGCCGGTGGTGGCGACGACCAGATGCAGTTCGTATTCGGGGTGAAAGTGCCAGCGCACGGTGCGGAAAGGATAGCCGTGGGCCCAGGCCTTGAACGACTCTCCTTGTCTGATCTGGACGACTTCCAGGTCCGGATTCATCTTCATTTCCTCCCCGCGCGGGTCCGGTCTTGTGACCGGTTGCTGCGCTTCGTCAGGCAGGCCCGTGTATTCCCACTGGCCGCCGTGATTGAAAGCTTAGGCGGCAATTGAAGCGCCTGCCACCACGGCTTGTCCACCCGACCGATACTTTTTTGACGTTTTGGAACAGACGAAAAACAGCCTCTGGGCACAAGCGGCCCCGAAGCACTTCCTTAACCATAGCGGTTCAGGATCGTTCCCTGGTCAGTGGGGACACCCTGATTGAAAAAGCCGGCGCGCCCTCTTCGCCGCCTGGCGCTTCTCGCGGCGGCGATTGCGCTGGGCACGGCGGCAAAGGCCTCGGATTTCTCCGAGCCGTGGAAGAATGCCGACCGTCCGCTGGTGATCGACGCCTACGAATACAATTCGATCGACTGGCAGCAGCTCGTCACCGACAAGCGCATCGCCGGCTTCATCAACAAGGCATCCGACGGGCTGCCGCCGCCTTATTTCTGCTTCGGCGCCGAGGCCGACGTCAAACTCTGCAAGGCACAGTGGAAGCGTTTCGCGGTGACGCGCGAACTGTTCCAGACGCGCAAGGTCGTGGCCAAGGCGCTCGGCCTGAAATGGGGCGCCTATCACCTCGCCAGACCCGGCAACCCGGTCGAGCAGGCCAATAACTTCATCGATTTCGCCGAACCGGCGCCGGATGAGCTGCTTGCCCTCGACATCGAAGGCATCGATGCCGCGCAGTGGATGTCGCTGGAAGACGCCGAGGAATTCGTGCGCCAGGTGCACCGCCGCCTCGGCCGCTTCCCGGTGCTCTATACCAACGGCAAGACGGCCCAATATATCGCTGACAACCGTTACCAGTACCGGCTGCTGTCGCGGCTGCCGCTCTGGTATGCGCGCTACAAGCCTGACATCGACGTGCATTTCCCGATGGGCAACTGGCAGGGCTACGCGCTGTGGCAATTCTCGGCGCAGGCCAATTGCGGCCGTTTCCGCTGCCCCTATCGCGTGCCCGGCACGCCCAACGACATCGACGTCAGCGTCGCGCCGATGAGCGCCGACCAGCTGCGCCAGGAATGGGCCTTTGGCGGGCTGCTCGATGTGCCGGCCGACTACCTCGCCTCGATCCCGGTGCCGGTTTCGCGTGAAGCAGCCCTCGCCGGCAAGGTGACGATCACCTATGCCGATGTGGCGACGCCGCCGACCGTCGAGGAAATGGTCGCCGTGCTCGGATCGCGCTGGGAAAAATTCCGCGACGGTTTCCACATGCCGGTGGTGAAGACGGTGCCGCGGCGGTCGGGCTTCGGCATCATGCAATATGTCGCATGGAAACGCTCCGGGCAGCGCACGCCCGAACAGATCGACGCGGCTTTCGCGGCGGCCGATCCGGTCAATACTGCTTCGACCGCGCTCGACCATAAGCGGCGCTGACCTCCTGGGCATCATCGGCGAAAATCCTGTACGTCAACGATGGCCCCGGCTGGCATACATGCCGGTGGTGCGGAACTGCGTCGGGTTGATGCCGTAGCAGCGGCGAAAAACCTTGGAGAAGTAGTTCGCGTCCTCGAAACCGCACAGCACCGCGACCTCCTTGACCGGCAGGAAGTCCGCCTTGGTCAGCAGCTTCGCCGCCCGCTGCAGCCGCTGCTGCAGGACGAACTCCGCGGGCGGCAGCCCTTCGCTCTCGGCGAAGCAGCGCGAGAAATGGGCGCGGCTGAGGCCGCTGATTTCGACCAGCTCCGCCACCGGCAGCGGCTTGTCCAGATTGGCGTTGATGTGGTCGATGACCGGCTGCATGGCGCTCTGCTTCTCGGCGAAGGCGTGCGAGCCGAAGACATCGTCGTAGAGCGCCATCGCCGCCTCATAGGCGATCGCCGAGGCAACGCCGGGCGAACCAGCGCCCTTGATGAGCCGCAGGCTGCAATCGGCGAGATGATCGATGGTCGCCGGCTGCAGCCGGAACACCGGGCCTGAGATGCTCAGAATGGATTTGTGGACGCGCAGCGCCTCCTCGCCGTTCATCGATATCCAGAAATATTCCCAGCGGTCGCCCTTTGCGAGCCAATAGCGATGGTTGTGCGGCACCAGCACCAGCAGCGTGTCGTTCGCCTGCAGGCGATAGCTGCGGTTCTCGTAGCGCAACTGACCGTTGCCGCTGATCGTATGCTGGAGCACGGTGAAAGGCGTCTGGCCGCGCTTGCGCCCGTCCCAATCGTAAGTCTCGTCCTCGCGCACCTCATAGCCAGTGCTGGTCGGCATGGCGTGCAGACGCTGGCGGCCGCGCGGCAGCGAAATCGTCCGCATCAACTTCCCGTTGGCGATCAGGTCCCGCAGCACAAAATTACCCTCGAAAGCATAATCCTTCTCTGGTCGCGCCGGCGAATAAGCGCATAATCAAGCCCTCAAGAACGGGAATGACCCGCGGGTCGAGGAGCGGGCGGGAGGATAAAAAGCCGGATTTCCGGCTTTGCGCGGTGCGTGCGCCATGGCGCGCGGCCGTATCCTCCGTTGCTGCTCCTTGCCTAGCATTCGATTGGATCGAGGTGAAGGTGATGAGCTTCAAAATCGCTATTATCGGCGCCGGCAGCGTCGGATTTACCAAGAAGCTGTTCACCGACATTCTGTGCGTGCCGGAATTCAAGGACATCGAATTCGCGCTGACCGACATCAGCGAGCATAATCTCGGGATGATCAAGGCGATCCTCGACAGGATCGTCGAGGCGAACAAACTTCCGACCAAAGTGACGGCGACGACCGATCGCCGCAAGGCGCTCGAAGGGGCGCGCTACATCATCAGTTGCGTGCGCGTCGGTGGTCTCGAAGCCTATGCCGACGACATCCGGATTCCGCTGAAATATGGCATCGACCAGTGCGTCGGCGACACGATCTGTGCCGGCGGCATCCTCTACGGCCAGCGCAACATTCCGGTGATTCTCGATTTCTGTCGGGACATTCGCGAGGTCGCCGAGACGAACGCGAAATTCCTCAACTACGCCAACCCGATGGCGATGAACACCTGGGCGGCGATCGAATACGGCAAAGTCGACACGGTCGGCCTCTGCCATGGCGTCCAGCACGGCGCCGAACAGATCGCCGAGGTGCTGGGCGCGAAATCGCCCAAGGAGCTCGACTATGTCTGTTCCGGCATCAACCACCAGACCTGGTTCATCGAGTTGCGGCTGAACGGCCGGCCGATCGGCAAGGACGAACTGGTCGCCGCCTTCGAAACGCATCCGGTCTACTCGAAGCAGGAAAAGCTGCGCATCGATGTGCTGAAGCGTTTCGGCGTCTATTCGACCGAAAGCAACGGGCATCTCTCCGAATATCTGCCGTGGTACCGCAAGCGCCCCGACGAGATCACCCGCTGGATCGACATGTCGGACTGGATCCATGGCGAGACGGGCGGCTACCTCCGCTATTCCACGGAAACCCGCAATTGGTTCGAGACCGAATATCCGCAATTCCTCGAAGCGGCGTCGAAGCCGATCGATCCGCAGAAGCGCTCCAACGAGCACGCCAGCCACATATTGGAGGCGCTGGAAACCAACCGCGTCTATCGTGGCCACTTCAACGTCAAGAACAATGGCGTGATCACCAATCTGCCGCGTGACGCCATCATCGAGTCGCCCGGTTTCGTCGACCGCTTCGGCATCAACATGGCCGCCGGCATCACGCTGCCGGAAGCCTGTGCGGCCACTTGCATGGCCTCGATCAACGTCCAGCGCATGTCGGTCCATGCCGCGATATCTGGCGACATCGATTTGCTGAAGCTTGCCGTGCTGCATGACCCGCTGGTCGGCGCCGTGTCGACGCCTGAGGAGGTCTGGCAGATGGTCGACGAAATGGTCGTCGCCCAGGCGCAATGGTTGCCGCAATATGCCCATGCGGTTCCCGCGGCAAAGGAGCGGCTGTCGAAATCCATGGTCAAGACGCGGGAATGGGCGGGGGCCGCGCGGCGAAACGTGCGCTCGATCGAGGAATTGCGCGCCGAAAAGGCGGCGCTGAAGCAGGCCGGCTGAAAAACCGGGCGGGGCGACGGATCCAAAGGAGGCAGGTCCATCGCAGTCAGCCGTCCCGGAGCAATTCCAGGAGAAGTGTGCGGCCCGTCCGGAATTGCGCAGATGCATAGACAAGACAAGCAGCAGCAAACGTTTGAACACGAGGGAGGAGACAATGAGGAACCTACGCAGCATTGGCATTGCCGCTGGACTGGCGCTGAGCGTCTCCGCTCCGGCGCTCAACGCTTTCGCTTCCGAACCGACCGTGCCGCCGGTGCCGGCGACGTTTCCGGCCGGGGGCAAGATCCACTATGTGGCGCGCGACTCCATCCTGGAGTTCAAGGCGCTGCCCGACTATCACGAGCCGGACTGGGTCACCGAGAAATACGTCAAGACCGGTAAGCTGCCGCCGGTCAAGGACAGGCTGCCGAAAGAGCCGCTGGTCTTCAAGACGGGCAACATGCCGGACGGCATCGGCGTCTATGGCGACACGATGCGTCACGTCATCGGTGGCAGGCCGGAAGGCTGGAACTACGGCGCCGGCCAGACACAAGGCTGGGGCGGCATCGACATCGCGCTTTCCGAATGCCTGACGCGGACGGCGCCGCTGTTCCAGGTCGAGGCCAAGGACACCGAGCCGCTGCCCAACCTCGCCAGGAGCTGGGACTGGTCAAGCGACGGTCACAAACTGACCATGCACCTGGTCGAAGGCGCCAAATGGTCCGACGGCGTTCCCTTCAACGCCGACGACGTCATGTTCTACTGGGACGACGAGGTCGTCGACCCGAACGTCTCGCCGCTTAACGGCGCCACGGCGGAAACCTTCGGCGTCGGCACGACGCTGAAGAAGATCGATGACTACACTGTCGAGTGGACGTTCAAGGAGGCCTTCCCGAGGCAGTATCTCTACGCGATGGCCTACGGCACCTTCTGCCCCGGCCCCTCGCATATCCTCAAGCCGCAGCATCCGAAATATTCGAAGAACACCTACGACCAGTTCAAGAACGCCTTCCCGCCGGAGTTCATGAACATGCCGGTGATGGGCGCCTGGGTGCCGGTCGAGTACCGGCCGGACGACATCATCGTCATGCGCCGCAACCCTTATTATTGGAAGGTCGACGAGAAGGGCAACCAGCTGCCCTATCTCAACGAGTTGCAATACAAGCTCTCCACCTGGGCCGACCGCGACGTCCAGGCGGTCGCCGGCTCAGGCGACTTCTCCAACCTCGAGCAGCCGGAAAACTTCGTCGCCTCGCTGAAACGGGCCGCCGAGAAGAACGCGCCGGCGCGTCTCGCCTTCGGCCCGCGCCTCATCGGCTACAATCTGCGCCTGAATTTTTCCGCCAATGGCTGGGGCAATCCCGACGAACGCAGCCAGGCGGTGCGCGAATTGAACCGCAACGAAGACTTCCGCAAGGCCGTCACCATGGCGCTCGACCGCAAGGCGCTGGGCGACTCGCTGGTCAAGGGGCCGTTCACCGCCATCTACCCCGGCGGCTTCTCGTCGGGCACAAGCTTCTATGACCGCAACTCGACCGTCTACTATCCGTTCGACCTCAAGGGCGCCAAGGCCGAACTCGCCAAGGCCGGCCTCAAGGACACGGACGGCGACGGTTTCGTCAACTTCCCGGCCGGCACCGCCGGCGGCAAGAACGTCGAGATCGTCATGCTGGTCAACAACGACTACGGCACCGACAAGAGCCTCGCCGAAGGCGTGGTGGGCCAGATGGAGAAGCTGGGCTTGAGGGTCGTGCTCAACGGGCTCAACGGCACCCAGCGCGACGCCTCGCAATATTCCGGCCGCTTCGACTGGCTGATCCGGCGCAACGATCAGGAACTCACCTCCGTGGTGCAGAACACCGAGCAGCTCGCCCCGGTCGGTCCGAAGACCAGTTGGAACCACCGCGCGCCGGAAAGCGGCGAGGTCGACCTGATGCCTTTCGAGAAGGATCTCGTCGACATCGTCAACAAGTTCGTCTCGTCGAAAGACAACGACCAGCGCGCCAGCCTGATGCGAGACTTCCAGAAGATCTCGACCGAGCATGTCTACAATGTCGGCCTGACGGAATATCCGGGCGCGCTCATCGTCAACAAGCGCTTCTCCAACATTCCGCAGGGCACGCCGATCTTCATGTTCAACTGGGCCGAGGATTCGATCATCCGCGAACGCGTCTTCGTCGCGGCCGACAAGCAGGCCAAGTATGAACTCTTTCCCCAGGAACTTCCCGGCAAGCCTGGAGACAAGGGGCCAATGGATTAGGCCAATGGATTAAGCTTTACCTCCCTGACGAAGAGATGTCCGGCCGCGTTGCGGCGCGGCCGGACAAAGCAGATCCTCCAAACGCACCGAACGCTTGACCCGGCCAGAAAGGAAGCAGACCGTCCATGTTGCGATTCCTGCTCATGCGCATAGCATCGGCTGTTCCCGTCCTCGGGATTTTGAGCCTGGTCACCTTCGCCATCATCCAGGCGCCGCCGGGCGACTATGCCGACTACATCAAATCGCAGCTGATCAACCAGGGCGGAGCCTCCTATGCGGAGGCAGACGCGCAGGCGCGGGCTTATCGCGTCGAGCATGGTCTCGATAAGCCGCTGCCCATCCAGTATCTCAACTGGATCGGCGGTATCGTCACCCGCGGCGATTTCGGCTACAGCCTCTATTACAACAAGCCGGTGGCCGACGTGGTGGGCGAACGGCTGCCGCGCACGCTGCTTCTTGCGCTGGTCTGCCACCTGCTCGCTTCGGTGCTCGGCATCACCTTCGGCATATGGGCGGCGACAAGGCAGTATTCCTGGATCGACTCCACGCTCTCGGCGATCTCGTTCCTCGGCATGACGGTGCCGCGCTTCCTGATGGCGCTGATCATCGTCTACCTGCTGGTCTTCCAGTTCAACGTGTCGGAAATCGGCTCGTTCTTCTCGCCGCAATATGGCGGCGCGCCATGGTCGTGGGCGAAATTCGTCGACCTCTTCAAGCATGTCTGGCCGGTGGTGGCGATCGCGACCTTCGGCGGCCTCGCCTACAACATGCGGGTCATGCGCGGCAATCTGCTCGATACGCTGAACGCGCAATATGTCGAGACGGCCAAGGCCAAGGGATTGACCGGCGGTGCCGTCGTATTGCGTCACGCGGTGCCCAACGCGCTGCATCCGCTGATCATGTATCAGGGCGTGGTGCTGCCCTACATGCTCACCGGCGAAATCGAGACGGCGATCATCTTCGCGCTACCGACCGTCGGCCCGGCGATCGTCGGCTCGATGGCGGTCGGCGACGTCTATGTCACGGCTACCTTCATGATGGTGCTGTCGGCGACGCTGATCGTCGGCAACATCATCGCCGACCTGCTGCTCGTCCTGCTCGATCCGCGCGTCCGCCAGTTCGGGGAACACTAGATGCTGGCGCGCGATCCCTCCCCGCCGCCGCTGCCGGCGAAAGGCGTGACCATAGCCGAACCGGCGCATGGCAATGAGAGCTACATCGCGCTGGTCTGGCGTCGTCTGAAGCGCTCCTGGACCGGCATGGCAGGCCTTTGCCTGGTCGTTCTGCTGCTGATCATGGCGGTGTTCGCGGATTTCATCGCGCCAATGGATCCGAAGGCAACGGATGTCGCCTTCGCCCCGCCGCAGGTGCCCGCTTTCCATGACAAGGACGGCAATTTCGTCGCGCGGCCGAGGGTCTATGCGCTGGCCGATTCGGCCGATCTCGATCCGGTCACCTTCCAGCCCATCGTCGGCCCGGACTACGACCACCCGAGGCTGCTCGGCTTCTTCGTCGAGGGTGAGCCCTACAAGCTCTTCGGGCTGATACCGGCGACCCGGCATTTCTTCGCCTCGACGGACGGCCAGCCGGTGCATTTCCTCGGCACCGACAAATTCGGCCGCGATGTGCTGTCGCGCGCCATCCACGGCTCGCGCGTCTCGCTGATGATCGCGCTGACGGTGGTCTTCATCATCACCGTCATCGGCACCACCGTCGGCATGGTCTCCGGCTATCTCGGCGGCAGGTTCGATGTCTGGATGCAACGCTTCGTCGAGCTGGTGCTCGCCTTCCCGCAACTGCCGCTTTATCTGGCGCTGACGACGCTGATCCCGGTCACCGCGCCAACCAACATCTTCCTCGCCTTCGTCATCGTCGTCATGTCGGCGCTGGGCTGGGCGCAGATGTCGCGCGAGGTGCGCGGCAAGACGCTGGCGCTGGCGCGGATCGACTATGTGCGCGCCGCCATGGCCGTCGGCGCCACCGACCGGCGCATCATCATGCAGCACATCTTCCCCAATGTGATGAGCCACGTGATCGTCGCGGTGACGCTGGCGATCCCGACGGTGGTGCTGCTCGAATCCTTCCTCGGCTTCCTCGGCTTCGCGGTGAAACCGCCGCTGATCTCCTGGGGGCTGATGCTGCAGGATACCGCGACTTATTCGGTCATCGGCACCTATCCCTGGATTCTCTCACCGGTCGGCTTCGTGCTGATCACTGTCTTTGCCTTCAACGCGCTTGGCGACGGCCTGCGCGATGCCGTCGATCCCTATTGAGGTGGCAGAGATGACGACGATCGCGCTTGCAGAACCCTTCGCACCAGCCATCCGGCTTGACCACGACGGCCGCCACGACCAGCCGGTCATCGACGCGCGCAACATCGAGGTCGCGTTCAAGGTCGAGCACGGCACCGTCGAGGCGGTCAAGGACGTCTCGTTCCAGCTCTATCGCGGCGAGACCATTGCCATCGTCGGTGAATCCGGTTCGGGCAAGTCGGTGACGGCGCGCACCGTCATGGGGCTATTGTCGCGCCGGGCAACCGTGTCGCCGCGGTCGAGCGTGGACTATTGCGGGCAGAACATCCTGAAATTTCCCGAGAGCGCCCGGCGCAAGCTGCGCGGCAACCGCATCTCGATGATCTTCCAGGAGCCGATGAGCTCGCTGAATCCGATCTACACGGTCGGCAGCCAGATCGTCGAGGCGATCCGGGTTCATCGCAAGGTGGGCCGCAGGCAAGCCTGGGCGCGGGCGCTCGAGCTTCTCAAGCATGTCCAGATCCCCGAACCGGAAGCACGGCTCAAGCAATATCCGCACCAGCTCTCCGGCGGCCAGCGCCAGCGGGTGATGATCGCCATGGCTTTGGCAAACGAGCCCGACGTGCTGATCGCCGACGAGCCGACCACCGCGCTCGACGTCACGGTCCAGGCGCAAATCCTGAACCTGATCCGCAACCTGCAGAAGGAACTGCGGATGGCGGTGATCCTGATCACGCACGACCTCACCGTCGTGCGCAAGTTCTCCGACTATGTCTATGTCATGCAGCATGGCGAGATGCGCGAGCACAACGTCACCGAGCGGCTGTTCGCCGATCCGCAGCATCCCTATACGAAGCGGCTGCTCGCCTCCGAGCCGCGCGGGCGGCCGAAGCCTTTGCCCGACAAGTCCGGCACCATCCTCGAGGCGAACGGCGTGCGCGTCTGCTTCACGCTGCGCCACGGCACCTTCCTGAAACCGGATTGGCGCGAGCTGGTCGCGGTCGACGATCTCGGCCTGAAGCTCTGCCGCCATGAAACGCTGGGGCTGGTCGGCGAATCCGGCTCCGGCAAGACCACATTCGGCCAGGCGCTGCTCAGGCTGCTTGACGCCAAGCGCGGCGACATCCGCTTCGACGGACAGCCGATCCAAAGCCTGTCGCGCACCGAGATGCGGCCATTGCGGTCGCGCATGCAGATCGTCTTCCAGGACCCGTTCTCCTCGCTCAATCCGCGCATGACGATCGGCCAGATCATCGAGGAAGGATTGGTCGTCAACAAACTGGGCGCGACACGGCGCGAGCGGAACGAGCGGGTGCGCGAGGCGCTGGTCAGCGCCGGCATGCCCGGCAACATCCTGTCGCGGTTCCCGCATGAATTTTCGGGCGGCCAGCGGCAGCGCATCGCGATCGCGCGCGCCATCGCGCTGGAACCCGAATTCATCCTGCTCGACGAACCGACATCGGCGCTCGACCTTTCCGTCCAGGCGCAGATCATCGATCTTCTGCGCAAGCTGCAGGATGAGCGCGGCTTGAGCTACCTTTTCATCTCGCATGACCTCAAGGTCGTGCGCGCGCTATGCCACCGCGTCATCGTCATGCAGCACGGCAAGATCGTCGAACAGGGACCCGTCGACGAGGTCCTTTCCAATCCCAAGACCGCCTACACCGAACGGCTCGTCAGGGCCGCTTTCGACGTAGCGTGAAATACGTGCCGGAGGTTCCAGACGTGGCAAGAAATCCCAGGATCACTTTTATCGGCGCCGGCTCGACGGTGTTCATGAAGAACATAGTCGGCGACGTGCTGCAGCGGCCAGCGCTGTCGGGCGCGACCATCGCGCTGATGGACATAAACCCGCAACGGCTGGAAGAGAGCGCCATCGTCGTCAACAAGCTGATCGCCACGCTTGGCGTCAAGGCGAAGGCCGAGACCTATTCCGACCAGCGCAAGGCGCTCTCCGGCGCCGACTTCGTCGTCGTCGCCTTCCAGATCGGCGGCTATGAGCCCTGCACGGTCACCGACTTCGAAGTGCCGAAGAAATACGGCCTGCGCCAGACGATCGCCGACACGCTGGGCGTCGGCGGCATCATGCGGGGTCTCCGGACCGTGCCGCATCTGTGGACAATCTGCGAGGACATGCTCGTGGTCTGCCCGGAGGCGATCATGCTGCAATATGTCAACCCAATGGCGATCAACACCTGGGCGATCGCCGAGAAATACCCCCAAATCAAACAAGTCGGTCTTTGCCATTCGGTGCAGGGCACGGCGATGGAACTGGCGCATGATCTCGACCTCCCCTACGAGGAAATCCGCTACCGCTCGGCCGGCATCAACCACATGGCTTTCTACCTGAAATTCGAACATCGCCAGCCGGACGGCTCCTACCGCGACCTCTATCCCGATCTTGTGCGCGCCTATCGCGAAGGCCGCGCGCCCAAGCCCGGCTGGAATCCGCGCTGCCCGAACAAGGTCCGCTACGAGATGCTAACCCGGCTCGGCTACTTCGTCACCGAAAGCTCGGAGCATTTCGCCGAATACACGCCCTATTTCATCAAGGACGGCCGCCCTGACCTGATCGAGAAATACGGCATTCCGCTCGACGAATATCCGAAGCGCTGCATCGAGCAGATCGAGCACTGGAAAGGACAGGCGGAGGCCTACCGGTCGGCGGACCGGATCGAGGTCGAGCAGTCCAGGGAATATGCCTCCTCGATCATGAACTCGGTGTGGACCGGCGAGCCGTCGGTGATCTACGGCAATGTCCGCAACAATGGCTGCATCACCTCACTACCTTTCGATTGCGCCGCCGAACTGCCGTGCCTGGTCGATGCCTCGGGCATCCAGCCGACTTATATCGGCGACCTGCCGCCGCAGCTCACGGCGCTGATCCGCACGAACATCAACGTGCAGCAGCTGACGGTGCGGGCGATGATCACGGAAAATCGCGAGCACATCTACCACGCGGCGATGATGGATCCGCACACCGCGGCCGAGCTCGACCTCGACCAGATCTGGTCGCTGGTCGACGATCTGCTCGCCGCTCACGGCGACTGGCTGCCGGCCTGGGCACGCGCGCGCAAAAAGACCCAGGCGGCCTGAAAGCTCAGCCGCCGGTCTTCTCGTGCTCGACGGCGCGCCAGCCGATGTCGTGGCGGTAAAAGCCCTGCGGCCAGTCGATTTGGTGGATCGCCGCGTAGGCCTTTTGCTGCGCCTCGCCAACCGTCGCGCCGAGCGCGGTGACGTTGAGCACGCGCCCGCCATTGGCGACCAGCGCGCCGCCATTGATGGCGGTGCCGGCATGGAAGACCTGGGCACCCGCGCCTTCCACCTTGTCGAGGCCGCGGATGACGGAGCCCTTTTCCGGCGTGCCGGGATACCCCCTCGCTGCCATCACCACGGTCAGTGCCGTCTCGTCGCTCCAGCGGACCGACATATGCGCGAGCTGGCCGTCGACGGCGGCGTTGAGCAGGACAAGCAGGTCGTCCTTCAGCCGCATCGTCAGCACCTGGCATTCGGGATCGCCGAAGCGGGTGTTGTATTCGATCAGTTTCGGGCCCTGGTCGGTGATCATCAGGCCGGCAAAGAGGATGCCGGCAAAGGGCGCGCCGATATCGGCCATGCCGCGCATGGTCGGCTCGATGATCTCGCGCATAGTGCGTTCGGTCATTTCCGGCGTCATCACCGGCGCCGGCGAATAGGCGCCCATGCCGCCGGTGTTCGGCCCGGTATCGCCGTCGCCGACGCGCTTGTGGTCCTGCGCGGTGCCGAAGGGCAGCGCGGTGGCGCCGTCGCATAGGCAAAAGAAGCTCGCCTCCTCGCCGGTCAGATATTCCTCGACCACGACCTCGGCGCCGGCCGCGCCGAAGGAACCGTCGAAACAGGCTTCGAGCGCGGCGATCGCCTCATCGAGTGTCATGGCGACGGTGACGCCCTTGCCCGCGGCAAGCCCGTCGGCCTTGATGACGATCGGCGCGCCCGTCTTCTCGACATAGGCCTTTGCCGAGGCGAGATCGCTGAAACGGCCATAGGCGGCGGTCGGGATGTCGAATTTGGCGCACAGGTCCTTGGTGAAGCCCTTCGAGCCCTCGAGCCGCGCCGCCGCCTTGGAGGGGCCGAAGACGCGGATGCCCCAGGCGCGCAGATCGTCGGCGATGCCGGCCACCAGCGGACCTTCCGGGCCGACCACGACCAGGTCGATCTTCTTCTCCTGGCAGAAAGCCGCGACGGCGGAATGATCGGCGACGTCGAGCTTGACCAGTTCGGCGACTCGGCCAATGCCCGGATTGCCGGGCGAAGCATAGAGCCTGGTCAGGAGCGGCGAGGCGGACATCTTCCAGGCGAGCGCATGTTCGCGGCCACCCGAGCCGAGAAGAAGAACATTCATGGCCACCTCTTGCTGCCGATCGTTCCCGTCGAGAGAACCCGCTATTGGTCCGCGGGCGACGGGTCAAGGCGTCTTGGCATTTTGGCGGCAATTGCGCACGGGAACATGGCCCTGATCAAGAGGGATAAGATAAGTTCCGCGTTCGGCTAGCCCCTCCCCAACCTCGTCATTCTAGGGTCTGCGCGCGTCGCTTCGCTCCTTGCTCCGCCCGTGGATGACGGGGCTGGCCCGGTTCGGCCAATCTCCAAGGCATGCGACTGACGGCGCAAATATAGCCGACCGATCAAAATTCCTGTGTCGGGTGAAACACACCTGGTCTGAAAAATACCTCAGCTCTGGAAAACGACGGGGAACCAGTCCTCGCGCAGTTTCTGGCCTGGCTTCATGTCATGGCCGGTATAGGGCGGCGAGGTGCGGCCGGGACGCTCGACATAATGCGCGTCGTCGCCGACCCAGCGCAGCGACAGCGCCCGGCGCCGCGCCGAGGTCATGTTGCCGCGCGCGCCATGGGCGGTGCGGAAGTCGAACAGGATGGCATCGCCCGGCTCCATCTCCCATTCCAGCACCTTCATCGAAGGGTCGTTGTCGGGATCGGGCACCGGCCGGTAGTCGCCCTCGCCGGCATAGAAATTGGCATCATTCAGCCAGCGTACCGGCAGGACCATCTTTTCCCATCTGTGCGAGCCTGCGATCAGCCTGAGCGTCGCTTCCTTCACCGGGTCGATCGGGATCCAGAAGCTCACCGTCTGGCTGCCGTCGACGAAGTAGTAGGGAATGTCCTGGTGCCACGGCGTCGGCTTCTGCGTGCCGGGCTCCTTGACCAGAACGTGGTCGTGGAAGAATTGCGCGCTGCGCGACTGCATGACGGCGGCCGCGAGTTCGGCGGCCGGCGATTCACGCACGATCCTGACGAATTCCGGGATGCGCTCCCAATTGCAGTAATCGTCGAAGAAGCTGCCCTTGCCGCCGGCAATGTCGGAGGCGGTGGCGCTGCGGTTCTGCATATTGCGTTCGATGCCGTCGGCGATGACATCGACCCAGTCCTTGAAGGCGCCGCGGATGCAGACCGCGCCATCGCGCTGGTAGTCGGCAATTGTCGAAGCATCGATCTTTGGGCTGGCCATGGCGCTCTCCTTGATTGGCAACCGACTATCGCAAGCGCCGAACATCGCGTAAAATAATAACTTGCCATCTAATTTATAGTTTTTGCCTATGAGACCGACCCTCACCCAGTTGCGCTATGTCGTTGCTGTCGCCCGCTATGGCAGCGTGACCGCGGCGGCGGCGGTGCTCAACGTCTCGCAGCCATCGGTCTCGGTGGCGATCGACAATGTCGAGGACGCCCTTGGCCAAAAACTGTTCGTGCGCCGGCGGGGAAGCGGCGTTGCGCTGACATCTTTCGGCCGCAGGGCCGTAGCCAAGGCAAGGCAGGTGCTGGGCGAGGCGGACGAACTGGCGGCGCTCGGATCGCGCGACGCCGATGCCGGCGGCGAGCTGGTGCTCGGCTGCTTCGAGGATCTGGCGCCCTATTTCGCGCCGGCGCTGATGCGTGCCTTCGCCGAGCGCTGCCCGGCCGTCACGGTGGTCATAGGCGACGAAACCTTCGACACGCTTGGGCGGCGCCTGGCCGACAGCGCCGTCGACCTCGGCCTCACCTACGATCTCGGCCTGCCCGGACATTTCAAGCGCATTCTTCTGCATGAATTGAGGCCGCACGCGCTTCTGCCCGCCAGCCACGTGCTGGCGGACAAGCGCGCCGTCAGCCTGGCCGAGCTCGCCCTGCATCCGCTGATCACCACCGACCAGCCGCACAGCTGGCAGCATATGCTGGACCTTTTCCTCAGCCGCGGCCTTTCGCCGGTCGCCCGGACGACAACAAGCTCGTTCGAATTGCAGCGCTCCATGGTGGCCAACGGCTTCGGCGTCGCGGTCAGCTACACCAGGCCGCATGGCGATCGGAGCTATGACGGCCTGCCGCTGGTCTGCAAGCCGCTCTCCGACCCGCTGCCGATGCAGCGCATCATCCTGACGCACGACACGCGCCAGCGCCTGTCGAAGGCGGCCGTGGCCTTCATCGAGGTCGCCAGGGCATGGTTTGCCGGTCACGATGTTTTCACCAGTTGAGCGACAACGCGGCCGCTTGACGGCGCCGCTTGCTGCTGCCACTCCAGCGTGATGGAACCCGTCCAGTCGAAAGCGATCCAGGGCCGTGTCGCCGATGCGCCGAGCGGCCATTGGGTGTACCGGGTGCTGCCGCGCCGGCTCTGGCCCTATGCGCAGCTTGCGCGCTGGGACCGGCCGATCGGCTGGCAGCTGCTGTTGTGGCCCTGCTGGTGGTCGGCGGCGCTTGCCGCTGGTGCCTATCCGCGTCCGACCGACCCGCTGCTGACGCTGCTGCCGGCGCCCTGGTACCTGTTGCTGTTCTTTATCGGCGCCGTCGCCATGCGCGGGGCCGGCTGCACCTATAACGACCTTGCCGACGAGGATATCGACAACCAGGTCGAGCGCACCCGCTCGCGGCCGCTGCCGGCGGGCAAGGTGACGCGCCGCCAGGCCTGGATATTCGTTATCGTCCAGGCGCTGATCGGGCTTGCCGTGCTGTTGCAGTTCAACAGCTTCGCCATCCCGCTCGGCATCGCTTCGCTCGCGATCGTCGCCGTCTATCCCTTCATGAAGCGCATCACCAGCTGGCCGCAATTCGTGCTCGGCCTTGCCTTCTCCTGGGGCGCGCTGATGGGCTGGGCGGTCGAGTTCGGCGACATCGACGATCCGGCCATCATGCTCTATATCGGCTCGATCCTGTGGGTTATCGGCTACGATACGATCTACGCGCATCAGGACAAGGAAGACGACGCCATCGTCGGCGTGCGTTCGACGGCGCGGCTGTTCGGCGACAACACCAAGACCTGGCTGGTCGGCCTCTATGGCGGCGCGCTGGTCTGTTTCGCCATCGCGTTTGCTTCGGCGCAGGTGCCCGTGGTGGCGCTGGCCGGCCTGATCGCCGCCGGCGCGCATATGGCGCGCCAGATCATCCGGCTCGACATCAACAATGCGGATCAGTGCCTGAAACTGTTCAAGTCGAACAACCAGGTCGGCTGGCTGATCTTCCTCGGCCTGATCGGCGGGTCAGTTTGGATATGGCTGAAGCCGCTGGTGTAGCGGGGCGTCCCCTTCTCCCCCTGTGGGAGAAGGGGGAGCTAACTACTCGCGCGCAATAATTTCCTCGCCCCCGATGACGAGTCTCAGGCCAAGGTTGCCGGCCTTGCGGCGAGCGAGGAAGCGCGGCCGGCGCATGTTGGAGACGCGGCCCTTGCGGCGCTCCTGCGACGGCAGCGCCTTGATGGCCACGCCGAGCGATTCTTCCAGCGTGCGGGCAATGCCGTCGGCTTCGATCAGAAGCATCGGCAGGCGATAGGCATCGGCCCAGGCGCGCCAGTCGGCGGCGACATCTTCGAGGTCGTCGGCGACCAGCAACGGCACCGACAGCATCGGATCATTGTGCAAGAGTTCGAGCGTCACCGTGACGTTGCCTTCGGGGTCTTCCATGGCGCGCGCGGCGACGCCGCGGAACGCCTTGGCGGGCAGTGCGATGATCGCCGGCAGGCCGCTCATCTCCAGCACGCGGCGGATAATGGCGCCACGCTGGTCGATGGTGAAGGTGACATCGCCATAGTCGTCGCGGGTGGCATAGCTCACCATCTGCGGCAGGCGAAACGGATCGAGGCGCATGTTGCGCCCGGCCCAGACCGGCTTCAATCCAGTGTTCATCAAATGTCTTCCCTGTTACTCCTGAGGGCCGTTTTCCGGTTCTCTCAGGGCCGGTTTTTCCGGCCTCGTTATGGGAAGAAACATTAGCGCTCGCTTCTTACCGCCGCGCTTAAGAAAGTCGGTTAAATTTTGCTGATCTCAGGGATGGTTATCGGAATGCGACCGGCCACCAGATGTGGGAAGGATCAGATAACCTTACCGGGATTCATGATGCCGGCCGGATCGAAGGCCGCCTTTACCCGGCGCATGAGATCGATCGCCATCGGCGGCGCCGTGGCGATCAGCTCGTCGCGCTTCAACTGGCCGATGCCGTGCTCGGCCGAGATCGAGCCATGGAAGGAGCGCACGACATCGTGCACGGCCTCGTTCATGGGATGGTAGAGGTCGAGGAACGCCTCGTCCCGCCAGTCCACGGGGCGCGAGATGTTGTAGTGGAGATTGCCGTCGCCCATATGGCCGAAGCAGACCACGCGCGCGCCGGAGCACACAGTCTCCACCACGCCGGCCGCCTTGTCGATGAACTGCGGGATCGAGGCGATCGGCACCGAGATGTCGTGCTTGATCGAGGCTCCCTCGGGCTTCTGGCACTCGGGCAATGTCTCGCGGAAGTTCCAGAAAGCGTCGCCCTGGGCAAGGCTTGCCGACACCACCGCATCGCCGACGATGCCTTGTTCGAGGCCGGCTGAAAGAATCTCCTCGATCAGCGCCCTGCCGTCTTCTTCGGAACGGCCGGACGAAATCTGCATCAGGACATACCAAGGCCAGTCGTCGGCCAGCGGCCGCGTGATGCCTTGACCGTGCTTCAGCGTGAAGTCGTAAGGCCTTTTGGCGATCAGCTCGAAAGCGGTGAGCGAAGGGCCGGCACGATCCATCGCCAAGGTGAACAGCGACAGTGCCGCTTCAGGCGACGACAGGCCGGCAAAGGCGACCTCCCTGCCCTTCGGCTTCGGGAACAATTTCAACACCGCGGCGGTGATGATGCCGAGCGTGCCTTCGGCGCCGACAAAGAGGTTTTTCAGATCGTAGCCGGTGTTGTCCTTCTTCAACTTGCGCAGGTCGTCGAACACCTCGCCGGTCGGCAGCACCACCTCGACGCCGAGACAGAGCTCGCGCGCATTGCCATAGGCGAGCACGCCGGTGCCGCCGGCATTGGAGGAGAGATTGCCGCCGATCTGGCAGGAGCCTTGAGCGGCGAGCGACAGCGGAAACAACCGGTCGGCGGCATCGGCCGCTTCCTGCAGCGTCTGCAGGATGACGCCGGCCTCGACCGTCACCGTATTCGACAAGACATCGATCTCGCGGATGCGGTTCAGCCGCGACAGCGACAGCACGATGTCGTGCCCGGATTTGTCCGGCACCTGGGCGCCGACCAGCCCTGTGTTGCCGCTTTGCGGCACGATCGGCGTTCCGGTCTCGGTTGCCAGCCGCATGATGCGGCTCACTTCCTCGACGCTGCCTGGCCTGAGCACCAGCGATGTCCGGCCGTGCCAAAGCCCGCGCCGCTCAGTGATGTAAGGCGTAATATCGGCCTGATCGCGCAGCGCGTATTTGTCGCCGACGATTGCCGCGAAACGGTCGATAATGGCGGGATCGAGGTCGAAGGGCTGATCGCTCATGATCTGAAACTAGAGCATGATGCCGAAAAGTGTGAAGCGGTTTTCGGACGGCATCATGCTCTACTTCTTTGACTTAGGGGGGCGCTCAGCCGGTCTTGTCACGCGGCGCGGCGGCGCGGGCAAGCCGATCATTGATTGCCTCGCCCAGTCCCTCGAACGGAATCGGTTCGACGGCGATGGTCGCGGCGCCGACGCGGTCAAGCGCCTGCATGAAGGCGAACAGGTTGCTGGCCGCCTCGCGCAGGTCGCCCGTCGCGGAGAGATTGCGCAGCGCAATGGCCTCTTCCCAGCCCTGGGCGCGGTTGCCACCGAAAGCGAGCAGCGCCTCGCCCTTGGCGACGTTCTCGACGTTGAGCCGCATCGCGGCACCAGGCGCGTAATGCGAGGCAAGCATGCCCGGCGCCTCGATGCCGGTGGCGCCGCGCGACAGTTTCGCACCGGCCACCGCCTCGATCTCCTCGGCGCCGATGCCGCCGGGCCGCAGCAGCCGCAGCTTGCCATGCTCGACCTTGACGATGGTCGATTCCAGCCCGACAGGCGTCGCGCCGCCATCCACGACCAGCTTGATCCTGTCCCCGAGATCTGCGGCGACTGCCTGCGCCGTCGTGCCGCTGATCTTGCCGGAGGAATTGGCGCTAGGGGCGGCGAGCGGCCGGCCGAGCCGCGCGATCAGTTCACCGCCGAACCCTTGCGGCATGCGCAGCGCGATGGTGTCCAGCCCCGCGGTGACCAGCGGATGGATGCTGTTGTCCACACGTCGCGGCAGCACCAGCGTCAGCGGACCGGGCCAGAAGGCCTCGGCCAGCTTCGCCGAGAGCGGATCGAAGCCGGCGATGCGGTTCGCCATCGCGCGATCGGCGACATGGGCGATGAGCGGGTTGAAGCGCGGCCGTCCCTTGGCTTCGAAAATGCGCGCCACGGCAACGCCGTTGGTGGCATCGCCAGCCAGGCCGTAAACCGTCTCGGTCGGGATGGCGACGACGTCGCCGCCTTCGAGCAACGCCAAAGCCTGCTCCATAGCCTCGCCGACCGCCAGTATCTCAGCCAAATCCGCCACCAGTCTTGAACATGCCGGTCCCGTAATACGGCCGCTTCCATCGGGCAAGTGCGGGCATTGGCGATTTATCAATCCCTAAAATGTTAAGTTTCCGCGCAAGCCGGCTTCAATGTGCCGGCCCTAAGGTGCAGGTTTGATGTGATTGCGGGCTGGGGAGTTCTTGCGATGCGTTTGCTCGGAGCGTTCGGTATCGGCCTTTTGGCGATGAGCGGCGTGGCGCATGCTTCGTCGTTCATTGTGGTTGGACCCTCGACGTCGACGCCTTCGTTCATCAAGCTGAATGCGATCGAGCCGGCCAAGCTGTCCGCGGCCTCGGCGCCATCGATGATAGCGCTTGGCGATCCCGCGCCCGCCGTCACGGAAGAGAAGGTCGCGGCAATTCCAGAAAAGTCCGGGCACCAGCAAGCGCCGATGATCATTCGCGGCGGCATTGTCGGCGGCGCTTTCGCAACGCCCGCGGCGACCGCGGCGGTCAAGCCCCAGACACCCGCGGTCACAGCGCCGGCGAACGGCACGTCGCCGGCAACGCCCGCGAACGGCACCGCCGCCGCTTCGAGCGGCAGCGGCAAAACCGCCGGCCAGCCGGCCGCGACGGCCAGCGCGCAGCCACAAGCGCAGACGCAAAAAACCGCTCCACCGCCTCGCGTCGGCAAGGCGATGTAGTTCACATTTTCCTAGAACATTGATTGGTCAATTTCCTGCAAGATTAACTGGTCGATCTCCTGCAAGACGGGCGAAACGGGACTGACGAAAAAGGGCGACGCACAACGCGCCGCCCTTCATTCTTCAGACGACAGGAGTCGGCTCAGGCCGCTTCTTCCTTGTCGGCATCGTCGGACTCGTCGTCGCCCGAGGTCTTGGCTTCTTCGTCGGATTCATCTTCGTCGCCGCCGTCTTCGTCGTCGCCATCTTCATCCTCGTCGTCGGCCGCGGCAGAGGCTTCCTTGTCGGCGTCTTCGTCATCATCGTCGTCGCTGTCTTCGTCGTCGCCGTCCTCGCCTTCTTCCTCGTCATCTTCGGACGGCTCAGCGGCTTCGACCGCCGCGGCGGCGGCGTGGTCGAGGACGTTTTCGGAAGCGGATTCGGTAGCCTCGGCGGCGGTCGAGGTTTCTTCAATCAAGTCGATATCGTCAACGGAATTCATGGCATGCCTCCGTGGTTTTGGGGATGTCTTGAAGCACGTCGCGCTGGATTTCAGGCGGCGCGCCTTAAGTCTTTTTTGATGCATGTCGTTGTCCCGGAACCGCTCCGCGCTTCTGGGCGACATGCATCGGTTCTCCCACGCGGAGGTCATCGTCATATGACTGTAAGCCGGCTCCGGCGCATTAAATTTTCGGCGCCGAATTGTTGAAGCTTGCTCGCGCCCCAGCGGGCGCGAGCAGTTTCAAAAGCGCGTTTCTTTGAGCGTCAGCCGACGATCTTTGAAAAATCCGCGACCTGATCGGTGGCGGTGCGGATGCGGGCAAGCAGCGCCAGACGGTTGGCGCGCACGGCCTGGTCCTCATCATTCACGAGAACACGCTCAAAGAATGAATCAACCGGTTCGCGCAACACGCTAAGCGCCATCATGGCGGCGGAAAAATCTTCGTTTTGAATTGCTTGGCCGGCTTCCTTCTCGGCCTGATTCACTGCGGCATAGAGCTTCTTTTCCGCTTCCTCGCGTAACAATGCCGGCTCAACAGTCTCGGCGACGGCCGTTTTCTTCTTCTCCTCCGCAGCCAGGATGTTGGCGGCGCGCTTGGTGCCGGCGAGCAGGTTGTTGCCCCCGTCGGTGTCGAGCAAGGAACCGAGCGCCTCGACGCGGCGGACGATCTGCAGGAGGTCGTCGGACTGCGGCGTGATGACGGCATCGATCAGATCGTGCCGCGCGCCCAGGTCGCGGAGATAGACTTTCAGGCGGTCGTGGAAGAAGGCGAGGAGATCGGATGACTGATCCGCGCCGCCTTTGAAGTTTGCAAAGGCCGTTGCGAAAACAGACGTCAGCGCCAGACGAATACGGTTCTCAATGAGGATCCTGACGACGCCAAGCGCCGCACGCCGCAGTGCAAACGGATCCTTGCTGCCGGTCGGCTTTTCATCGATCGCCCAGAAGCCGGTGAGCGTGTCGAGCTTGTCGGCGAGCGCGACGGCAACCGATACCGGATCGGTCGGCACGCGGTCGGATGGGCCCTGCGGCTTGTAGTGCTCCTCGATGGCGGCGGCGACGCTCGCATGTTCCCCCTGCAGCAGCGCGTATTTGCGGCCCATCGCTCCTTGCAGTTCCGGGAATTCGCCCACCACTTCGGTCGTGAGATCGGCCTTGGCCAGCACAGAAGCCCGCCTGGCGCGCTCGCGGAGATATTTCTGCTCGGTGTTCAGATCATCAGCCGACAGAAGCTTGCCATCGAAGAATTTCGGCTGCTTCGACAAAGCGTCGGCGATCTCACTCGCCAGCCGCTTGATACGCTCAACGCGCTGCCCTTGCGTGCCCAGCTTGGCATGGAAGGTGACGTTGAGATGATCGAGCCGCGCCATGCGCTGATCGAGCGGCTTCTTCAAATCCAGGTCGAACCTCGTTGCCGATTCCCCGAGCTGGTCGAGGTCCGGCAGGTCGGCCTGGTCGGTCCTCCAGAAATAGAGCGCGTCGGACAGGCGCGCGCGCACGACCTTGCCGTTGCCGTAAGCGATCTCCTTGCCGCCGTCCGTCGCCTCGATGTTGGCGACGAGGATGAAGCGGTTCGAGAGGGGTGATTGGCCGATCTCCCCGTCCGAGGAAGAGGTCGGGCGCGACGTCACGAAGCATTTCTGGTTGGCGCGGATGGTGAGCCGGATGACCTCGGCCGGAATGCTGAGAAAATCCCGCTCGAACTCGCCCATCAGCACGACCGGCCATTCGACAAGGCCGGAAACTTCCTCCAGCAGGCCTTCGTCCTCGATGAGGTCGAGCCCGTTGGCGAAGGCGATGTTGCGGGCATCGTGAAGAATGATCTCTTTGCGCCGGTCGGCATCGAGCACGACCTTGGCCACTTCCAGCTTGCTCACATAATCGTCGAAACGGCGCACGGTGATCGGGTCCGGCGCGTGGAAGCGATGGCCATAGGTGACGTTGCCGGCGCGGATGCCGTCGATCTCGAAATCGACCACCACCGGCTCCTCGGTCTCCGGGCCGAAGGTGCAGACGATCGACTGCAGCGGCCGCACCCAGCGCAGCGAGCCGGGCCTGGCCGAGGCCGGCCCCCAGCGCATCGATTTCGGCCAGGGGAAGTTTCTGATGATGCCCGGTACCAGCTCGGCGATGATTTCTTCGGCGGCCCTGCCCGGCTTCGCGATGTGGGCGACGTAGAAATCGCCCTTCTTCGCGTCGGAATGGACATGCGCCTCGGCGATCGATGAAAGCCCGGCCTTGCGCAGGAAGCCCTGCACCGCCTGCTCGGGCGCCGTCGTCGAGGGACCCTTGATCTCCTCGCGAATATCCTTGGAGCGCGCGGTGAGCCCCCGGATGTCGAGCGCCAGGCGCCGCGGCGTCCAATATTCGCGCGCCGCCTCATAGGTCAGACCCGCCTCGACAAGACCGTCGGTCAGCATCTTCCTGAGGTCGCCGGCAGCCTTGCGCTGCATGCGGGCGGGAATTTCCTCGGAGCGAAGCTCTAAGAGCAGGTCAGGCATAGTCAAGCTCCCCACCTCCCCTTGATGGGGAGGGTCGGCGCGCAGCGCCGGTGTCACGAATGGGCGGGAAATAGCAACTCGGCCGGCCGCTGTCACCCCGCAAGCAGATCGCCCCTTCGATCGAAGGCGTGGAATTTTTAGGCCCGCTGTCGGGACCGCGCAGGGCTGGCCGTCCTTTGGAGCAGAACTTCCCATGAACCAAACGCTGCGCTGAAGCGACAAACGCTCAGGCAGAGAACTATTGGCTGAACGACGATGAAGACGGCATCGAGAACCCTGCAGATCCTGGCGCTCAGCGCCTGCTTCGCCGCCCAGGCGCACGGCACGATCACGATGCCGGGGGTGAGGCAGGCCATTCGCACGATCGATGGCACGACGGCGCAGATCGCGTTGCCGATCACCGCCGCGACCGAAACCACCAAAGCCGTATCGGGTTAAGCCGCCGCCAGCCCACCCGCCCGCGTTTTCAGGAACGCCTCGCCGCAAGCCTTGGCAAGGTTGCGCACACGCAGGATGTAGCTCTGGCGCTCGGTGACCGAGATCACGCCGCGCGCGTCGAGCAGGTTGAAGACATGGCTTGCCTTGATGCACTGGTCGTAGGCCGGAAAGACCATGCGGTGCATCGCAAGGTTGTCGCCTGGCTTGGGCGTGCCGGCATCGAGCAGCGCCTTGCACTCGGCCTCGGCGTCCTCGAAATGCCTGAGCAGCATCGAGGTGTTGGCGAATTCGAAATTGTGGCGCGAATATTCCTGCTCGGCCTGCAGGAAGATGTCGCCATAGGTGACCTTTTCGACACCCTCGCGGCCGTTGAAGTTCAGGTCGTAGATATTGTCGACGCCCTGCACATACATGGCGAGCCGCTCCAGCCCGTAGGTCAGCTCGCCCGCCACCGGCGCGCATTCGATGCCGCAGACCTGCTGGAAATAGGTGAACTGAGAGACCTCCATGCCATCGCACCAGCACTCCCAGCCTAAACCCCAGGCGCCCAGCGTCGGGCTCTCCCAGTCGTCCTCGACGAAGCGGATGTCATGCAGCAGCGGATCGACGCCGATCGCCTCGAGCGAGCCGAGATAGAGTTCCTGCAGGTTCGGCGGATTGGGCTTCAGGATCACCTGATACTGGTAATAATGCTGCAGGCGGTTCGGGTTTTCGCCATAGCGGCCGTCCTTCGGCCGGCGCGAGGGCTGGACGTAAGCCGCGTTCCAGCGCAGCGGACCGAGCGCGCGCAACGTGGTTGCCGGATGGAAGGTGCCGGCGCCGACTTCCATGTCATAGGGCTGCAGGATAAGACAACCATAGTCCGCCCAGTAATTGTGCAAGGTCAGGATCAGCCCCTGGAAAGAGCGGCTGGGATGCATATGGGCAGGAATCTCGATGGTCACGGGTGGCCTCGGAAAGCTCGGAACGACGCTTCCCTAGTTGCCGGGCCGCCGAGCGTCAAGGCGGCGACCCGCATCCGGCGAGGTTGAACGCTTTGCGGCCGACTGGCCCATTGCCGGCGGGCGGCGGTGACCCTTTGCTCCGTTGCGCTTCAACAACAAAGGTTTAGCCATGTCCGGTCAACTCACTGTCCGACCCGTCACAAGGCAGGATTACGAGCAATGGCTGCCGCTGTGGGACGGCTATAACGCGTTTTACGGGCGCTCCGGCGCGACGGCGCTTGCCGGCGAGATCACGCAGATGACCTGGTCGCGCTTCTTCGATGCCTATGAGCCGATGCATGCGCTGGTGGCCGAGCGCGAGGGCAACCTTCTCGGCCTCGTCCACTATCTCTACCATCGCTCGACGACGGCGATCGCGCCGAGCTGCTACCTGCAGGATCTCTTCACCACCCAGGCCGCGCGCGGCCGGGGCGTCGGCCGGGCGCTGGTCGAAGGCGTCTATGAACGCGCCGGGCAAGCGGGCGCGAACCGCGTCTACTGGCTGACGCATGAGACGAACCACACCGCCATGCAACTCTACGACAGGATCGGCGAACGGTCGGGGTTCGTCGTCTACAGAAAGATGTTCTAGTTCCTCGATACAGGGGGTTTTGAAAGGCCGCTGTTTGTCGGCGCGCAAGATTGTCACCTTTCATTCCGTGAAATCAGCGAAAACGCTGGCGATTGGCTGAAGCCTCTCAACCTCGTCATGCCAGGGCGGAGCAGCCGCGAAGCGGCGTCGCGGAGACCCTGGGATCCATTCCGTGACCTTGATCGAACGGCGCAACGGAGCAGAATTCTGCACTGTTGCAACGCGTTAAGGTCACGGCATGGATTCTATGGTCCGCGCCGCGTCGCTTCGCTCCTTGCTCCGCCATAGAATGACCATCGCAACAGGCGTTTCGGCCAAGACGCCAGGCTGAACGAAAACGGGGCTCGATGAGCCCCGCATTCTTGAATGTTGACGAAAAGCACTCAGCCTTTCGGCACAGGCGCCGGCTCCGGCTTCATCTTCGGGGTTTCCTGCGCGGTGTTGGATTCGATCGGCGGCAGGCCCTTGAGCAGTTTCTGCTGCAGGGTTGCAAGCACGTCCGGGTCGGGCTTCAGATCGCGTGCCTGGGTCCACTGATAGGTGGCTTCGAGCTTGCGGCCGACGCGCCAATAGGCATCGCCGAGATGGTCGTTGAGGACCGGATCCTCCGGCTTCAGTGACACCGCGCGCTCCATCTCGCGCACGGAGTCGTCGAAGCGACCCATGCGGAAATAGGCCCAGCCGAGCGAATCGACGATGTAGCCGTCGTTCGGCCGCAGATCGACGGCCTTCTGGATCATCGCCAGGCCTTCCTTGAGGTTCATGTTCATGTCGACCCAGGAATAGCCGAGGTAGTTCATGACCTGCGGCTGGTCGGGCTGCAGTTCCAGCGCCTTGCGGAAATTTGGTTCCGCCTTCGGCCATTCCTTCAGCCGCTCATAGGCGATGCCGCGCTGGTAGAAGATGTTCCAGTTGGCGGCGGTCGGCGTCTTCAGCTGCTCGACGGCCTTGTCGTAGAGACTGGCGGCCGAACGGAAATCTTCCTTCGAGCCATAGACGCCGCCAAGCGCCACATAGGCGCGCATGTCGTCCGGGTGCTTGTCGAGATAGGCCTTGAGGTAGGAAATCGCCTCGTCATGCTTGTCGAGATCGGCAAGGTTGAGGCCGATCTGCAGGTCGGAGAGATCCTTCAGCGGCGAGGACGCCGGAATGCGTCGATACAGCGCGACGGCGCCTTCGCCGTCCTTCAGCTGCTCGGCAACGGCGGCAAGCTGCACAAGGGCGGCATCGCTATCCGGCTTCAACGCGAGCGCGTATTGCAAATAGAGCCGCACGAAAGGCTCGCCGCCGCCGCGGTTGAGCGCGGTGGCAAGGTCAAGCAGGATTTCGGATGCTCCGTCGGCCGGGCTGGCGACAAGCGGCCCGATCTTATCGCCTTTGCTGATCCGGTCGCGCAGCGTGGTGATTTCGAGCTTGCCCGGCGCGAAGGCCTCGGCCTGGTTCAACACCGCCAGCGCCTTCGACTTGTCGCCCTTGCGAACAAGAAACGAGGCATAGGCCTGGGCGTTGCGCATCCAGGTTTCGGGTGCGGAGCCACCGGCCGCGGTATCGGCCATGGTGGCGGCGTAGATCTCATCGGCCTTGTCGTTGAGGCCGGCGGCGTCGGCGATCAGCGCGCGGTGGAACGACTTGAACAGGCCGAACCAGTCCGGCCCCTTGAGCTTGTCGATGGAATCCATGGCCTCGGACGCGTTGCCGGCGCCCTCCTTGGCCCAGCCGTCCATGACGCCCGAGAGCAGTCTGTCGAGGTCGGATTCGAGCGAGAGCTTCAGCCAGTACTGCGCCTTCGTGTAGTCCTTCTTGTGGAAGGAATCGACGGCCAGCGCCAGGCGCGAGAAGCGCTCGACATCCGGCACTTCCTTCAGCTTTTCGGCATAGACCAGCGATTCCTCGAAACGGCCTTGCGCGACCAGCGCCAGCATCAGGCTCTGCTGCAGCTCCGTGTCGTCCGGCGCAAAGGCCAGCGCCTGCTTGTAATAGGCGATCGCGTCGTTGAGATCGTTGTCGCTTTCGGCGATATGGGCAGCAAGATAAGCGCCCGAGAAAGACGTGATCTGGAGCGGTTGGGCTTCTTCCTTGGCCTGGACCGGCAGCACCCAAAGCGCCACACCGGTCAAAAATGCCAGCCTCTTCAGCCAGCGCGCACGTCCTTGCATCTTATCCCTTTCAACCAGATGCGATCCCGCCCTCGGAGGACCGCCTCACAGACTCGAACTTTTCCGGCCAAAGCATGGCCTTTTTACGGTCAGGCTTCAATCGGCAAGCGAATCACAATCCAATCGTCCCGCTTAAGAAACGATGGCAAGCAGCGAAAATATGCAGCTCAAAGGCTGAATATCGACAGACGCCGGGGACGAGCGATCCAGAGTTCTTTGTTTTACGCAATTCTGGAAGGCTACGGCAAAGTCGCCGAGCCCAACCGCGGCGCACTTTTCCTGGAATTGCTCTAAAGGCGCGTTCCGCGGAAGCCATCGGCCGCGATTATGCCGCACAGCTCGAACCACTCACAGCCCGGACAGGCTTTGCGCGTCAGGCCGGAGGAAAACGCCTTGCGCATCCTGGTCACGGTTGAAGCGTCCAACTCGAGCCGGGCACCGGCCAGGTGCGGCCGGCCCAGAAGATCAGCGACATCACGTGCCGCAAGTTCGTCCCGCCCGGCAGCGCTTTCGCCCAGGCAGTGCGGCTCGGGCTCGTCCAGCAGCGGAGCACAGATGTCGTCCGGACCGGAAACGATCAGGATGTCCTCGCCCCTCGCCAGGCGCTCCACCACCCTGTCATAATTGCCGGTGAAGGCCGGCGAATAGCCTTTGCCGACATAGGTCAGCATACAAAGCAGATGATGGGCGCGCAGCCTGACGGTCATCTGGTATCGGGTCTGCCTTGCAGCTTTACCGGGGATCGGCCGACCTGTTGCCCGAAAACAGCTTCAGCGTCGCCGCGCCCAGCGCCGACTTGAGCAGGCCGCCGACGATGAAGGGCAGGAAACCGAAGGTGATGGCTTTTTCGGTGCCGATCATCACGGCAAGCCAGACCGTGCCGAAAACCAGGCAGAGCAGGTTGCCGATGAGCATGGCAGCGAAGGCAAGAATGATGCGGTTGCCGTTCCAGCCGCGTTCGGCCAGCCAGCCGACAACGGCGCCGACGACCGGGAAGGCGAAGAGATAGCCGCCGGTCGGGCCGATGAAATGCTGCATGCCGGCCGCCCCGCCCGCCAGCACCGGAAACCCTGCCGCGCCTTCAACCAGCCATGCGGCAATGGTGAGCGCACCGAAGCGCCAGCCGTAAAGCGCACCGACCAGTGTGACGGCGAAGGTCTGCATGGTCACCGGAACCGGCACCATCGGCACCTCGATGTAGGAAGACAGCGCCAGGAACAGCGAACCGAGGATCACGGCGCCGATTTGCCAGGCGAGCGAACGGCTGTGCAGCCGCAGTGGGCTGAAGGAGGGATTGCGGGTCGAAACGGCGATGTCTGTCACGGTGATGTCCCTGGCTGAGTGATTTATAGATAATTTCTACGTTCGATCTATTATCGAATCCACATTTTTGCGGAGATGGCAAGGGCAGAGACCCTGGAAGAAGCCGGGAATCGTCATTCTATGGTCTGCGCCACGTCGCTTCGCTCCTGCTTCGCCATAGAATGACGACCGCGTGGAGGTCGAGCCAACATTACCCGACGATGGCGAAGGCGTCGCGGGTCCTGCCGGAGGCGGTCTTGACCGGTTTCTGGCCGATCCATTGCACGTGCCGGCCGAGCGTCGCGGCGGCCGATCCGGTGTTGCCTTGCCTGAGCGCGCTCAAGATCGCCCGGTGATCCTGGTCGGTGCGGGTTTCCCACTCCGAGCGCCAGGCCGCGAACAGGAAACGCGCGCTCGCCGCGTGCAGGTCGTCGATGGTGGAGAGCAGGCGCGGCATGTTGCAGGGCGCCAGGATCAGCCGGTGGAAGCTGCGGTTGGCTTCTTCCCAGGAGCGCACGTCGCGGGATTTGTCGCCGGCCTTGGTCGCCTCCTCGGCCTGGTCGAGGATCGACGCCGTCAGATGCGGCGCGGCATGGCGCAACGCCAGCACTTCGAGCGCGGCCCGCATTTCGGCCACTTCCCTGACCTCGCCGAGATCGAAGGAGGCGACGCGCACGCCGCGGCGCGGCTCGCTGATCGCCAACCCTTGAGCCTCCAGGCGGCGAAAGGCCTCGCGCACCGGCACGTGGCTGGTGTTGAATTCCTCGGCGACATGGTCCTGGCGCAACCGCGAACCGGGCTCGATGGCGCCCGAAATGATGCGGTCAGCCAGTTCCTTGCTGATGCGAACGGCGATCGTGTCGTCTGTGCTGGCCATATTTTATAGATAATTTGTCGAGCCGCCGTTTGTCGAGACGGCTGGAGCGGGATTCACAGGTGCCCTGCCCCATCGGTCACTGGGCAGGCCACTGGGATCGAAAGGCTCAGTTGACGCGGCTGATGCAGAAATCGATGACGTCGATCAAAGCCGACTTCTGCCGCGTCGCCTCGAGCGGCGCCAGCGCATCGCGGGCGATCTCGCCGAAATGACGGGCGCGGCCGATCGTGTCGGCGATGGCGCCGTGGCGGGTCATCAGACCGATCGCCTTTTCGAGCCCGGCATCGTCGGTGACGTTGTCCTCGATAGCGCGCTTCCAGAAGGTGCGCTCGGCCTTGGTGCCGCGCCGGTAAGCGAGGATCACCGGCAGCGTCACCTTGCCCTCGCGGAAATCGTCGCCGACATTCTTGCCGAGATCCTTGCTCGAGCCGCCATAATCCAGCGCATCGTCGATGAGCTGGAAGGCAAGGCCGAGATTCATGCCATAGGAGCGAAGTGCCGCGCGATCGGTGCGCGAGGCCTGGGCGATGACCGGCCCGACTTCGGCGGCGGCCGAGAACAGCGCCGCGGTCTTGGCCTTGATGACGGCGAAATGCTCGTCCTCGGTGGTTTCGAGGTTCTTGGCGGCGGCAAGCTGCATCACCTCGCCCTCGGCGATGATGGAGGCGGCGCTCGACAGGATGTCCAGCGCTTCCAGCGAACCGACCTCGACCATCATGCGGAAAGCCTGGCCGAGCAGGAAATCACCGACCAGCACGCTTGCCTGGTTGCCCCAGATCATGCGCGCCGTCTTCTTGCCGCGGCGCAACGCGCTCTCGTCGACCACGTCGTCATGCAGAAGCGTCGCGGTGTGCATGAACTCGACTGCCGTTGCGAGCTTGACATGACCTTCGCCGGCATAGCCGAACATCTGCGCGGCGGCGAGCGTGAGCATGGGTCTGAGCCGCTTGCCTCCCGAAGAGATCAGGTGGTTGGCGATCTCCGGGATCATCTCGACGTCGGAGCCGGCCTTGGACAGGATCAGTTCGTTGACGCGCCCCATGTCGGCTGCCGTCAGATCGATCAGATCCTTGATGGAAGCGGGTTCCCGCTTGCCTTCGATGTTGAGAACGACACCCACCACGACAACTCCCGTCCCATTGACGCGCACGACGGCACCCTTGAAGCGCCTCGCGCTGAAACGAATTCAGGCGACGCGCTTCAAGTCTTTGTTTTGATGCATGTCGTTGTCCCAGAACCGCTGCGCACTTCCGGGCGACATGCACTAGTCCCGCGCCGACTCTAGGGCGGCACAACCGGGCACGGCAAGAGGCGAATTGGCGCGGTTCTACCGGCGCCGGTTCACCCCAACGTTTACAGGAACGTCGCAACCTGCGATTTTCATTCCATGATCGAGCTTGTCCGCACTAACGACGCCGTCGTGATCTCGTTTGTCGAATCGCTGATGCGCGACGCCGGCATCGCCTGTTTCGTCGCCGACCAGAATATGAGCGTGCTGGACGGGTCGCTCGGCATCCTGCCCCGGCGGGTGATGGTCGATGCCGAAAGGGTCGATGCCGCACGCCGCATCCTAAAGGATGCCGGCATCGAGAACGAGATCCGCAAAAAATAATGGCAGCCGGCATCGCCCCCGTCCCGGACACGCCGGCGCATACGGTCGACGCCTTCCATCGCGGACGCTTCTGGCTGGTGCAGCCGAGCCGGAGCGGTCATCGCGCCGGCATGGACGCCATGATGCTGGCGGCCGCCGTGCCGTCCGGCTTTTGCGGCCGGCTCGCCGATTTCGGCGCCGGCGCCGGCGCCGCCGCCCTTGCCGTGCTGTCGCGTTGTCCGGCGGCACGAGCCGTGCTCGTCGAGCGCTCGGCCGAAATGGCGGGGTTCGCCGCCGCCACGCTTTCGCACCCCGGCAATGCGCATCTCGGCGACCGCGCTTCGGTGCTGACGGCCGACGTCACGCTTGCCGGCCGGGCGCGTGGCGAGGCCGGGCTTGCGGACAACCAATTCGACTTCGTCATCATGAACCCGCCTTTCAACGCCGCCGAGGACCGCTCGACACCCGACGAACTGCGCAGGCAGGCGCATGTGACGGAGGATGGGCTGTTCGAACGCTGGATCAGGAGTGCCGCCGCCGTCGCCAAGCCGCGCGGCGGGCTAGCCATTATCGCCAGACCCGAACAGCTGGTCGCCATTGTCGATGCGCTCGATGGACGCTTCGGCGATACCGAGATGCTCTGCGTGCATCCGCGTCCGGATGCGGCGGCAATCCGCATCGTCGTCAGGGCGACGCTCGGGGCGCGCGGAAAACTGTCGATCCGCCCACCGCTCACCTTGCACGGGCCATCCGGCAACGAGCCGGCGGAGCGGACGGAAATGATCAATAACGGCCTGGCATCGCTGTTCGGCGATTGATCCTGGGCTGGCGATGCGGCATTGCCGTTGGCTGGCGAGTTCCTTACATGCCCAAAGCAGATGACGTCGCGCCCGAAAGACATTACCAACTTAACTGATCTCATCTTGCTTCCTTGCAAATTGACCGGAGACACTCGTTCGTGAAACGCCTCTTCAACCGCCTGCTGCCGAAATCCTGGCGCTCGACAGTCGTCACCATTCCGGTCATCCGGCTGCAAGGCGCCATCATGGCCGGCGGCGGCCAGTTCCGGCCGAGCCTGTCGCTCGCCTCGACGGCCGGCCTTATCGAAAAGGCGTTCGGCTTCGACGCGCCGGCGGTTGCCATATCGATCAACTCGCCCGGCGGCTCGCCGGTGCAGTCGCGGCTGATCTTCAAGCGTATCCGCGACCTGGCGGTGGAAAAAAACAAGAAGGTGCTGGTCTTCGTCGAGGACGTGGCGGCTTCGGGCGGTTACATGATCGCGGTCGCCGGCGACGAGATTTTCGCCGACCCGTCATCGATCGTCGGCTCGATCGGCGTGGTTTCCGCCTCTTTCGGTTTCCCGGACCTGATGAAGAAGATCGGCGTCGAGCGGCGCGTCCACACCGCCGGGCAGAACAAGGCCGTGCTCGACCCGTTCAAGCCCGAGAAAAAGGAAGATGTCGAGCGGCTGAAGGTGCTGCAGCTCGAAGTGCACGAGACCTTCATCGACCTCGTCAAGGAGCGGCGCGGCACCAAGCTGAAGGACGACCCGGACCTGTTTACCGGCCTGTTCTGGACCGCCAAGAAAGGCCTCGAGCTCGGTCTTGTCGATGCCCTGGGCGATATGCGCAGCGTGCTCAGGACCCGTTTCGGCGACAAGACGCAGCTCAAGCTGATCACCGCGCCGCGCGGTCTGTTTGGCCGTTTCGGCCTGTTCGGCTCGCGCTTCTCGGCGCCCGATATCGCCGCGGCCGCGGCCAGCGGCGTCATCGATGCGGCGGAAGAGCGCGCGCTGTGGGCACGCTTCGGGCTTTGAAAAAGCCATGATTGCGTCTAGCATGATCGCTTGACCGAGCCTGTCGGGCCGGCCTTGCCGCGCAATCGCGGGAGGAGTTTTAGGATGCCGCAGATCATTTTCTTCGCCGTTGTCGGCGCCGCCGCTTACTTCGGCTACCGCGCTTTCGTGCGCGAGGCCGAACGCGTGACGGCAAAAATCCGGCGGACCGAGAAACAGGCGGCGAACGGCACGATGGGCACGTTGGTCAAGGATCCCAAGACCGGCGAATATCGTCTCGCCAAGGATTGAACCCATCTCGTCAGCAGCCGACATTGTGGAGCCCGGCATAGAGGTCCGGACGTGGCTCGCGCCGGCCAAGATCAATCTGGCGCTGCATGTCACCGGACGGCGCGACGACGGGTACCATCTCATCGACAGCCTTGCCGTTTTCACGCGCTTCGGCGACCGCATCGAGATCGAGCCGGCGGAGTACGACGAATTCTCAGTGTCCGGGCGTTATGCCGCCGGGCTGCCGCTCGACGACGGCAATCTGGTGGTCAAGGCACGCGATGCCTTGCGCCAGGAAGCGGGCGCGGCACAGACGACGCCCGTCGCCATCCGGCTGGAAAAGAACCTGCCGATCTCGTCCGGTGTTGGCGGCGGTTCCAGCGACGCGGCGGCCGCGCTCAACGGCCTGGCGCGGCTCTGGAAGGTCGATATCGACGACACTTCGCTGGCCCGGATCGGCCTGACGCTCGGCGCCGACCTGCCGATGTGCCTCAAGGGCAAGCCGCTGCTCGCGCGCGGCATTGGCGATGAAGTGTCGCCGCTGCCCGCGTTTCCGGCGCTCGGCCTGGTTCTGGTCAATCCGGGCGTCGCCGTCTCGACGCCGGACGTGTTCAAGGCGCTCGCCAGCCGCGACAACGGCGCGCTGGCGCCGTTGCCGAAGCGGCTCGATTTCCACGCCATCCGCAACTGGCTGGAGACGACGCGCAACGATCTCGAGGTTGCCGCCCGTTCGATCGAGCCGGCGATCGGCGAGGCGCTCAAGGCCCTGAAAAAAGGCGACGCGGCATTCGCGCGCATGTCCGGCTCCGGCGCCACATGTTTCGGCCTGTTCGAGACCGGCAATGTCGCCAAGCGCGCGGCGATCGAGATCCGCGCCCGCCACCCCGACTGGTTCGTCGCCGCGACGCGCAGCATGGAGGTGACCGATGGCGAAGCTTGACGAGAGCCGGCCCTTCATTCCGGTGCGCATCGCGGTGCTTACCGTGTCCGATACGCGCAGCCTCGCCGACGACAAGTCCGGCCAGACGCTGGCCGATCGCATCACGCAGGCCGGCCATACGCTGGCCGCACGTGACATCGTGACCGACGACCGCGAAAGGATCCGCGATAAGGTTCTCGGCTGGTCGAAGGACGAAAGCATCGACGTCGTGATCACCACCGGCGGCACCGGCTTCACCGGCCGCGACGTGACGCCGGAGGCGCTGGAGCCGATCTTCGAAAAGCGCATGGACGGCTTTTCCGTAGTCTTCCACCGTATCTCCTACGACAAGATCGGCACCTCGACGATCCAGAGCCGGGCGACGGGCGGCGTCGTCAACGCCACCTTCGTCTTCGTGCTGCCGGGCTCGCCCGGCGCCTGCAAGGACGCCTGGGACGGCATCATCAAGGCGCAGCTCGACTACCGGCACATGCCTTGCAACTTCGTCGAGATCATGCCGCGGCTGGACGAGCATCTCAGGCGAGGCGGCAAGCCTGGCTCGTAACCGCAGGCAGAGCACCCGATTAACATCCGGTTTGCAGGCGGATAACGTTCCCCACCTTCGAAGTGCTATTCCGAAGCCAGTATTGGCAAAATACCTTGTGTGAACGAACAAGGGACAATCCGCCATGACCGTTCACAGCGGCGGCTGCCATTGCGGCAATATCCGTCTCGGCTTCTCGACCGCGCTCGATCCAGGCGCGGTGGAAATCCGCGCCTGCCAGTGCTCGTTCTGCACCCGGCACGGCTCGCGCGCGGCCGCCGATCCGAAGGGCAGGCTGGTCGTCTCGGTCGCGGACAAGGAGCGCTTGCAGGTCTATCGCTTCGGCCTGCGCACCGCCGACTATCTTGTCTGCCGTGACTGCGGCGTCTATGTCGCCGCTATTGCCGGAGCGGGTGACGAGGCACGAGCGATCGTCATCGTCAACGCGCTCGACGAGCGCGAGCGTTTCTCGCGCGAACCGGTCCCCGTCCGCTACGACACCGAGACGCGCGACCAACGCCTCGCCAGGCGCCGCGGCGCCTGGATGCCGGTTGAAATTCGAGGGATGTGAACCAGCAGGAACCTCCCTCCCCCCTTGTGGCCCTTGTGGGAGAAGGTGGAGCCGGCATCACTTCAGCGGCGCCACCCAGATTTCGGCGTTCAACCTTCTGGTCGCAAGGCCGCGCGCCAGTGCCTCGGCGCTACGCCCGCTTTTCGCAAACGCCGAGGCCTGACGCTTGCTGATGACAAGGCCCTCTGCCAGCGCACGGTTACTCGAAAAGACGCGGGCCAGGAACGGCGCGCGATTGGCCCGGGCGCGTGAAAAGCGCGCCGGCATGGTCTGCCTTGCCGTATGGGCAACGACCTCGTCGATCCAGCCTTCAGCGAGCCGGGCGCCGGGTTCCAAAAGCAGCAGCCAATCGCCCTTGGCCTGGCCGATGGCGGCGCCGATACCGCCCGTCAGATAGTGACAGCCGGCATGTTCGGCCACGCGATGCGTCTGGTCGGTCGAGCCGGCATCGCAGACGATGACGTCGCGCACCACGCCCTCGACCGCGCCGCCGACCAGCGAGGCGAGCGTGCGGGCAAGCCCCTCTTCGTCGTTGCGGGTTTCGATGAGAACGCTGAGCATCGTTTAGCCGAATAGCGGAAAGCCGCGCGTTTCGCCAGTTGTGCATCGCGAGTCAGAAAGTTCTTGCTTTGTTCTCTCCAACGAAATAGGAATAGTTTCATGAACAGAGCGATTCGACAGCCTGCCGACAGTCCTTGGGAGAGGGCAAAAATGGAACAGATCGTGCGCGCCGACATTGCCGCTTTCGGAGCCGGCAGAGCCGAAATGGCAAACGCGATGATCGAGCAGAGCGGCATGCGCGTGCGGCCCGACCGCAATCGCGGCCGCTCGGCCGGCATCAACCCGTCCGGCCGGTTCGAGCCGGTCAGCCGGCATGTCTTCGATGACGGCTGGAACTCGCTGGAGGAACTGCCGCCGTTCAAGACGGAAGTGCAGGTCGAAAAGCCGCGCACCATCATCACCCGCAACGAGTCGCCGGACATTTCCTTCGACCGTTCGATCAACCCCTATCGCGGCTGCGAGCATGGCTGTGTGTACTGCTTTGCCCGGCCGACGCATTCTTTCATGGGCCTGTCGCCGGGGCTCGATTTCGAATCGAAGCTTTTCGCCAAGCCCGATGCGGCGCGCATGCTGGACCGGGAATTGTCGAAGCCCGGCTATCAGCCGCGCACGATCGCCATCGGCACCAACACCGATCCTTACCAGCCGATCGAGAAGCAATACCGGATCATGCGCGAGATCCTCGAAGTGCTGGAGGCGCGCGGCCATCCAGTCGGCATCGTCACCAAGTCGGCGCTGGTGACACGCGACATCGACGTCCTGTCGCGCATGGCCGAACGCGGCCTTGCCAAGGTGGCGCTGTCGGTGACGACGCTCGACCGCATGCTGGCCCGTACCATGGAGCCGCGTGCGTCGACGCCGACGAAACGGCTGGAGGCGATAAGGCTCCTTTCGGATGCCGGCATCCCGGCCTCCGTCATGGTGGCGCCGATCATCCCCGGCCTGACCGATCCGGAGATGGAGCGCATCCTCGATTCGGCGCGCGCCGCAGGCGCCCGCGAAGCCGGATACGTCATCCTGCGCCTGCCGCTCGAAGTGGCGCCGATCTTCAAGGACTGGCTGCTGCGCCACTATCCGGACCGCTACCGGCATGTGATGTCGCTGATCCGCTCGATGCGCGACGGCAAGGACTACGATTCCGAATGGGGCAAGCGCATGAAGGGTGCCGGTCCGTATGCCTGGCAGATCGGCCGGCGCTTCGAGATCGCCGCCAAGCGGCTCGGCCTCAATGTCGAGCGGCGGCAGCTTCGCACCGACCAATTCGTCGCAGGCTCCGGCGCCGGCGAGCAGCTGATGCTACTTTGAAGACGGCGCCGGCCATGACGGGCCGGCGCTAAGCAATTCCAGGCAAAGCGATTTTCCGTCTGGAATTGCAGCCCTTTCAAGAATCCCGTCCAGCCCCTGTCCCCGGCCGTGAGACGGTGCCTTCCCGGTCCGACGCCCCATCCGACCCGGAAGGACTTGCGGAGAATCGGAGCCGATGCGAACCTCGCCGCACCATGGCTCGCGCGCGTTCCGATTCTCCGCTTCTCTTTGAAATCGTCGAGAAGCCCGACTTCTCGATCGAGGCGAAGGCGATGGCCGACGGGCTGTGGCCGGTCGCCGGCATGGACGAAGCTGGCCGCGGTCCGCTCGCCGGTCCGGTGGTGGCGGCGGCTGTGGTGCTCAACCCCGCCAACATTCCCGAAGGCCTCGACGATTCCAAGCGCCTCACCCATTTGCAGCGCGAGGCGCTGTTCGTGAAAATCCTGGGCTCGGCGCTCAGCGTCTCGATGGCTTCGATCAGCGCCGAAGGCATCGACAACAGCAACATCCTCAAAGCCAGCCTGGAAGCGATGCGTCGCGCCGCCGCCGGCCTCTCGCTGCAGCCGAAATTGGCCTTGGCCGACGGCCGCGACATCCCGCCTGGTCTCGCCTGCGAAGGCAGGGCGCTCATCAAGGGCGACCAGCGCTCGCAGTCGATCGCCGCCGCCTCGATCGTGGCCAAGGTGATGCGCGACCGCATGATGTGCGGCTGCGGCGGACACCACGCGCATTACGGCTTCGAAGTGCATATGGGCTATGCGACGGTCCGGCACCGCACCGCGATCGAGGCGCATGGCCCGGTGGCAAGGCTGCACCGGGCGTCGTTTGCGCCGTTCCGGCTGGGCGGGGCGGAGGTGGTTGAAGAAGAGAGCTTGGCCGGGCTGGAGTGAGGCGACGATGGTGACAGCTAATCTCGCCCCTTGTGGGGGAGATGTCCGGCAGGACAGAGGGGGCGCTGTCCCGTCAGCCTATCCGGGTTTGGTGGGATGGGCCGAACCCCGCGCTTCGTCATCCTCGGGCTTGACCCGAGGATCCATGCCGTGACCTCTGCCGGAGAGCGCAACGGTGCAGAATTCTATAACCGCTGCAACGCCTTAACGCCACGGCATGGATTCTAGGGTCTGCGCGCGTCGCTTCGCTCCTTGCTCCGCCCTAGAATGACGACCGAAACGTAGCATTCCTTCGCGCGCCCCTCTGCCCAGCCAGGCTTTCGTCGCTCGGAAAGCCAAGCAAATTGGCTTCCCGTCCGCTGCGCGGGCCGCTCCTCAACCCCCGCGAGGGGGGAGATTGGCAGTTTCCGCGCCTCGTTCCCTCCCAAACAAAAAAGCCGCCGGGTTGCCCAGGCGGCTTCATGTTGACGGCGTCAGAGCCGCTCAGTTCAGCTTGGCTTTCACATCATCCAGCGCCGACTTGAACAGGTCGGCGCCGGCCTTGGCGTCGACCTTGACGGCGAGCAGCGCGCGGGCGGCCTCGACGGCGATGTCGACGGCGCTGGCGCGTACTTCGCTGACGGCCTCGCGCTCGGCCTGGCTGATCTTCTGCTCGGCAAGCGCGGTACGCCGGGCGACATAGTCCTCGGTCTTCTTGGCCGCGTCGGCGGCAAGCTGTTCGGCCTCACGCTTGGCCGCGGCGACGATGTCGGCGGCCTCCTTCTCGGCCTCCTTGCGCTTCTGCTGATACTGGCCAAGCAGTTGCTGCGCCTCTTCGCGAAGCCTACGGGCTTCCTCGAGCTCGCCGCTGATCTTGGCCGCGCGGGCGTCGAGCGACTTGGCGAGCATACCCGGCACCTTCAGATAGATGATGGCGCCAAGGAAGATGATCAGGGCGATGGTTGCCCAAAGCGTGGCGAGTGATGTGGCGTCCATTATGCGCTCCTCACCGGCTCGCGGATTTGACCGCGGCCGCGATCTCGGACTTGTCGGACTTGCCGCCGACGAGCGCCTCGACAATGGCCGACGTGGTGTCCTCGGCGATGGTGCCGACTTCCTTCATCGCCTTGGCCTTGATCGAGGCGATGCTCGCCTCGGCCTCGCCAAGCTTCTTCTCAAGCTCGGCCTCGAGCTTCTTGCGCGTCCCTTCGGCCTCAGCCTTGGCGGCGTCGTTCGCCTGCTGGCCGATCTTGTTGGCGTTGGCCTTGGCTTCCGCCAGTTCCTGCTCGTAGGCGGCAACGGCAGCGTCAGCTTCGCCCTTCAGCCTCGCGGCATGGTCGAGATCCTGGGTGATATGATCGTTGCGGACATCGATGATGCCGCCGAGACGCGGCATCACAACCCGCTTCAAGAACAGGTAGAACAGCCCGAAGGTTATCGCCAGCCACAGAAGCTGCGATGGGAACGTTGCCGGATTGAATGGCGGGAACGTGCCGTGCTCTTCGGCAGGCATGGCGGTGCCCGCATGCGTATCGCCTTCGGCAGTAGCCGGCGCGGACTCTTGCGCATAGGCAGATGTCACGAACATCGTGTTCCCCTGTTCGGTGTGGTCAGGCCGCATTAGCGCGGCCACCCTCTTCGTGGTCTGGTGTTCTTATTTGAAAACCAGCAGGAAGGCGATCAGGAGCGAGAAGATGCCCAGGGCTTCGGTCACGGCGAAGCCGAAGATCAGGCGGCCGAACTGGCCGTCAGCAGCCGACGGGTTGCGCAACGCGCCCGCCAGGTAGCTGCCGAAGATGTTGCCAAGGCCAATGCCCGCGCCACCCATGCCGAGGCAAGCGATACCGGCGCCAATTGCAGCTGCTGCATTTACTTCCATGTCAAACTCCTTGAGGTTCGATTTTCGTTACAGTTGTTGTTGGCGGAACAATCGCCGGTGAGATCGCTAGTGGCTGGGGTGCAAAGCGTCGTTGAGATACATGCAGGTCAGCACCGCAAATACATAGGCTTGCAGGAAAGATACCAGAACTTCCAGAGCTGTGAGCGCCACCGCCATTGCCAGCGGCAGAACCGAGCCCGCAACACCAACCGCGCCCAGCGCGCTCAGGCTGACGACGAAGCCCGAGAACACCTTCAGCGTGATGTGCCCAGCCAGCATGTTGGCGAACAGACGAACCGAGAGGCTGATTGGTCGCGACAGGAACGAAATGACCTCAATCGGAACGACCAGGAACATCATCACGAAAGGAACGCCTTGCGGCACGAACAGCTTCAGGAAACCGAAGCCGTGCTTCATGAAGCCATATACGATCACTGTGCTTATGACCAAAGCCGCCAGGCCGAAGGTGACGATGATGTGGCTGGTGACGGTGAAGAAATACGGGAACAGGCCAAGCAGATTGGCAACCAGCACGAACATGAAGAGCGAGAACACCAGCGGGAAGAACTGCATTCCGTGCTTACCGGCTGAATCACGCAGCATGTTGCTTACGAATTCATAGGCCATTTCGGAGACAGACTGCAGACGACCCGGGATGAGGGCGCGGCTGGCGGTGCTCATATAGAGGAAGGCTGAGGCGACGACGATCGTAACGACCATGAACAGGGAGGAGTTGGTGAACGAGAGGTCGTAGCCGCCGATATGCAGCGGGATGATCGGATGGATCTGGAACTGGTGGATCGGGTCGACCTTGTCAGCAGCAGCCACTTTTAATCCCCGTCAAAGCCACAACCGGCTTCTGAAGTTTCTTTAGCGCCTTGCGGCGCCTCATCTCATTCTTTCGGTTCGCGCGGCGAGCCGCTCTGACCGAATTGCGACGTCAGTCCCGCCGAACGCAGGACATTGAGTATACCGGCGCCGAAGCCCAGCAGAAGGCCGACGATCAGACCCCATGGCGCGCTTCCCGCCAAGCGATCGATAATCCAGCCCAAGCCGACACCAACCACCACTCCGGCGATGAACTCGCTGGACAGTTTCAATGCCTGACCATAACCGGTCGCAGCGTTTGCTTCGTCTTTCCCCTCGATCCGGTCCGTGCGTCTCGTCGCAAGCGATGCTTCAAGATCGCGCCGGCGGCGCTCAAGTTCGTCGTCGCGGATGGTGGCTTCTGGCTGCCTGCCGCGGCCGGTTTCTCCGGTTCCGTCTGGCCCGGTTTTGTCGGCCATCGCAACCCCCCTGCCCGGGCAGACGATTGCCGTCCGTCCGCTTCTAAAGTCGCCGGCAACATAGTTAGCGGGTCCGCGCCCGTCAAGCCACGGGCCGAACTTCGAAGCGATGTATTTTCGTCAGTTAAATCAATGGCTTATCGAGGTGCGACATCGTGCCCTTCACGGCCGCGTGAGGACTCGGCGCGAATCCGCGCCGCAACCCGCCTCGATCGGCGTGAGAGCCCAGCCGTAAACAGCATTGCCGGAGGCGTCGCTTAAGCGGCTCAGCTTGAGCCGCCTAAAGGGCTCAACTCCAGCCGCCGCCATAGGTGCGGTAGAAGATATGCAGGCCGATCCTAGTCATCTTGTGCATGGCGCGCGCCCAGCCCGGATGGACGTAGTTGGCGTAATAGTGCGTCGAGGAGCCGACCTCGGGAATGAATATCTTGCCGGCGGTCACCGCCATGGCGACGTCCTGCGCGGTCTTATAGGAAGCCTCGTCGGTGATGGTCTTCTTCCTGCCGTCGCAAGCGAAGGAGAACTGGCAGCGGTTGAACCAGTCGTCGTTCTGGTAGACGACGCCGCAGATCGTCTGCGGATAGGCCGGGTTGCGGACGCGGTTGAGGATCACCTGAGCGACCGCCGCCTGACCGCGGACAGGCTCGCTACGCGCCTCGAAATAGATGCCCTTGGCAAGGCAGGCCTGCTCGGGCATCGAAAAGACGCTCGCCGGCAGCGGGTTCTGCATCCAGGCATGATCGCCCTTGCTCATCGGCGGGATGAACCGGCCATCGTTCGGATCGTCCTGCAGCAGCGCCTCGAAGGGCGACGACTTGGCGTAATCGGGCGCCGACTGGGCGTAAGCCGTGGCGAGGATATCCGGCTTGTCGTTGTTGACGAGCGCGACAAGTGCCGCCGGCAGATCCGGGTCGGGCTTCTTGTCCTCGCGCAGGTGGAAAGCCTGGGCGATCTGGACTTCCTTGCCCTTGATGCCGGGCTTGGCGAAGGTGAGCTTCAGCTTGCTGTCCATCGAGGGACGAAGCAGCGAGGACGTGCGCTCGAAGATCGAGCCGGCGCTGAAATTCTTGGGCGGCGCGACCGGCGCCACCTTGACAAGGCGGCCCTTCTTGTCGGCGCGCATGACGCGGTCTTCATCGGGTGTGGCGCCGGCGACATTGCCCTTGCCGCGAAAGGCGACTGTGCCGACGCCCGGCAGGTCGACACCGGAGCCGGAGAGCGAGCCGGTGGTGACGGAATCGACGAACGGCATTTCGGCGGCATGCACCGAGCCGGCGGCGGATTTCTCGATATAGCCGTTCCAGCGGGCGCTGGACGATTCCAGGCCGGAAATCAGGCTTGCCATATCCTGATAGGCGACGACCGACGGAAAGCCGATCCAGATACCGAGCCCAAGCACCAAAGGAGGAAGGAAGGAACGTTTTTTCGCAACGGCGGCGACGGCGGCAAGCCGCATTGAAACGCGTCGATGCACTGAACTCTCCAGAACGCTACTGACCCCGGAGAGCCAAAATGAAGCATTAACCTTGATGCGGGGTTAACGACATCGATCGTGTTCTTTTCATGTTGGAGGCAAGCCGGCTTGCCGTTTTAAAAGCAAGCCGGCGAAAAATCAGACTGGTGACTCAGGCTGGGCGCAGGAAGATCGGCCAGGCGACCGCCGCGCAGATTGCAGCCGCCAGCCACACGCCTTGCCATGCGAAGACGACCAGCAGCCATGGAATAGCGATCGGCACCAGGCAGAAGCCGACGAAGACGAAGCTGTTGGCAAGGCTGAGCGCGGTGCCGACGTGGCCGGCACCGGCAAGCGTGGCAAGCTCGGTATAGGCGACGCCGTGCCAGGCAGAGACGGATATGCCGGCGACGACGACCATCAGCGGAAGCAGCGGCATCAGCGCCGGGATTGCGGCGGTGGCGACCACCTGCAGCCAAAGCACCAGGAAGGCCAGCGCGCTCAACGCGCTGCAGAATTTCAGGAACGGACGGCGGTTGCCGTGGCGGTCGGTGATGCGGCCGCTCCAGACGCGCATCACCATGGCGCCGGTCTGCACAGCGGCGAGACTGGCGCTCGTCACCCAGGTGCCCATGCCGGCAAAGTCATGCAGGAAGACCGACGCGAAGGTCAGCACGGCGACCTGCGGAAAGCAGAGCAGGCCGATGGCGCTCGATATGCGCCATACCTCGATGTTGCGCAGCGGCGCCGGACCACTCGTCGCGGCGGCAGCGTGACCGCCGCCTTGCGCCGGCGGTTCGTGCAGCCAGCGCCAGGCGAAGTAGGCCGAGAGGGCAGAGACGGTGGCCAGCAGGCCGAAGACCGCGGCGAAGCCCAAAGTCAGCGCCAGCGACGGCAGCACAAGCGCGCCCAGCCCGCCGCCGAGCGGCACCGCCGTCTGCCTGATGCTCATGGCAAAGCCGCGCTCGCCCTCGCCGAACCAGCCCATGATGGCGCGGCCGCTGGAGCCGTTGACGCTGCCGCCGAGCAGGCCGGCAATGAGCAGGCTTGCTGACAGCAGCGTGACCCCGGGAACGGCAAGCTTCGTCGGCACGACGAGCATTGCCATAAGGAGCAGCCATGCGGCCGTGGCGCCGAGCCCGGTCAAGAGCACGCGGCGGTCGCCCCAGCGATCGGTGAGCATGCCCCAGGGCAATTCGCTGAGCGCCACGCCGAGGCCGAGAAGCCCCAACGCCAGGCCGAGCGAGGCATTGTCGAGGTGGTAGCCCTGGCGCATCACCACCGCCGTGGCCGGAATGCCGGAGAAGGTGGCGGAGAAGCCGGCATTGGCGGCAACGCCGATGCCCAGCACCTTCCAGCGATGGTTGGGACCGAAGGCGCGGCGAGCGGCCTTGCCGGCAATGTCTCCCGCCCGTGGTTGGCAGTCGTTGGGTGTGACGATGGCGGACATGGCTCCATTCCCGTGCTGACGGCCTTGACGGAAGGGAGGTAGCGCCATAGCTTCGTTCATAAAATCAGGAAGTTTTTGACCAACAATCCTGATAATCAGGACGATCTCATGCGCCGTGTCACATTCGACCTCGATGTCCTCAGAACCTTCGTCACCGGCATTGAGCTGGGCAGTTTTGCCAGGGCGTCCGAGCGGCTTGGCCGCTCGACCTCGGCGGTCAGCGCGCAATTGAAGAAGCTGGAAGAGCAGGCGGCAACGCCGATCTTCCGCAAGGCGGGGCGCGGCCTGGCGCTCACCGAAGCCGGCGAGACCATGCTCGGCTACGCGCGGCGGCTGATCGAGCTCAACGACGAGGCGGCCTCCGCCATCCGCGACATCGAGCTGGAAGGCTGGGTGCGGCTCGGTCTGCAGGAAGATTTCGGTGAGGCCGTGCTGCCCGATGTGCTCGGACGCTTCGCCCGCGCCCATCCCAAGGTCCGCATCGAGGCGCGGATCGGACGCAGCCACGATCTTGCCGAACGTGTCCTTTCAGGCAATCTCGACATCGCACTGGCCTGGCATGACGGCATGACCCTGCCCTACAGCCGGCATATTGCCGACGTGCAGGCGCGCTGGATCGGCCCGGCCAAGCTGCTGGAGGCAGGACCGCTTAACAGCGAGGCGCTGCCGCTGGTGGTGTTCGAGGCGCCCTGCCTGTTGCGCACCGTGGCGACCGAAACGCTCGACCGCGCCGGCCTTGCCTGGCGCATGGCATTCTCGAGCCCCAGCCTTGGCGGCATCTGGGCGGCGGTGGCGGCTGGCCTCGGCCTGACGATCCGCACCGATATCGGCCTGCCAGCCAATCTCAGGGCAATCGCGCCGGGAGTTCTCGGGCTTCCTGGCCTGCCGATGATGGCGCTGCATCTGCACCAGAAGGACGCCGAACTCGACCCGGTTGCGGCGCGGCTGGCGGATATATTGCTGCAAGCGGCACTGGAGACGCTGCCCGAGGGGTCTGCAACAAGCTTGCCGAAGGTTGCCTAGTTCTCTTGGTCAACACCCTTCGACTTCGTCATCCACGGGCGGAGCAAGGAGCGAAGCGACGCGCGCAGACCCGTGGATGACGAGGGAACCGGCGCTTGCGACAATCACCGACCGTCAGCGCTTCTTCGCCCTACCCGCAAACGGATTGTCCGAGGTGCGCAGGGCCATGCGGATCGGCACGCCAGGCATGTCGAAGGCCTCGCGCAGGCTGTTGGTCAGATAACGGACATAGGATTGCGGCATCGCGTCCGGCCGCGAACAGGAGACGACGAACCCCGGCGGGCGGGTTTTTGCCTGGGTGACATATTTGATCTTCAACCGGCGGCCGGCGACGGCGGGCGGCGGATGATGCGCGAGAATGCCTTCCAGCCAGCGGTTGAGCTTGCCGGTCGAGACACGGCTGTTCCAGACCTTGTGCGTCTTGATGACGCTATCCATAAGCCGGTCGAGGCCACGGCCGGTCTCGGCCGAAACCGTCACCGCCTGGATACCGCGCGCCTGCGGCAACAGCCGCCCGGTCTTTTCGCGCAGTTCGGCCAGCAGTTCCTGCGGGTTGTCGATCAGATCCCATTTGTTGAAGGCGATGACCGGCGCCCTGCCCTCGCGGATGATGAGGTCGGCGATCTGCAGGTCCTGCTTCTCGAAGGGAATGGTGGCGTCGAGCACGATGATGACGATCTCGGCGAAGCGGATGGCGCGCAGCCCATCCTGCACCGACATCACCTCCAATTTTTCGTGGATCCTGGACTTGCGCCGCATGCCGGCCGTGTCGAAGAGCTTGATCCGGCGGCCGCGCCAGTCCCAGTCGACCGAGATGGAATCCCGGGTGATACCGGCTTCCGGGCCGGTGAGCAGCCGCTCCTCGCCGATCAGCGCGTTGATCAGCGTCGACTTGCCGGCGTTGGGGCGGCCGACGACGGCGATGCGCAGCGGCTTGGTGTCGTCATAGGCCGGTTCGGCGTCCGGATCGGCGATGTCCTCGCCGATCAGCACCTCGCTGGCGGCGATCTCGTCGCTTTCATCCTCGTCCTCGCCGAAAGCGCGTTCCTGGCCAAGCGCTTCGATCACCGCGTCGCGCAGATCGGGCATGCCCTGGCCGTGTTCGGCCGAGACCGGGATCGGCTCGCCGAGACCGAGCTCCCAGGCTTCGAGCATACCGCCCTGGGCGCCACGCGCCTCGGCTTTGTTGGCAACGAGGACCACCGGCTTACCCGATTTGCGCACCACTTCGGCGAAAGTGCGGTCGTCCGGCATCAGACCGGATTTGACATCGACGGTGAAGAAGATGAGGTCGGCTTCGCGGATGGCGATCTCGGTCTGCTGGCGCATGCGGCCGGGCAGCGTCGAGGCGGCCGCGTCCTCGAAACCGGCGGTGTCGATGACGTCGAAATAGAGATCGTAGAGCTTGGCGGCATGGACCCGCCGGTCGCGCGTGACGCCCGGCGTGTCGTCGACAAGCGCCAGCTTCTTTCCGACCAGCCGATTGAAAAGAGTCGATTTGCCGACGTTAGGCCGACCGATGATGGCGACTTTGAAGCCCATCCAGGATCACGATGCGTTGCCCGACCCGCGGATCAGCTCGGACATCAGCTGCGCCCGCTGGCGCACATTGCGCGGGGCGCCGTCATCCGAAGAGATCTGGTCGAACAGTTTGAGTGCGTCGGCCGACTTGCCATCCTTCCAGGCGGCAAGGCCGAGCGCCTCGCGCGCCGAGTGGCGCAGCGGATTGGTGTCGGCGGTAAGTGCCTCGATGCGGCTGGAGACATCGGCGAAGGAGCCGTGGTCGACGAGCAGCAGCGCTGCCCGCAGCCGCGCGATGTCGCGGATGCCGGCTGGAATGGCGTTGTCGGCGGCGACCTCGTCGAAATCCTTGACCGCGCCGTCGACGTCGCCCTTGTCGGCCTTGACGGTGGCGGCGCGCATGCGGGCGAGCAGCGGATAGGCGCCGTAGCCGTCCTTTTCCAGCTGGTCGAGCGCGGCGATCGCCTCGTCGTTCTTGCCGTCATTGGCGAGCTTCAACGCCGCCGAAAAGGCGTCGCCCGAACGGTTGGCGCGGGTCTCGTCCCAATAGCGGTAGCCAACGACGGCGGCGGTCCCCAGCACGATCAGGATCGCCAGACCAAGCACGGCCGGGCCAAAACGGTCCCACAGCTTCTGCGCCTGCTCGCGACGCATCTCTTCGTTGACTTCGCGGATAAAACTGTCGTCCGACATCAATCACAAAACCATTGCAGCCCCGGAGGGGCCGCTTCTTGAGCCCGCGTTTTAGCGAAATTTTGTCGGCATGGAAGGGGGCTGGCTGGAAAATCGGCGGGACAGCCCCATGGAGCCTCGGGGCTGCCGGGACGCATCGGCGCCACATTTGGGCGATAGCCGGCTTGCAATCAGCCGTCGAGGTTGCTGCCGGAAGGTTGCCAATGCTTCGTTCGTACCGCGTCCTTGCGTTCAGTCTCGCCTCGGTTGCCTGCGCCAATGCGGCCTTTGCCGATCCGCCGAAACCGCCAACCGTTTCGCCCGCCGGATCCAGGCAGATCGTGCTGATCTCGTTCGACGCCGCGCGCGAGATCTCACAGTGGGAACGCAGCCGCGCGCTGGCAAAGCGCACGGGCGCGCATTTCACCTATTTCCTGTCCTGCGTCTTCCTGCTCTCGCCGGAAACGCGGCAGAACTATGCGGGCCCCGGCAAGGCCATCGGCAAATCGAACGTCGGCTTCGCCGCCTCGAAACAGGACGTGGCCGACCGACTGGAGCAGGTCCGGCTGGCGGCTGCCGAGGGCCACGACATCGGCAGCCATGCCTGCGGCCATTTCGACGGCAAGGCGTGGAGCAAGGCCGACTGGCTGGCCGAGTTCAGCTCCGTCCGGCGCATCTTCGAAAACGCCTATGCGATCAACGGCATCCCGGAACCGGCCGACTGGCACGATTTCGCCCATCATGCGCTGGTCGGGTTTCGCGCGCCCTATCTTTCGACCGACGCCGCGCTTTACGAGGCGCTGCCCAAGGCCGGCTTCCAATATGACGCGAGCGGCGTTTCGAACGGCCCTGCCTTGCCGCCGACCCGGAACGGCATAACCCACTTCGCCCTGCCGCTTATCCCGGAGGGACCGAAGGCGAAACCGGTGGTCGCCATGGATTACAATCTCTATGTCCGCCACTCGGGCGGTTATGAGAAACCGGCCATGGCGAATGAATTCACCGAGCGCGCCTATCAGGCGTTCCACGCCGCCTTCGATGCTGAGTACAACGGCAAGCGCCTGCCGCTGGAGCTCGGCTTCCACTTCACGCTGATGAACGACGGCGCCTACTGGAACGCGCTGGAGCGCTTCGCCGGCGAGGTTTGCGTGAAGGCCGACGTCGAGTGCATCAGTTTTCGCGACTATGTCTCTCGCGCTCATGGGCCCGTGCCAAACCTAGGGGGCTAGCCACCCCATTCCAATCATGTTGCCGGCTGATCTTCCGGCGACACGCCAGCCTGCTCGCGCGCCAGATAATCTCTGTCTATTGCCGGCAACGGCGCGCCTTCGAGTGTCGCCTCGAAAGCGCGCAGGCGTTTCTGGATGGAGATCAGTTCGACGATCGTCGGCCATGCATTGACCAGATATTGAAACGACGAACTGACTTGGCCGAAGGCGGTGGACACTTGCTGCCATATGCCAAGCGTGATTGTCCCGGCAGCAATGGTGGGAATGAGGATCACGCTAGAGAAGATGGCGTCTGCCTGTAGGTAACCAGAGCGCACGACATTGAAGTAGGCGTAGTGGAAGTAGAGCGTGAAATAGTTGCGCCGGACATGGGAGAAAAGTTGAGCAACCGTAGGCGGAGTCGCCCGCGCTGCATCATCCTCGCCGTAGACCAACTCCTTGCGATAGGCGGCCTCAACGCGCTGGTTCTTGAATTCCAGCCCCGGCAGCTTCACGCCAGCTATCATGAGAATAACCGTCCCGAAGATCGACCAGCTGACCGCGGCGATAACCAGAGAATAGGGAATTTCGCCAACGAGCGGCAGGACCTTCACATGACTGGAGAGCTGGGCGAGCAACGGCAGAAAGGCAATCAACGTCATCACAGAGTCGACGAGCGAGACGCCAAGGTTCTCCATGGTAGTGGAAAACCGCATGGTGTCATCTTGCACGCGCTGCGAGGCGCCTTCGATGTGCCGCAATCTATGCCAGTAGGCCATGTAGTAATCATTCATGGCCGTGCGCCAGCGGAAGATATAGTGACTGACGAAGAACCTGGTGATGACGAACAAGGCCATCCCTGTTGCGCCAATCCAAGCGTAGATCGAGAACATCGAATAGAGTTCACCAGCCGTCACCGAACCTGGCGTCGTAATCGCTTTCTGGAAGAGATCAAAAAACGGTCCTCGCCAGTTATTTAGTGCGACATAAATCTGCACATTGAGATAAGTCGAGAACAAAATAAGCACAGATCCAAGTATCGACCAATTATGCCAGGGATGCGGTGAATAAAACCGCCAAAAGATATAGAAAACAGCTACTAGAAAACCGAAATAGATATAAAACCAGAGAAATGGTTTGGTCCACAAGATAGGTATACCAAGCACAGGGGGAATTCCTGCTGCGGCAGGAGGTAAGCCGATCAAAGCGCCCAACTGTTCGCCGCCAAAAAACCAGAACAGGATTCCGGCAAGGCTCCAGACAGCGGCCGACGTGAAAAACAGCTTCGGCTGCGGGAAGAAGGATACGAACACTGTGGTGGATTCCTCGGTCTGACCGCGAATCGGCGGCGTTGCTGTTCGGCGGGCATTGGCTCACACATTAGCGGGAAAGAAAATGCCAGCCCAATGCCCGGTTACCGAACAAGGCCGCAAATCATGGCGATTTTGGCGCGGCCGACCAGGCAATGCCGCCGGAGAGCAATAGCGCGACTGCCGCCATGATCGAGGCAAGCACATAATTGCCCGAGGCCTGGGCCAGCAGGCCGGCGGCGATCGGGCCGATGATCTGGCCGAGGCCGAAGGCCGCCGTCATAACCGCGAAGATGCGGCGCGGCGCCTGCGGTGCAAGCTGCCACGCCGCCTGGAGACCAAGCGCAGTGATAGCGATGAAGGTGCCGCCGAGCAGGACACCAGCGATCAGCGGTCCGGCGGCGCCCTTGACGACGACGCTGGCGGTGACGCCGACCACCTCGATCAGGCAGGTCAGGGCGTAAGCGGCATAGAGCCCGATCCGGCCGGCAAGCTTCTGCCAGAACCAGGTCGAGGGGAGGCCGGCAAGGCCGGCGATCATCCAGACGGTGGCTTCGAAGACGCGCCCGCCGCCGCCCTGGCGCACGATGGCGACCAGGAAGGTGGCCGTCACCACATAGCCGAAGCCGAACAGCCCGTAGGCGACGATCATCTTCACCAGGGACCTGTCCTTCGGCAGCGCCGGTTCGCGCCCGTCAACGCCATTGGCTGGTGCCGTCGAGCCGGCGAGCAGCGCGACGATGAGCAGGCCAACCGCCGAAAGCGCTCCGGACCAAAGCCAGCCGGCGGCCCAGCCGGCATGTTCCGAGACGAGGACCGCCAGGAGCGCGGAGGACGCGGCTATGCCAAGGCCAACGCCACCGAAGTGCAGCGCCTGCAAATCGCCGCGGCCAGCCACTATCAGATGGCTGAAGACGATCGAGGCCATGAACACCATGACGAAGGCGCTGGCGAGGCCGGCGAGGAAGCGGATGACGAGGAAGGCAGCCATCGTCTCGTTGAGCCCCATGAGACCCGCGAGCACGGCGCTGGCGGCGAGGCCGGCGAACATCAGCATGCGCTCGCGGCCGTGCGCCCAGCCACCGGCCGCGGCAAGCGCGCCGACGAGGTAGCCAAGATAGTTGGCGGAGGCGATCCACCCGGCATCGGCCGGTGTCAGGTGCAGTTCCTCCATCATGCCGGGCAGGATCGGCGTGTAGACGAAGCGGCCGATGCCCATTGCGACTGCAAGCGCCGCCATGCCGGCAATGGCGAGGCGCAAGGGAGATGGCGAGGCGGTGTTCATTGCAGCGCACAATAAGTGTGTGCGCTAGCGAAACAATGCGTTTGCGTTGGGCCAGTAATGCCAGGTCGCCCGGTTTTAGGTCGCCTTCAGCGGCAGCCCGTTTCGTACGCCGTGCGGTCGGCCGTCAGCCGGAACGGCATATCGCCAAGCTCGCGCTCCGACATGGTGTCGAGCACGGGATGCGACAGCGGATCGGTGACCCAGCGGGCGATCTCGCCGTCGTCGCGCGGCCTCGCCTCGGCGCCGGAAAGCCCTTTAAGCAAAGATAAAATCTTCATCGGACAATCTCCTGGCTCAAGGCTATTCCGGCTAAATTCTGCCTTTTCCTGTCGGGTTTCAATTGAGATTTCGGTCCGCGCACTTTAGAAAAACTGTATGGCTATGCTGAACCGAGTCCATCTCAACGGCCTGCGCGCCGTGGAAACCGTCGCCCGCCTGGGAGCGCTGGCGGGAGCGGCGGCCGAGCTCAATGTCTCCGTCAGCGCCGTCAGCCAGCAGGTCAAGCGCACGGAAAGGCAGCTGGGACAGGCGCTGTTCGAACGCACGCCGGGCGGTCTCGTGCCAACGGAATTCGGCACAGCCTTCACGACGCGGCTGAGCGCCGGCTTCCGCGAGCTCGCGCAGGCGGTGGCGCTGGCCGACGAGGCCAACGAGTGCACGCTGGTTGTCTCGGTGGCGCCGGCCTTCGCTTCGAAATGGCTGCTGCCCAGGCTGTCGCGGCACTTCGCGCGCCATCCGAACGTGCTGCTGCGCATCGACGCCTCGGCCAGGGTCGCCGATCTCGACCGGTCCGACATCGATATCGCCATCCGGCTCGGCGACGGCAAATGGCCGGGCGGGCACGCCGAGCTTTTGCTTGCCCAGGAAGTGTTTCCGGTCTGCGCGCCCTCGATCGCGGCCAGGCTGAAATCGATCGGCGATCTGGCGCAGACCTGCACTATCACAGACGAGCGGGCGATGTTCAGCTGGGAGAGCTGGTTCGAGGCGGCCGGCGTCAAGCCGGTCACCTTCCAGAAAGGCGCGCGCTTCACCGATCCGATGCTTTGCCTGGAATCGGCGATCGCCGGCCACGGCGTCATGCTCGCCTGGCAGTTGCTCACCGCCGACGCGCTGGCCGACGGCCGGCTGGTCGCGCCCTTCGGCGTGCGCGCCGAGAGCGGGCTGGGCTACTGGCTGGTGACCTCGGCCACCAAAAGCGAAAGCCGCAAGGTGCGCGACTTCAAGGCCTGGATCCGCGAGGAGATCGAGGCGACGATGGCGCAGTTCCGCGCGCTGGACAGCGCCGCATAAAGTTTGTTCTTCGGGATCAGGCTTGTTTGAGCATGATCTTTTTCGAAAACCGCTGCGCACTTTTCGCTGACGCGGTCCTCCGGTTCGGGATCATGCTTGAAAGCAGGCCCAGTCGATAAAGCAGGCCAAGTCGATCGCGGTGGAAAGGCCAGGCTCACCGGTCTATGTAAGAAACCGGACCCCAACAAATGGCAGGCAGGATCATGACCACACATTCACGCGGCGTCTCGGCAACCATCGACCCGGTGAAGCTCGACAGGCTGGCGGAAGTCGCCATCAAGGTCGGGCTGCAACTGCAGCCCGGACAGGATCTGGTGCTAACCTCGTCGATCGCGGCGCTGCCGCTGACACGGCGCATCGTCGAGCACGCCTACAAGGCGGGCGCCGGGCTGGTGACGCCGATCTTCAACGACGACGAGATCACGCTGGCGCGCTTCCGCCATGGCGCCGATGCCGGCTTCGACCGCGCCGCCGGCTGGCTCTACGAAGGCATGGCGAAAGCCTTCTCAAACAATGCCGCGCGGCTTGCGGTGCGCGGCGAGGATCCGTCGCTTCTCTCCTCGCAGGATCCGGCCAAGGTGGCGCGCGCCAACAAGGCGAACTCGATGGCCTACCAGCCGGCGCTGGAGAAGATCACCGGCTTCGACATCAACTGGAACATCGTCGCCTATCCCGACCTTGCCTGGGCTCGCCAAGTGTTTCCGGGCGAGCCCGACGATGTCGCGGTGGCGAAGCTCGCCGACGCCATCTTCGCGGCCTCGCGCGTCGATGTCGAGGACCCGATCGGCAACTGGAAGGCGCACAACGCAGCGCTCGCCGAGCGCACGAAATGGCTGAACGGGCATAATTTCCACGCGCTGCATTTCACCGGGCCGGGCACCGACCTGACGGTTGGGCTGGCGGAAGGCCATGAATGGATGGGCGGCGCCTCGACAGCGAAGAACGGCATCACCTGCAACCCGAACATCCCGACCGAGGAAGTCTTCACCACGCCGCATGCACGCCGTGTCGAGGGTCATGTCTCCTCGACCAAGCCGCTCTCCTACCAGGGCACGCTGATCGACGAGATTTCCGTCCGCTTCGAGGGCGGGCGTATCGTCGAGGCCAAGGCGTCGAAGGGCGAGGACGTGCTGAAGAAGGTACTCGATACCGACGAGGGCGCGCGCCGTCTCGGCGAAGTGGCGCTGGTGCCGCATTCCTCGCCGATCTCGAAGAGTGGGCTCTTGTTCTTCAACACGCTGTTCGACGAGAACGCCGCCTGCCACATCGCGCTGGGACAGTGCTATTCGAAGTGCTTCGTCAACGGCGCTTCGCTCAGCCAGGACGAGATCGCGCAGCGCGGCGGCAACAAGAGTTTCATCCACATCGACTGGATGATCGGCTCGGGCAAGATCGACATCGACGGCGTCGCCAAGGACGGCAGCCGCATGCCGGTGATGCGCAAGGGCGAGTGGGCCTGAGGAACTTTATTTTACGCAATTCCGGGTGGAGACCCGCTGCACACTTTTCCCGGAATTGCTTGGCCCCGGAGGTGTTATGGCCTTCGACATCGCGGTGAAACGTGTCTACGAGGCGCCGGCGAAAGCCGACGGACAGCGGGTGCTGGTCGACCGCATCTGGCCGCGCGGCGTCGCCAAGAAGGACGCCGAACTGACGCTGTGGCTGAAGGAGATCGCGCCGAGCGACGAACTGCGCAAATGGTTCGGGCATGATCCGGAGCGGTGGGCGGAGTTTCAGAAACGGTATCGGACCGAGCTCGACTCAAACAAGGAAGCGGTGGCGCAACTGCGTGGCCTGTCGCGCGAAAGCAAGGTGACCCTGCTCTACGGCGCCCATGACGAGGCGCACAACAATGCGGTGGCGCTGGCGGAGTATTTGCGAGCCCATGGGTAAGCGTTGAGACGTCGGCGGGACAGCGCCCCCCTCTGTCCTGCCGGACATCTCCCCCTCTTGGGGGGAGATTGGCTGTCGGGCCGGCTTTCGCCAATCGCGAACGTCCAGGAATGAACAGAGCGCCGAAGCTGCTAATCTCGCCCCTTGAGGGGGAGATGTCCGGCAGGAAAGAGGGGGGCGCGAAGGAACGCGGCGTAGAAAGGTCTCTGCTGGACACTACCTTCCGTCGACCGCCTCCTCGTAAACCTCCGGCTTGAACCCAACGAGAACCCTGTCGCCGACCTCCAGCACCGGGCGCTTGATCATCGTCGGCTTGGCGAGCATCAGCTTCTTCGCCTTCTTCTCGTCGAGCGCTTCCTTGTCCTTCTCCGGCAGCTCGCGAAACGTCGTGCTGCCCTTGTTGAGCAGCTTTTCCCAACCGACCTTGCCGACCCAGCCGTTCAGCTTCTCCGCCTCGATCCCCTCGGCCCGGTAGTCATGAAAACGATACGGCACGTCATGGCTCTCCAGCCAGACGCGCGCCTTCCTGATCGTGTCGCAGGTGGTGATGCCGTACATGGTGGTCGTCAAGGCAGGCCTCGTCGGATGGGGTTGCGAATCCGGCCGAAGCCTAGAGCATGACGCCGAAAAGTGTGAAGCGGTTTTCGGGCGACACCATGCCCTATCTCTTTGGTTTAGGGGCCTGCCCCGCACGCTTCGCACCGGCATGGATTTGGCCCTTGCAATTACTAAGGTATTTTCCTAAGTATTATTCGAACCCAGGAGCAACGGCCAATGATCAGCCTTGAGACCGTCAGCCAAAGCCTGCCGCCGATCGACGGCATCTTCCGCGCGCTTGCCGATCCGACCCGCAGGCGTGTGGTGGAGCGGCTGAACAGAAGCCCGGCCTCGGTCAGTGAGTTGGCCGAACCATTCGAGATGGCACTGCCTTCCTTCGTCGAGCACCTGAGGGTGCTGGAAGGCTGTGGCCTAGTGCAGTCGGAGAAAGCCGGCCGCGTCAGGACCTACCGGCTATCGCCCCAGCCGCTGCAGCTTGCGGAAAACTGGCTCGTCGAACAGCGCGCGCTGTGGGAGCGCCGCCTCGACCAGTTCGACGCCTATGTGATGAGCCTCAAGGAGAATGAAAAGTGAGCTATCCGTTCAAGCCCAACCCGAAACTGGACCTGACGCTGGAGCGCTTTCTCGATGCGCCGCGCGAATTGCTATGGCGCGCATGGACGACGCCGGAGCATGTCAAGCAGTGGTTCACGCCAAAACCCTGGATCATCACCGACTGCGAGATCGACCTCAGGCCCGGCGGCCTGTTCCGCACGCGCATGCAGTCGCCCGACGGCAAAGAGGTGAGCGACCGTCATTGCTGCTATCTCGAGATCGCGCCGAACGAGCGACTGGTGTGGACCGACGCGCTGCTGCCGGGCTACCGGCCGTCCGGCGAACCCTTCATCACCGCAATCATCGCGCTGACGCCCGAAGGCAAGGGCACGCGCTACACCGCCACCGCCATCCACCGCGATGAGGCGACACGCAACAGCCACGAGGAGATGGGTTTCTTCGACGGCTGGGGCACGGTGGCTGATCAGCTCGCGGATTATGTGAAGACGATCTAAGATGGATCGGATGGCGGCCAGGGCATTATGCTGGGCCGCCATGCCTGGATTTCAAATCATACTTCGAGGGCAGTGACGCGCCGAAGGCCGGCAAGCCTCAATAATAGAAGCGCTCTTCGCTGATCTTGCCGTTCTTGACTGTGTAGAGGCCGACCTCGTCCATTTTGACGCGTTCTCCGGTCGACTTGGGCGTTATGTCGAAGCTGAAGCGCAATGCGAACTGGTCGCCATTGACATAGGGGCCTTCGACCGAGCCGCCATGGACCTCGTGGTTCGCTTCCCACCACTCGCCCTTCTGCTTGATGGCTTCCTTGCCGTTGCAAACGGCCATCGGCCCTTCCATGGCCTCGTAGCTGACGATGTCGTCGGCATTGTATTTCGCGGCAGCGCTGTGGTTGTCGCCCCGCTTGAGGAGTTCCGTGAAATCCTTGGCTAGTTCGGCAGTGGTCATGACTTCCTCCCGGTTTGGACCAGACATCAAGTAGGGAGCGATTGCCCGGCTGCCACTGGGGCCTCGCTCCGCAGGTGACAATTCGTGTCAGGATGGCGCTGACGATAAGGATGATTTGAGATGCTCACATGACAGAATAGGCATAGCACCCGCGCTCGACCGCAAGCAGCCGCACCAGCGCCAGCACGCTGTCGATGGTGGGCGTCGGCTGGCCGGTAAGCCGGCCGAGCTCCTGCACGGCGCTCACCAGCGCGTCGATCTCCATCGGGCGGCCGCGTTCGAGGTCCTGCAGCATCGAGGTCTTGTGCTCGCCCACATCGCCGGCGCCCTTGATGCGCTTCTCAACGGGAATGAGGAAACGCACGCCGAGGCTTTCGCCGATCGCCTGCGCTTCCAGCATCATGGCGCGGGCGACGGCGCGTGTGCCTTCGTCGGCGACGATCGCCGCAAGCGTGCTGCCGGTCAGCGCCGAGATCGGGTTGAAGGAGAGGTTGCCCCAAAGCTTCACCCAGATCTCCGAGCGTATGTCCTCGCGGACCGGCGCCTGCAGGCCGGCCTTGACCAGTTCGCGGGCAAGCGCGGCGGCTCGCTCGCTCTTCTCGCCCGAAGGTTCTCCCAGCGAAAAGCGCGTGCCCTCGACATGGCGGATGAGGCCGGGCGCATCGACCTCGACCGCCGGATAGACGACGGAGCCGATGACGCGCTCCGGTCCGATACGCTGCCAGATCGTTCCGCCGGGATCGACGGCGCTCAGCCGCGTGCCTTCGAGCGCGCCGCCAGCCTTGTGGAAATACCACCAGGGCACGCCGTTCTGCATGGTGACGACCGCTGTCCCCTCACCCAGCAGCGGCGCGATCTCGCCCAGCGCCGGCGCCAGCGAATGCGCCTTCAGCGCCAGCACGACATAGTCCTGCACGCCGAGTTCCTCGGCGCGCGCCGCCGCCTTCACCGAAGTCACCGTTTCCTTGCCGTCCTCGATCAGGCGAAGGCCATCGGCCTTGATCGCGTCGAGATGCGCGCCGCGCGCCACGATCGACAGATCGACAGAGCCGGCGATCGCGAGCTTGGCGGCGAGGTAGCCGCCGATGGCGCCGGCGCCGAAGACAGTGATGCGCATCAGCCGAGCCCGAGCTTGGCCGCGAGCCCGATGCGCTGCAATTTGCCGGTCGCGCCCTTCGGAATCTCGTCGAGGATCACCACCTTGCGCGGAACCTTGAAATCGGCGAGCCGCGTCGCGGCAAACCCGCGGATGTCGGCCTCGCTGGCGTTCTGGCCTTCGCGCAGCACGACGGCCGCCGCGACCTCCTCGCCGAGCTTGTCATGCGGCATGGCGAAGGTGACGACCTGCGCCACCGCCGGATGATCCATCAGCACGCCGTCGACCTCGAGCGGCGAGATCTTTTCGCCGCCGCGATTGATGATCTCCTTCAGCCGGCCGGTGACGCGCAGATAGTTGTCTTCGTCGAGCACGCCCTGGTCGCCGGTGTGGAACCAGCCATGGGCGAAGGCGCTGGCATTGGCGTCGGGATTCTTCTCATAGCCGGCGGTGACGTTCGGTCCGCGAATGACGATCTCGCCGATCTCGCCGGATTTGAGCAACCGCCCGTCCGGCGCCATGACCGCCACTTCCGGGCCGGCCGATGCGCCGACGCTGCCCGGCTTGCGCTGTCCAGGCGGCAAACGGTTGGACGCCATCTGATGCGCAGCCTCGGTCATGCCGTAGGATTCGATGACCGGACAGCCGAAGGTCCCCTCGAGCTCCGCCATCACCTGCGCCGGAAGCGAAGCTGACGACGATCGGATGAAGCGCAGCTTCGCCTCGGCGAGCTGCTCGGGATTGCGGGCGGCGCGCGGCAGGATCGCCTGGTGCATGGTGGGCACCGCCGTATACCAGCTGGGCTTCGCTTCGGAGAGCCACTGGAAGAAACGCAGAGCGTTGAAGCCCGGCGTGCAGAAAACGCTGCCGCCGGTGGCGAGCGAGGACAGCACCGCCGCGATCAGGCCATGGATGTGGAACAACGGCATGATGTTGAGGCAGCGGTCCGACGTCGTCAGGCCGAGCGTCGCGCCGATATGCGCTGCCGACGCTGCAAGGTTGGCGTGGCTAAGCGGTACCAGCTTTGGGCGCGAGGTGGTGCCCGAGGTGTGAAGAAGGAGCGCAACATCACCGTCCTCGGCCAATCCAGACGAGGCCGGTGACCCGACCGGGTCGCCCTCGATCCTGAAGACACCGGCCGGCGCACCCTCCGGCACGACCAGACGAAGCACAGGGATGCCTAGGCGTTCGGCAACTTCGACCGACGGCCCCTGCTCGTCCTTGCCGACAAGGATCGCCTTGACGCCGATGTCGCTCAGATAGAAATCGAGCTCGTCTGCGCGATAGGCTGGATTGAGTGGCGCCGTGGACGCGGCGGCAGCCACGGCGACGAAAGCCGTCGCCATCTCCGGGCCGTTCGGGAGCACGATGGCGACGCGATCGCCACGGCCGATGCCGAGCGCATTGAGCCGCGCCACGGTATCGCGGATCAGGCGGCGCAACCCGCCATGCGATAGGGCTGTCCGTTCGGGCGCGGCAATGGCCGGCGCGTCTTCGGCGCCGGGCGCAAGGCGATGGGCGAGATCGGTGGCGTTTTGGCTGTTTGTCATGGTTCCAGACTATGTTTCGAACGATCGGCCGATGTCCAGCGCTGCTCAATATCCGAGCGCCAGGCCGTCCTTGCGCGGATCGGAAGCGCCGGTCAGCGTGCCCTTTTCCCAATCGATCAGCACCGCCTGCCCACCGCCCAGCGGATGATCCGGTTCCACCACCTGGTGGCCACGCCGGCGGAGGCCTTCGATCGTCTCGGCGCGTACGCTCCGCTCGGCCTCGACGACGTCGTGATTGTAAAAGACGCGCGCGGCATCGATCGCCTGCTGCGGGTCCATGCCGAAGTCGATCATGTTGGTCAAAAGATGCACATGGCCGAAAGGCTGGTAGCCGCCGCCCATGACGCCGAACGGCATCACCGCGCGGCCGTTCCTCGTCATCATGCCCGGCATGATCGTATGCATCGGCCGCTTGCCGGGGGCTATTGCGTTCGGGTGCTTTGGATCGAGGCGGAAACTGGAACCACGGTTCTGCAGCACGACCCCGGACTTCGGGCCGACAACGCCGCTGCCGAAGGAATAATAGGTCGAGTTGATGAAGCTCACCGCGTTGCGGTCGCGGTCGACGACGCTGATATAGACCGTGTCGCTGCCCGGCAGGTCGAGGCGCGGCAGATCGCTCATGGCGCGCTCTGGATCGATCGCGGCGCGCAGCCGGTCGGCATATGCGCCGGAAAGCAGCGCCTTGACCGGCACGTCGACATGGTCCTGATCGGCGAAAAACGCGTCGCGGTCCTGATAAGCGAGCCGGCCCGCCTCGATCTCGAAGTGCAGACGCGCGGCGCCGTCGGGATCGAGCTTTCCCAGTTCATAGCCCGACAGCACGTTCAGCATCAGAAGCGCGGTCAGGCCTTGGTTGTTGGGCGGCATCTGGTGGATGTCGAACCCACGATAAGAGGTGCTGACCGCGGTCCGGTAGTCGCCCTTCGTAGCGGCGAAATCGTCGAGCGTGTGCAGGCCGCCAAGCGCACGAAGCCGTCCAACGATGTCCTCAGCCACAGCGCCTTCATAGAAACCGGCTCGACCTTTCCTGGCGATGACGCGCATGGTCTCCGCGAGTTCCGGCTGGCGGTGGATGTCACCCGCCTTCGGCGACTTGCCACCCGGCAGGAAGATGCGCGTCGCCACCTCGTCGGCCGACAGGTCGGTTTCCGGATCCTCCCAGTCGAAGGCGACGCGGTCGTGCACGACATAGCCGTCTTGCGCATAGCGGATGGCCGGAGCGAGCGCGTCGGCGATACCCTTGCGGCCATGATCCTCCAACAGCCGGCACCAGGCATCGACGGCGCCGGGAATGGTGACTGCGTGCGGGCCCTGTTTGGGGAGTTCGTCGAAACCCTTGTCCAGATACCAGTCGACGGTCGCAGCCCCCGGCGCGCGGCCCGAGCCATTGAAGGCGATCACCTCGCCCTGCCCTTTCGGGCAATAGAGGACAAAACAGTCGCCGCCGATGCCGGTCGACTGCGGCTCGACCACCGCCTGCACCGCGGCCGCACAGACGGCAGCGTCCATGGCGTTGCCGCCGGAGCGCAGCATGTCGATGGCGGCTAAAGTGGCGAGCGGATGGGAGGTCGCGGCCATCGCCTCGGTGGCACGGACCGGCGAGCGGCCGGGGAACTGGAAATCACGCATGCTGGTCTGGTATCCCTGAATCAACGTCCGCGGCCGAAAAGCTGGGCGGCGGACAACAAGACGATCGACAACACGATCAGGCAAGTCGAAATGGCGGCGATCGTCGGGTCGATCTGATCGCGCAGCGCACTGAACATGCGGCGCGTCAGCGTCGTGGTCTCGCCGCCCGAGATGAACAGCGACACCACCACCTCGTCGAAGGAGGTGATGAAGGCAAACAGCGCACCCGAGACAATCGAGAAGCGGATCTGCGGCATCGTCACCTGGAAGAAGGCGGAGAAGCGGCCGGCGCCGAGGCTGCGCGCGACCTTCTCCTGGTTCATGTCGTAGGAGCGCAGCCCCGAAAGGACGGTCAGCACGACCAGCGGCAGCGCCTGCACGGTATGCGCGATGACGAGGCCGGTCAGCGTGTTGTTGAGGCCGATGCGGGCATAGAGGAAAAAGGTGCCGATGCCGATCAGGATGACCGGGATGATCAGCGATGCGGTGAGCAGCGCGTTGACGGCGCCGGTCAGCCGCAGCGTGCGGGCGTTGATGGCGTAGGCCGCGCCGGTGCCGAGCAGCGTTGCTACGACCGCCGTCATCACCGCCACCTTGACCGACACGATGGTGGCGTCGCGCCATTCGACCGAGCCGAAATAGCTTTCATACCAGCGCAGCGACCATTCCTGCGGGGGGAACTGCAGCAGCGTCGAGCCGGAAAAGGACATGATGACGATGATCGCCGACGGGGCGATCAGGAACAGCATGACGAGCCCGCCGAGCGCATAGAGCCAGAGGCGTTGCCGATGCGAGATGGGCAAGGCATTTTCCATGCTCATCGCTGGCTCCATACGCCCGTGGCGCGGGCGCCGAGCAGCCACTGGAAGAAGCCGAGCAGCGCCAGCGTGACGCCAAGCAGCACGACGCCGAGCGCGGCGCCCGCGCCCCAGTTGGAATAGAGGCTGGTGGTCTGCTCCATGCGCATCGCCCACATGATGACCTTGCCGCCGCCCATCAGCGCCGGGGTGACGAAGAAGCCAAGGCAGAGCACGAAGACGATGACCACGCCCGAGGCGAGGCCCGGCAGCGACAGCGGGAAGAAGATCTGCCGGAAGGTGGCGGCCGGGCTGGCGCCGAGATTCATGCCGGCGCGCAGGCAGTCGACATCGATGGTCTTCATCGAGGCGTAGAGCGGTAGCACCAGGAAGGGCAGCATGATATGGGTCATGCCGATGACGACGCCGGCGAAATTGTTGGCAAGCGGCAGCGGCTGACTGATGACGCCGAGGTCGATCAGCCAGCTGTTGACCAGCCCCTTGCGCTGCAAGATGACCAGCCAGGCATAGGTGCGCACCAGCACCGAGGTCCAGAACGGCAGGATGACGAAGATCAGGCAGATCGAGGCCGCGCGGCGCGGCAGTTGCGACAGCATATAGGCCAGCGGGTAGCCGAACAGTACGCAGGCGCTGGTGACGATGAAGGCTACCTTGAAGGTGGTGACGAAGGTCTTGATGTAGGAGGCCTGCTCGAAGAAGCGCGCATAGTTGGCGACACTGAGCTGACCGGTTTCGTCGAACAGCGAAAGCCAGAACAGCCAGCCGATCGGCACGATGATGACGGCAAAGACCAGAAGCAGCCCAGGCGACAAAAGCGCCAGCAGGCCGCGCGATTCCCGCCGCGCGTCGGCGGCCAGCGCATCGGCATTGAGCGTGCGATCGGGCCTGCGGGCATGATCGAGGCTGGCGGATCCGATGCTCATTGATCCGCCACCAGCACGACATCCCGCGCATCGATGCCGAGCGTTATCGGTTCGCCCGGCGCCGGCAGCTTCGCCAGCACATCGGAGCGGCAATAGTCGCGCAGAGTCACCTGCCGCCCATCCTTGAGCGTCGCATAGCAGACGAAACTGTCGCCCTGATAGATGACATCGCCGACCGTTGCCGGCAGCGCGTTGACGTCGTCCGTGTGTTCGCCAGCGATCAGGCTCAGCTTTTCCGGTCGCACGACCATCAGATGCCGGCCGGCGGACGGTGCCGCTGCCGCCATGCGGAGCTTCCTGTCCTCGTACCAGACGCTGCCATTGCGGCATTCGACGGGAATGAAGCTGGACTCGCCGATGAAGCCGGCAACGAACTTCGTTTGCGGCCTGGCGTAAAGAACCTCCGGCTGATCGATCTGCTCGACGCACCCGGTATTCATGACGGCAATGCGGTCCGACATGGTGATGGCCTCGCGCTGGTCGTGCGTGACGTAGACGGTCGTCATACCGAGCCGGCGGTGCAGGTTGCGCAACTCGATCTGCATATGCTCGCGCAGGCTCTTGTCGAGCGCCGATAAAGGCTCGTCCATCAAAACGATGCGCGGCTCGAAGACGATGGCGCGGGCTAAAGCCACACGCTGGCGCTGGCCACCGGAGAGCTGATCGACACGGCGCTCGCCGAGGCCTTTCAACTGCACAAGGTCCAAGGCCCTCTCGACACGCTCGGCCGTTTCCGCTGCCGACACGCGCCGCTGCCTCAGCGGAAAGGCGATGTTGTGGAAGACATTCATATGCGGGAACAGCGCATAGTTCTGGAACACCATGCCGATGTTGCGCTTGTGCGGCGGCATGGTGATGATCTCCTCGCCGCCGACCTTGATGGAGCCGGCATTGGCCCGCACGAAGCCGGCCAGGATCATCAGCAGCGTCGTCTTTCCCGAGCCGGACGGTCCGAGCAGCGTCAGGAATTCGCCCGCCGCGACATCGAGGCCGAGATCGTGCAGCACCGACACGCCGCCGAAGCGCTTCTCGATACCGCTGATGCCGATGGGAAGCGCGGACTGAGCGAGAGACAAGAGCATCTCCTTCAACTCCGGATCGTTGTCGGCGAAATATGCGGAGCGGCGCCTCGCGGACGCCGCTCCGACACGGTCGCTATTGCTGGATCAGGTTGTTGAACTTCTCGGTCGCCTCGACGAGGGTATCGCGCCAGAACGCCGGATCCTGCAGCACCTGCTTCTTGACGTTCTCCGGCGCGGAATTGATGTCCTTGATGCGATCCTGCGGGATCTTGCCGGTCTCGAAAGCCTTCTCATTGGCGGGGCCGTTGTCGACATAGAGCGGCAGGTTGGCCTGGAGATCCGGGCTGACGAACTTGGCCAGCGCCTTCATGGCGATGTCCTTGTTCTTCGAGCCCTTCGGGATGACCATGCAGTCGGCGGTGAGAACGCCCTGGTCGAAGGAGAAGCTGACAGGCGCGCCCTGCTTCTTCAAGGTCCCGGCGCGGCCGTTCCAGATGCTCGCCATATCGACCTCGCCATCCTTGACTAGTTGCATAGCCTGCGCGCCGGAGGTCCACCAGGCATCGATATGGCCCTTGACCTTGTCGACGGATTGCAAGGCGCCGTCGATGTCGACCGGATAAACCTTGTCGATCGGAATACCGTTGGCAAGCGCGGCTACACTCAGCGTTTCCGTCGCCTGGCTGCCGGAGAGCGCGCGGCGGCCCGGGAACTTTTCGACGTTCCAGAAATCGGCCCAGGTCTTCGGGCCCTTGTCGCCGAAAACATCGGTACGGTAGATCAGCACGACGGAGGTGTAGGAGATGCCGACCCAATCGTCATGGACGAGCTTCGGGTTGATGCCGCTCTTGTCGATGACGCTGTAGTCGAGCTTCTCGAACAGGCCTTCCTTGGACCCCCGCGCGCATTCATCGGCGCCGAGCTCGGTGATGTCCCATTTGACGGCATTACCGGTGACCTGCAGGCGCACGTCGTCGAGGCCGTTGGTGGTGTCCTGCTTGATGGTGATGCCGAGATCCTTGGCCGTCGGATCGAAGAAGGCCTTGGTCTGCGCCTCCTGATAGGTGCCGCCCCATGAGGCGACGGTGATGGTGTCGGCGGCCGACGCCGGAACGGCGACCGAGGCGAGCAGGCCGGCGAGGCCATGAATACAAAGTCTCTTCGTCATTTTCGCTTCTCCAACCGGTGTTCCCATTATCGTTGATTTGGTATGCGAATTTGTATACAATTTTGAGTGTAACTTACGGCAAGGCGATGTCAACACGGGTCGTCACCCGAGGAACACTTTTCGCGGAGGCAAGCGGGGCTGCGTCGCCGATCCACGCGGGCGGCCGTATTTCAAGCAAGGGCTAAAAGGCTCTAGACTGCGATTCTGCAATGGGCCGTTGGAGGCGGGACGTTTGAAAAAGGAACGGAAAAACACGCTGCGCGACTCCGTCTTCGAGGCGCTGAAGGCGATGATCATCACCGGCCAGATCCCGCCGGGCAGCCGCGTAACGGAAAACGAGATCGCCGAGCGCCTGAAGGTGAGCCGCACGCCGGTGCGCGAGGCCTTCAACCGGCTGGAGCGCGACGGGCTGGTGATCGGCCGTCCGCGTCAAGGCTATGTTGTGACCGAGTTCAACCTGACCATGTTCCGCGAGGCTTTCGACATCCGCGAATTGCTCGACGGACGCGCGACTGAACTGGCGGCGGCCAACGCAACCGCCGCCGACAAGGCGAAGCTGCGCGAGATGCTTGCCGAATGCGAAAGGCTCGCGGCGATCCCGGATCGCAGCACCAGGGAGAAATTCGAGGAGCTTCAGGTCGGCATCGACCTGCACCGGGTGATCGCCGAAATCAGCGGCAACGAAATGCTGCATGGAATGCTTTGCGGCATCCTCGACAAATGCCAGCAATATGTCTGGACCGAGCTTCTGTGGCTGGACGAGTGGAAGCTCACCCGCGAGGAGCATGCCGGCATCGTCGACGCGATCTGCGCCGGCGATGTCGCATTGGCCGGCGAGCGGGCTCGTGCGCATGTGCGCGGCTCGCGCGAAAACATCCTGCGCCTGCTGCAGGCCAAGTCCGATTATCAGGGATTTTTCGCCAAGGCGTCGTGATCCAGCTGCAGTATCAGCTCGCGAGCATCGGGCAGTTGGCGCCAGGCCGCAGGCTGATATGCGCCACGTCGCCGATGCTGAATTGAGAGCCGTCGGCACGTCGCGGGGCATCGATGACGATCGGAATCCCCTGCCCGAGCTCGGCATGAAGGCGCAGCGTGCGGCCGTGGAAAACGATGCCGGTTACCCGCGCCGGCGCGGTTCCTTCGGCGGCTTCGCCGGCAGCCAGAAGATCTTCGGGGCGCACGCCGATGGTGCGTGTGTCGCCGGCGGCCGGCGTCTCGCCGCTATCCGAGGTAGCCTCCAGCGGCAGCTCGCCGGCGGCAAAGCGCAGGCGCTCGCCGTCGCGGCCGACAAAGCGTGACTGCAGAAGGTTCATCGTGCCGATGAAGGACGCGACGAACCGCGTCGCCGGACGGTCGTAAAGCGTTGCCGGCGGCGCGATCTGCTCGATGCGGCCCTTGTTCATGACGACGATGCGGTCCGAGATCGAAAGCGCCTCCGTCTGGTCGTGGGTGACCATGACGAAGGTGGTGCCGAGCCGCGACTGCAGCCGCTTCAGCTCGACCTGCATCTGCTCGCGCAGATGCGCATCGAGCGCCGACAGCGGCTCGTCGAGCAAGAGCACGCGCGGTTCGCAGACGATGGCGCGGGCCAACGCGACGCGCTGGCGCTGGCCGCCGGAGAGTTCGGAGACGCGGGCGCGCAGCTTGTCGGCGAGCCCGACCATGTCGAGCGCCTCGCGAACCCGCTTGGCCTGCTCGGCACTGGTGAGCTTGCGCAGCGACAGGCCGAAGCCGACATTGGCCGCGACATCCATATGCGGGAACAACGCATAGTCCTGGAAAACGGTGTTCACTGGCCGATCGAAGGGCCTGAGCCCGGTGATGTCGCGCCCTTCGAGCAGGACATTGCCGTTGGTCGGACTCTCGAAGCCGGCGATGACGCGCAGGCTTGTCGTCTTGCCGCAACCGGACGGACCGAGCAGGGTCAGGAATTCGCCGGGGGCGATATCCAGATCGACCGCTTCCAGACCGACAATGCCACCGGGAAAGACCTTGGAGACTTTCTGCAGTCGAACGAGCGCATCAGGCGCCATCGCGCACCTCGGACGGCTTGGTGGTGTTGACCCACAGGATCTGGCAGCGCTCGGCGCCGGGATTGCGGAAGGCATGCAGCAGCGTGCTCTTGAAGGCGAAGCTGTCGCCGGCTTTCAGCACATAGGTCGTGGCATCCACCACCAGTTCGACCTCGCCCGTCATCACGAAGCCGAATTCGTGGCCGGCATGGGCGTAGGCTTCCGCCGTGCCGCCGCCTGCCTCGACCGTTACCAGCATGCCGGTGAGTGTCGCGGCGGGCGGCGACAGCAACGCCTTGCCGATGCCTTCGGATTTCACGGGAATCGAGCGCCGTTTGTCGGCCCGCACGCAATAGAGGTCGTTGACCGCCTCGTTGCCGTCGGCGATCAGCGCCGAAGGTTCGATGTTGAGCGCCGCTGCCAGCGGCCAGATCACCTTGACGCGCAGCGAGGACATGCCGCGTTCGATCTGGCTGAGCGCGCCGATGGAGATGCCGGCTTTTGCCGCAAGCTCGGCCAGCGAAAGCTTGCGCTCGAGCCTGAGCGCCCGCACGCGCCGGCCGACCCGCACATCGGCTTCGTCCTTCGGCCGTTTGGCCGCTCCGTCCACAATGTCCATCCGTTGATCCTCGTTGTCCTTCCCTCCTCCCTTTGTGGGAGAAGGTGGATCGGCGCGATAGCGCCGAGACGGATGAGGGGTGTTCCAGCGGAGTGAGACGTCGGCTTTCCCTGGAACACCCCTCATCCGGCAGCTGCGCGGCCACTGCCCGGCCCTTCGCAGGCTCAGGGCGTTCGAAGCTCGAAAAGCCAAGCAATTGGCTTTTCGTCCGCTAACGCGGACCGCTTCTCACCCCACAAGGGGAGAAGGCAAGAGCGCTCAGCCGCCGGCTTTTACCTTTTCGAACATCTTCGCCACATCGTCATTCTGCTTCATCGGCCCGGTGAAGATGGTGCTCTTCAGCATCACGTCCGGATCCGCCGGCAATTGCAGTTTCTCCAGCTCGTCCTTCGACACGCCGGCGAAGGCGGTCGAGAGCGAGCTGCCATAGCCATAGGACTGGATCAGGAACTTGCCCGAGTCGGCGTCGAGCCGGCTGTTGATAAAGTCATAGGCGAGATCGACATTCTTGGCGTCCTTCAGCATGACGAAGCCGCAGGCCCAGGTCAGCATGCCTTCCTTCGGCTTCATGAACTCGACCGGCACGCCCTGCTTTTTGAGCGAGGTGGCGGACGCGTTCCAGGTCATCGCGGCAACCAGCTGGCCGCTTGCCAGCGCCTGCTCGACCGAAGTCATGTCGGTGGTGTAGCTCGACAGCAGCGGACGCTGCTCGCGCAATTTCGCCGCTACCTTGTCCATCTGGTCCGGCGTCATGTCGAAGGGGTTCACACCGGCCAGAAGGGCGGCGACGATCGGCGTGTCATGCACGGCGTCGATGGTCGCCATGCGGCCGGCATATTGCTTATCCCACAGAAGGTTCCAGCTTGCCTCGGGGTTCTTCACAAGATCTGTGCGGTAGAGGATCGAGGTGTTGCCCCAGTCCCACGGCACCATCCATACCTTGCCGTCACCGGCCTGCAGGTCGGGCAGGTTCTTGAACACCGGGAAGATCGAATCCCAGTTCTTGATGCGCTTGGTGTCGATCGGCTGCAGCAGGCCTTCCTTGTTCCAGCGCGCCACCTTGTCGTAGCAGGGGTGCGCGATGTCGGGTCGGAAGCCGGCCTTGACCTTGGTGAAGGCATCGTCGTCGTCGCCGAAGATCGAGGCCTCGACGCCGTCCGGATGCGCGGTGAGGAAGCTCTTGTTGAAGTCGGGCAATTCATAGCCCGACCAGGTGAAGTATTGCAGCTTGTCGGCGGCGAGAGCGACCGTCGAGGACAGCGCCAGGGCGAGTGCGGCAAGGCCCGCCTTGGCCTTGTGTCCGATGATCGATTTCAGGTGGACTGTCATTTTCGTTCTCCTCTTCTTGTTGTGGTTCAGGCTGGGTGACGGCGAGCGGCGCCAAGGCCGCGATGACGCAGGATTTCGGCGGTGCCGGCGATGACGAAGGAGGCAGCGAGGATCACGGTTCCGAGCGCCATCACCGTCGGCAGCGAACGCGGGAAGCGCAACTGGCTCCAGATGTAGAGCGGCAGCGTCGGCTCGGTGCCGGCGAGGAAGAAGACGACGATGAACTCGTCGAAGGAGATCAGGAAAGAAAGCATGAAGGCCGACAGCACGGCGGGCAGGCTGAGCGGCAGCATGACGCGCCGGAACGTCGTCCAGTCGGAGGCGCCGAGGTCGAGCGCCGCTTCGCGGATCGTCTTCGGGATGGCGGCGAAGCGGCTGCGCATCACCACGACCGTCGTCGGCAGCGCGACGAGGATATGGCCGAGCACGATGGAGACGCGCGACGGGCCGAGGCCGATGAGATTGACCAGGATCAAGAGCGAAATGCCGACGATGACGCCGGGGATCAGGATCGGCAGGCGGGCGATGGCGCTGATTGTGGCCGCGAGCGGCGAGCGGCCATAGAGGTCCATATAGGAAACGGTGATGCCGCAGAGCGTCGCGCCGAAGGCGGCGATGACGCCGATGACCAGGCTGTTGGCCAAGGCGCCGGAGAGTGCGGGATTGCCGTAGAGCGTTCGATACCATTCAAGCGTGAAACCCTGCAGCGGAAACGCCGCCTGGATGGAGTCGTTGAAGGAAAACAGCGGGATCAAAAGCACCGGCAGATAGAGGAAGACGAGATAACCGAGCACATAGATGCCGAGCCAGCGGCCGCCTGCGTTGGCGTCGGTTCGCGCGCGGCTCATGTGCGGCTGCCAAATCTGCGGTCGGCGCCGCGCGCGACCAGGACCACGCACAAGATGACCAGCATGACGCAGACCGAAAGGGCGGCGCCGAACGGCCAGTCATTGGCCTTGCCGAACTGCGATTGGATCAGCGTGCCGATCATGGTGCTGGCCGGGCCGCCGACCATGGCCGGCGTGACATAGTCGCCGACCGTCGGCACGAAGACGACGAGCGCTGCCGCCAGCACGCCCGGCATGGAATTTGGCAGCACGACGCGGCGGAAGCTGGTGAAGGGCCGCGCGCCGAGGTCGGAGGCGGCTTCGAGCAGTGATTTCGGGATCGTGTCCAGCGCCACATAGATCGGCAGGATGGCGAAGGGCGCGTAGGCGTGGGCGAGCGTCACAACGACCGCGGCCGGCGTGTTGAGGAAGGCGAGCGTCGGCTGCGACCAGAGGCCGGTTTCGATGAAGGCCGAGTTGAGCACGCCATTATAGGCAAGCACGATCTTCCAGGCGAAGACGCGCAAGAGATAGCTGGTCCAGAACGGCAGCGTGACCAGGAAAAGCAGCAGGTTGCGCCGGCGGCCCGCATGGAAGGCAAGGTAGTAGGCAACCGGATATGCAGTGACGACCGTGGCGAGCGTCACCAGGCCGGCGATGACCAGCGAGCGCAGCGTCACCGTCCAGTAGAGCGGGTCGGTAGCAACGGTAAGGAAATTTTCCGCCGTCAGGCCGGCGCCGAGCAGCGAGCCGTCATTGCTCCGGAAGGCGAGGAATACCACCAGCCCAAGCGCGAACAGGATCAGAAAGAAGGTGACCAGTCCGCCGGGCAGCAGCATGGCGAAACGGAAGACCGGCGAGATGCGGTTTTCCGGCAATGGCCGTGTTGCAGCGATGGTCGACATCTTGTTGCCTATCGGGGCTGCCCATCGGATTTTCTGAAATCGTCTAATAATTTTTCATATTCATGAAACTGTCAAGCTGAATCGCTTGTGCTCTGCACGCTTCGTCAGCGCTCGAACGCGTCGAGTATCCGGTACCAGGTGATAGCGGCAGCGACACCGATCTGGCGGAAAGCGTGGAACGGGATCGGCTTGATCGGCGACAGCGGGAACGGCAATTGCCTGGCATCGCCGCTCGCAAGGTAGTTCGCCATGCGCTTGCCCAATGCGCTCATCAAGCCGACGCCCCTGCCCTGGCAGCCGACGACGGCAAGCAGGCCCTTTTCCGGCTCATGCAGATGCGGCAGGTGATCCGGCGTCAGCGCCACGCGGCCGAACCAGCGCTTTTCGATGGCGATGCCGGCAAGCGGCGGATAGAGGCGCAGGAGCGCGCGTTCGCAATGCGCCCAGTCCGCGGGGCTGGAAGGCAGCGCCATGCGGCCGCGGCCGCCGAGCACCATCCGGCCATCGGCGCTCTTGCGGTAGTAGACAAGGATGCGGCGGGAATCGGAAACGGCTTGCCCGCCCGGCAGGATGCTCGCGGCAAGGTCCGCCGGCAGCGGCGCGGTGGCAATCTGGAAGGAATGCAGCGGCACGATGGTCTGCGCGAGGCCCGGCAGCAGGCCGTCCGTATAGGCGTTGGTGGCGAGCACGACCGACTTGGCGCGCAATTCGGCGCCGCCTTGCGTCGAAACCCGCCAGACGCCAGCCTCCTTGCCGAGCTTCACCACCCTCTGCTGCTCGGCAATGCCGGCGCCGGCGGCCGAAGCGACGCGGGCCAACTCTAGCGTGTAGGACAGCGGATCGACGACACCGGCGCGGCGATCGAGCCAGCCGCCGAGATAACCTCTGGCGCCGGTCATCGCCGCGATCCCGGCCTGGTCGAGCAACTCGACCTGGGCGCCGCGCAAGCGCCACTGCCGGTCGCGGTTGGCGGCCGCCTTCAGGGCCGTCTTCGTGTGCGCGGCCTGGATCCAGCCATTGCGCGTAAACGGCACTGCGAGCTTCTCATCGCGGATCACATCGAAGACGGCATCGGCCGTCGAAGCGGCGAACTCGACCAATGCTTCGCCGCGTTCCTTGCCGGAGTGTCCGATCAGCCATTCCGGATCATATTTGAGGCCTGGAATAACCTGGCCGCCGTTGAGGCCCGAAGCGCCCTGCCCGATCGCTCCGGTGTCCAGCACCTGCACCGACAGACCGGCGCGCGCCGCATGCAGCGCCGTCGACAGGCCCATGATGCCGCCGCCGACGATCACCACGTCCAGCGTGCCGCCGGACGACAGTTCGGACCGAAAGCCCGGTGCCATTTGGGGCTTGTGCCAAATCGGATCGGAAAAGGTTGCTGGCACGGATCACCCAATGCTTGGCCACTCGTGAAAATCCTATTGTCGATTTCACAGATTTGAAAGAGCGTTTCGATGGGCCAGATCACCGGCGACTATGCGACAGTCCACCCATTGGCCATAGACCACACCATCAACGGGATAGACGTTTGGGCAAAATCCGGGGAAAGTGCCGCCCGCGAATTGAGAGGAGCATCATCATGACCGACCCGACCCGCCTGCCCGCCGACGGACTTTTCGTCGGCCGCGCCAGGACCAGCGACGCTTCCCATCCCCTGGTGGTCACGGTGCGCGACGGCACGGTGTTCGATATCACATCGAGCGCGGCGCCCACGGTGCGCGACCTCTGCGAGATGAAGGACCCGGCCGACTATCTGCGTGCGGCCAAGGGCAAGCCGATCGGCTCGCTCGACGACATCGCGGCGAACAGCTTCGAGGCCGAACGCGACGCGAGGAAGCCGATCCTGCTTTCGCCCGTCGACCTGCAGGCGGTGAAGGCGTCCGGCGTCACCTTCGTCGTCAGCCTGCTCGAGCGCGTCATCGAGGAGCAGGCGCGCGGCTCGGCGGAAAAGGCCGACGCCATCCGCGCCGACATCGCCGGACTGATCGGTCATGACCTCTCCAAGCTCAAGCCCGGCTCGCCGGAAGCGATGGAGATCAAGGCCAAGCTGATTTCGCGCGGCGCCTGGTCGCAATATCTGGAAGTGGGCATCGGGCCGGACGCCGAGATCTTCACCAAGTGCCAGCCGATGGCCTCGGTCGGCTTCGGCGCCGATGTCGGGCTGCATCCCGTCTCCACCTGGAACAATCCCGAGCCTGAGATCGCCATGATCGCCGACAGCTCGGGCCGCATCGTGGGCGCCACGCTCGGCAACGACGTCAATCTGCGTGACGTCGAGGGCCGCTCGGCGCTGCTGCTCGGCAAGGCCAAGGACAACAATGCTTCCGCGTCACTCGGCCCCTTCATCCGACTGTTCGACGAGACGTTTTCCATTGCCGACGTAAAGCGCGCCACGGTGCGGCTGAGCGTCGAGGGCGAGGATGCCTTCTCGCTGGAGGGCGCGAGCTCGATGGCGGAAATCAGCCGCTCGCCGGAAGAATTGGTCAAGGCGGCGATGGGACCGCATCACCAGTATCCAGACGGGCTGGCGCTCTATCTCGGCACCATGTTCGTGCCCTCGAAGGACCGCGGCGAGAAGGGCAAGGGCTTTACCCACAAGGTCGGCGACATCGTCACCATCTCGTCGGAAAAGCTCGGCGCGCTGGTCAACCGCGTGCGGCTGTCGCCGGATTGCCCGCACTGGACCTACGGCGCCAGCCACCTCATGCGCGACCTGGCCAGGGCGGATCTTCTCTAACAGCCACCCCAAAACGGCCGCCATCAACGCCGGCCCGCGCGGCTGAGCTCGGCGCCCTCAGGGAAATATCAACGCAACTGATGCAATCTGATGGGATCGGTGATGGCGTGCGCGCCTGTGCCAACATCCATTGGCGAAGGAGGCTTGCCACCGCCCGAAAAAGGGAATGCTCTAGACGTTCCGGTCGGCGCTGGCAGGAGGTGCGGTTCAAGGCCGCGTCGCGCTTGATGTGGAGGAGAGTTTCAACATGGGAGGAAATCGAATGCTTTCGCGGCTAAGACTGCTCGTGCTTGGCTTGATCGCTGCCATCGCCATCCCGGCGATGGCCGAGGCCAAGACGTTCTACTGGATTTCGCATGGCGGCCCGGCCGATCCGGTCTGGACCTACTTCCTGGCCGGTGCCAAGCAATGGGCCAAGGACACAGGCAACACGGTCAACACCTCGTTCCACAATGGCGATGTCGCCTCCCAGCAGGAGGCCGTGCGCGCAGCGATCGCGGCCAAGGCCGACGGCATCGTGACCACCAGCCCCGACCCGGGCAGTCTTGTCGAAATCGTCAAGGAAGCGCGAGCCGCCAATATGCCGATCATCAACTTCAACACGCCCGATCCGAAGGCCAACTTCAACGCCTATGTCGGCGGCGACAACGTCACCTTCGGCAAGCACTGGGCGCAGTATCTGGTCGACAAGGGCCTGGTGAAGAAGGGCGACTTCGTCTGGATGCCTGTCGAGATCCCAGGCGCCACCTATGGCGTGCAGGAAGAGGAAGGCATCAAGAGCGTGTTCGGGCCGGCCGGCATCACCTATGAGGTGACCGAGGCGACGCTCGACCAGGCCGAAGCGATCAACCGCATGGTCGACTACCTCACCGCCCACAAGGGCAAGGTGAAGGCGATCATCGGCCTCGGCGACCTCGTCACCGGCTCGATCAAGCGCGTGTTCGACCAGGCCGGCGTGAAGCCGGGCGAAATCCCGGTCGTCGGCTGGGGCAACTCGCTCGACACCACACAGGAAGTGCTGAACGGCTACGTCAATGCCGGCCAATGGCAGGATCCGCAGGCGACCAGCTATATCGCGCTGTCGATGGCCAACATGGCCGCCAGCGGCATTCCTCCGGGCTTCAACGTCATCACCGGCGCGCTCTATGAGAAGGACACCGCCGGCGTCTACGACAAGATCCTGTCCGGCAAATAATCCCCGAGCGAACGGTCGCGACGTCACTGTCGCGACCGTTTTTCCCGTCTCCCGCGCCGTCCCAGTCGGACGGCCGGCCCTCACGTCGCGGGTTCAATGGAAAACCGTTCCTTCATCCAACGTCTGATCGCGCGGGCGGAATTCGGTCCGCTGGTGCTGCTCATCGTCGAGCTCGTCGTCTTCTGGGGCATCAATCCCGACTTCCTGTCGCCGCAGAACATCTCCAACATCCTGGCCTTCACCGTCGAGCTCGGCCTGATCGCGCTGGCAATGACGCTCTTGATGACATCGGGCGAATTCGACCTCTCGGTCGGCTCGCTGTTCGGCTTCTCGCCGGTGCTGATGTGGACGCTCTACAACAGCGGCGTCACGTCCCTCGAACTAGGCCTGCTGATCGCATTGCTGGTTGCGGCCGTCATCGGACTGGTCAACGGCTGGTTCGTCACCCAGCTCAAGATTCCGTCCTTCCTGGTCACGCTCGGCATGCTGCTGGTCGTGCGCGGCACGGCGCTGTTCATCACCGACGGCTTCCCGCAGCGCACCTGGAGCGCCGAAGGCAGCTGGCTGGCGAATATCCTGGTCGGTGATTTCTATGTCGGCCCGTTCCGCATCTACGCCTCGCTGTTCTGGTTCATCGGTGCTGCGATCGCGCTCGGCTACGTGCTGACGCAGAGCCGTACCGGCAACTGGATCCAGGCCGCCGGCGGCAATCCACTTGCGGCACGGGCGCGCGGCGTCAACGTCAGCCGCGTCAAGGCCGGGCTGTTCATCCTGTCGGCGGTGATGGCTTCGCTCGCCGGCGTGATCTCGTCGCTGCGCACATCCGCGGCCAACCCCAATAGCGGCACCGGCTACGAGCTCGAAGTCATCGCCATGGTGGTGATCGGCGGCACGGCGCTGACCGGCGGGCGCGGCACCATTATCGGCACGGTGCTCGGCATCCTTATCCTGCGCGTCATGCGCAACGGCATCGTGCTGATCGGCGTGCCGGGGCTCGCCTACAACATCTTCATCGGCGCAATCATCCTCGGCATGATGGCGCTGCATTCATGGCTCGAACGCCGGCACCAGGCAGGGACGTGAACCATGGCCGAACCGCTGATCCGCATGGAACATATCCGCAAATCCTACGGGCGCGTGCAAGCGCTGGTGGACGCCAACTTCCACGTCAATGAAAGGGAGATCGTCGGCCTGCTCGGCGACAACGGCGCCGGGAAGTCGACGCTGATCAAGGTGCTGTCGGGCGCGGTGCCGCTGACCAGCGGCGACATCTTCATCCGCGGAAAGAAGGTCACGTTGCGCAGCACCAGCGACGCCATCGGGCAAGGCATCGAGACGATCTACCAGGATTCGGCGCTGGTAACGCAGCTGTCGATCGCGCGCAACCTGTTCCTCGGGCGCGAGCCGATCAAGGCGCCGCGCTTCTTGAACCGCATGGATCAGGAGGCGATGAACTCGGTAGCACGCGACCTGCTCAAGCAGGTCGGCATCACCAAGAACATCCCGCCGACGACGCCGATCGGCTCGCTGTCTGGCGGCGAGCGGCAAGCGGTGGCGATCGCGCGCGCCATGCATTTCGACAGCGATCTGATCATCCTCGACGAGCCGACCAACAATCTCGGCGTCGCCGAGACGCAAGGGGTCTTGAGCTTCGTGCGCAGTGCCCGCGATTCCGGGCACTCCTGCATCTTCATCGCGCACAATATCCATCACGTCTTCCAGGTGGTCGACCGCATCGTGGTGATGCGCCGGGGCAAGGTGGTGGCCGACGATATCGATCCGAAAAAGACCACCGTCGCCGACGTCGAGCGCGTCATCACCGGCATGTCGGACAAGGAAATCCGTGACGCGATCGCCGACGGACCGCAGCAGCATGGCTGATTGCTGACCGGCAGGTCGCATCGGCGGCAGCCAGCCGCTTCATGCCTGCCGCTGGCACAGGATTGCGTCAGCCCCTATGACTGGACCCATGAAAGCCACCGTAGCCGACATCGCCAGGAGCTGCGGCCTGTCGACCGCGACCGTCGACCGGGTGCTCAACAACCGCCCGGGCGCAAGTGCCGCCAACCGGCAGCGCGTGATGGAGGCGGCCAAGCAGCTCGGCTATCTGCCGACGCTCGATCAGGTGGTGCTGCCGTCGAAGCCGGCGCATCTCGAATTCTTCCTGCCGATCGGCAGCAACGCCTTCATGGCCGACCTCGCCCATCACATCGATGATTATGCCCAGCGCCTGCCCCTGGTCGCTTCCTGCCGCATCCACAACCTTGCCGGCATCTCGCCGGGCGCGCTGCAGGGCGCGGTGGAGAATCTGTCGCTGAAGGCCAATGGCGTCGGCGTCATCGCCGTCGACCACCCGCGCACGCGCAACATCCTGCGCGAGCTGGTCGATGCCGGGATCAGGCTGGTCACGCTGATCTCGGACGTTCCGGCCGCACCCCGCTCGGCCTATGTCGGCATCGACAACCGCGTGGCGGGCCGCACGGCGGCGCTGTTGATGGGCCGCTTCCTCGGAGACCGAACCGGGCATCTGGCGATGGTGGTCGGCTCGCGCTCCTATCGCGGCCACGAGGAACGTGAAATGGGCTTTCGTTCGGTGCTCAGCGAAGAGTTTCCCAACCTCACCGTCTCAAGTGCCGTCGAGAGCAACGACGATCCGGACACCAGTTACAGCGCCACCATCAAGGCGCTGCACAACGAACCGGAACTGCTCGGCATCTACTGCGTCGGCGCGGGACGTTCCGGCGTGGCCAAGGCCTTGCTCGAGGTCAGGCCGCGCAGGAAGCCGGTCTTGATCTGCCATGACCTGACCAAGGAAACGCGCCGCTATCTCATCGACGATCTCGCCGACGTCGTCATCGATCAGAATGCGCGACTGATTGCCGAGCAGTCGGTGATCCGCCTGCTCGGCTCGATCGCCTCGTCGGCGCCTTATCTGACGAAGAAATTCATCGAGCCGCGGCTGATCTTCAAGGAAAACGTACCGGTGCAGTAGCCCGCGGGATGTCTCCAACGGCGGGATTCGCGGATTTGTCTGATGATTGATCCCGCAATTCTGCACACCAGCTATGCACGTTTCGCAATTGCCGAATCGTTAGGCACCCCGTATTTATCCGGGTGTCGGCCGTCTCCTCCTCCCAGATGTGATGCCGACGCTGAGTACGGTACACCTCCTCCCGTGCCGTATTCGAAATCAAGCCCGCTGCCACCTCCTCCCGGCAGCGGGCTTTTTCTTTGCCCGCATGGAATAATGCGAAGGCGAAGCAAGCCCTTCACCCGGATTGCCAAGTCGAATGCAAACGCAATTCCGGGCGATCCGGCCTCTCCCCAGAGGACCGGAGGAGAGAGCGGTCTGCGCCGGCGGCAACCTCTTCTCCCCTCGGGGAGAACGGTGACCCGAAGGGCCGGACCAGGGGAGCCGCTGTCAGCGCGCCCGGAACGAGGCGATCAGGCTTTCGGCCATGCGCACGAATTGGGCGCTCGGACCCTCCGAGCCAACGCTCTGCATCGAGACGCGCGCGCCTTCGAGCAGCAGCGACAACGTATCGGCAAGGAGCTCCGCCTGTCCGATGCCGGCATCGCGGCAAAGCGCAACCAGCTTTTCGCGCTGGGCCTCCTTCAGTTCCTTGATGACGCGCCTTGCCGGATGATCGGTCTCGCTGAGCTCGACGGCGGCATTCGCCATATCGCATCCGCGGCAGTCGGCGCTAAGCATTTCAGACGCCTTGTGAACCCAGGCATGCAGCTGGGCGAGCTTGTCGCCGGGATGCTGCGCTTCGAATTCGTCCCATATCCTTGAAGCCTTCGCCGCCGTAGCGCGCAGGCATTCGATGATCAGCTCGTCCTTGGACTCGAAATGACGGTAGAGCGTCATCTTGTTGGTGCCGGCAGCCTCGGTGATGGCGTCGACGCCCACACCCTTGATGCCGTGCTTGTGAAACATGTCCTGCGCCGTTTCCAGGATTCGATCCCGGGGGCGGGAACGCTCCGCCACGCCGTCAGTCATCATGCTCTCCTTTCGTCGTTTCCAAAAAAACCGAGGTCACCTCTTGACTAGGGTGTTACCGGTCTGTAACTTCCAGAATGTTACTTACTGGTAACACCTATATCACTCTCCGTCAAACGACAAGGCCCACCGATAGCCCGCCAAAGTGAGATAGGACAGAAAACCTGCCTTTCATGCGGCTTCGGCCGGTGAATCCGAGAAAGAAGCGGCCCGTGATCAACCGATGCGAGCCGCAGCAAGGAGCCACTCCTATGCAAAAGCGCAAAGACCTGACGATCGACGAAGCCATCCGGGATCCGATGATCCGGCTGGTGATGAAGGCGGACGGGATCGATCCCAAAGCCTTTGAGCGGATGCTGCGCTCGCGCGCAGCGCACGAAGCGCCGGACGACGAGAGCCTGCCATCCTTCCTGGAGGACTCCGGTTCCGGCCGCGCCCGGCGCATGCGCCATTTCGCAAAGCCGTTCGGCGAGGCATCCGCATCATGGTAAACTTCTTCATCCACCGCCCGATCTTCGCGTCGGCGATCGCCATCATCATGGTGCTCGCCGGTGCGATCGCCTATTTCCTTTTGCCGGTCTCGCAATTCCCCGACATCACCCCTCCGCAGGTCGTGGTCAGCGCCCATTATCCCGGCGCCAGCGCGCAGGTCGTGGCCGATACGGTCACCACGCCGCTCGAGCAGCAGATCAATGGTGTGCAGGGCATGACCTACATGTCGTCGACGAGCTCGAATGACGGCTCCTCGACCATCACCATCACCTTCGATGTCGGCTATCCGCTGAGCACGGCGGCAGTCGACGTGCAGAATCGCGTTTCGCAGGCCGCATCCTCCCTGCCGGCCATCGTCAACCAGGGCGGCGTGACGATCAAGAAGCAGAACCCCAATTTCGTGCTGATCGTCGACCTCACCTCGCCGGACGGGTCCGTCGACCCGGTGGCACTGAGCAACCTCGCCTATCTCCAGGTGGTCGATCCGCTGAAGCGCCTGCCCGGCGTCGGCGAGGTGCAGATCTTCGGCGAGCGCCGCTATTCGATGCGCGTCTGGCTCGACCCGGACAAGCTGGCCAATCTAGGCATCACCGCCGTCGACGTGCAGAACGCCATTGCCGAGCAGAACGTTCAGGTGGCGGCCGGCAAGATCGGCCAGTCGCCGGCCCCCGCCGGCACCGCCTTCGAAATGCAGGTCAACGCCGTCGGCCGCCTCAGCGACCCGAAGGAATTCGGCGACATCGTCGTGCGCGCCAATTCGCAGAACGGTTCGCTCGTGCGCCTGCGCGACGTCGCCCGCATCGAGCTTGGCGCGCTGCAATATTCGTCATCCGCCTTCTTCGGCAAGGACCCGACTGTGGTGCTCGCCGTCTACCAGATGCCCGGCTCCAACGCGCTCGACCTGCAGCAGCGGGTCAAGGACAAGATGCAGGAGCTGTCGCAGCGCTTCCCGAAGGGCGTCCACTACGCCATGCATTACGATACGACTCGCTTCGTGTCGGCCTCGATGCACGACGTGCTGATCACGCTCGGCGAAGCGCTGGTGCTAGTCGTGGCGGTGGTGTTCATCTTCCTGCAGAGCTGGCGCACCACGATCATCCCGACCATCGCCATTCCCGTGTCGCTGATCGCGACGCTGGCGATCATGTACATGCTGGGCTTCTCGCTGAACATGCTCTCGCTGCTCGGCATGGTGCTGGCGATCGGCCTTGTCGTCGACGACGCCATCGTCGTGGTCGAAAATGTCGAACGACAATTGGAAGCCGGGCTCAAGCCGCTGGCCGCGACGCGCGCGGCGATGGCCGAGGTGACCGGGCCGATCATCGCCACCACCGCGGTGCTGATGGCGGTGTTCATTCCCGTCGCTTTCATCCCGGGCGTCTCAGGCCGGCTCTACAACCAGTTCGCGCTCACTGTCGCGATCTCCGTCGGCATTTCGGCCTTCAACTCGCTGACGCTCTCCCCGGCGTTGAGCGCGGCGTTCCTGCGCCACCGCGGCGAGACGCAGTTCGCGCCGTTTCGCTGGTTCAACGCCGGCTTCGACTGGCTCTCGCATGTCTACGCCCATGGCGTGCGCATCCTGATCAGGCTGCGTTGGATCATGCTTGGCCTGTTCGCGGCCGGTCTCGTCGCGACCTATTTCGTCTGGCAGAAATTGCCCTCAACCTTCCTTCCCGTGGAAGACCAGGGATATTTCTTCGTCGTCATCCAGTTGCCGGACGGCGCTTCTTTGGAGCGCACCGACGCGGTGGCGCAGAGGGCGCGCGACATCCTGCAGAACACGCCCGGCGTCGACATTGTCGGCTCGATCAGCGGCCTCAACTTCCTGACCAGCGCCGCGCAATCGAACTCGGCGGTGGAGTTCGCAATCCTGAAGCCATGGGGCGAACGCGGCCCTGACCAGAGCGCGTCGAAACTGGTCGAACAGGTGCGCGGCAAGCTCATGCAAATGCCGGATGCGTTCGCGCTTTCCTTCGATCCGCCTTCGATCCCGGGCATCGGCACCACCGGCGGCTTCGAGTTCCAGGTGGAGGATCTCTCCGGCCGCGGAAGTGCCGCGCTCAACGACGTTACACAGGCGCTGCTGGCCGAGGCGCGCAAGCAGCCGGAGCTCAATCCGCAGCAGCTGTTCTCATCCTTCTCGACCTCGACGCCGCAGTTCAACTACGACCTCGACCGCAGCAAGGCGAAGCTGCTCGGCCTCAACCTGCCCGACGTCTTCAACACGCTGCAGATCTATCTCGGCTCGCTCTACGTCAACGACTTCAACCTGTTCGGCCGCACCTTCCGCGTGACGATCCAGGCCGACAAGGATGCGCGCGCCGATGCGACCGACATCTCACGGCTCTATGTGCGCAACGCGTCGGGCGGCATGGTGCCGCTGAGCACACTGGGCAAGCTGGTGCCGATCGTCGGTCCGGAGACCGTGCCGCATTACAACAACAACGCCTCCGCGCTCATCAATGGCGGCGCGGCCCCCGGCTTCTCGTCCGGACAGGCGGTGGCGGCGATGGAGCGGGCGGCGGCGAACGTGCTGCCGCGTGACTTCGGCTACGAATGGACCGGCATCACTTTTCAGGAGCTCAAGGCCGGGTCGATCGCCTCGGTGGTGTTCGGGCTGGCGATGGTCTTCGTCTTCCTGATCCTGGCGGCGCAGTATGAAAGCTGGGCGATGCCCTTCATGGTGCTGCTCGCCGTGCCGCTCGCCCTGTTCGGCGCCTTCGTCGTGCTGCTGCTGCGCGGCATGCAGATCGACGTCTACTCGCAGATCGGCTTCGTCATGCTGATCGGCCTGGCGGCGAAAAACGCGATCCTGATCGTCGAGTTCGCCAGACGCCGGCGCGAGGAAGGCCTGACCATCGTCGAAGCGGCGATGGAGGCCGCAAGGCTGAGGCTGCGGCCGATCCTGATGACGGCCTTCGCCTTCATCCTCGGCGTCCTGCCGCTGATGTTCGCAACCGGCGCCGGCGCCGCCAGCCGGCAGTCGATCGGCACCACCGTCTTCGGCGGCATGGTGGCGGCAACCATCCTGTCGCTGGTCTTCGTGCCGGTCTTCTACGCGGTGATCGAGAAGCTGCGCGAGCGTGGCGGCGAGAACGAACCTGCCGCGGGCCATCAGTATGCCCCGCACCAACAAGAAATTGAACCGACCGCCGAGCCCATACGGCTCGCCGATGCGGCTGAGTAGGATTGGAGACCAACATGCGTAGATGGAAAATCGCTTTGGGAACGGCCATTGCGCTCGGCGCAATCTCGGTGGCCAGCGTGCATTTGCTCGACATGGGCAATCTCAGCGGCGGCACGGCGGGCGCCGCGCCCGCGCCCGCGGCCTTCGTCATGCCGGTGCCGGTGGTCAATGTCGTGAAGAAGACGCTGCCGATCTACCTCGACTATGCCGCGCGGGTGGAGTCGATCCGCAGCATCACGCTGCAGGCGCGCGTGCCGGGCTACCTGCAGGAGCAGACGGCGCAGGATGGCAGCGACGTCAAGCAGGGCGACCTGCTCTACAAGATCGCGCCTGAGGACTATCAGGCCGCGCTCGATCAGGCCAAGGCGCAGGTGCAGCGCGACACGGCGACGCTCGACTATGCCCGCTCCAACCTCGGCCGCGGCACCGACCTCGCCAAGAGCGGTTATCTCGCTAAGGATAGTTTCGACCAGCGCACCAGCACGCTGCGAGTGGCCGAAGCAGGCCTGTTGCTCGACAAGGCGGCGGTGCGGACGGCCGAGCTCAATCTCGGCTATGCCGAGATCAAGGCGCCCTTCCCGGGCCGCATCGGCCGCAACCAGGCCTCGGTCGGCACGCTGGTCAGCGTCGCCGGCACGGTGCTCAACACGCTGGTGCAGCTCGACCCGATCTATGTGACCTTCAACCCGAGCGAGAGCGACCTCGTGCAAATCGAGCAGGCGAAGGCCAACGGTCCGATCACCGTCGATGTGCTCTTGCCCGGCGAGACCCAGCCCAGCCAGAAGGGTGAGCTCACCTTCATCGACAACACGATCGACCATTCGACCGGCACCATCACGGCGCGCGCCACGATCGGCAACGCCAAGTTCACGCTGCTGCCCGGACAGTATGTGCGCGTGCGCCTGCATGTGAAGGAACAGCCCAACACGCTGATGGTGCCGCAGGTGGCGCTCGGTTCCAGCCAGCTCGGCAAGTACCTCTACGTGCTGGGCAAGGGCAACACCGTCGACCAGAAGCTGGTCTCGCTCGGCCCGACCGACGGCGACCTGATTTCCGTGACCTCCGGCATCTCCGAGACCGACCAGGTGATCACGGGCAATTTGCAGAAGATCGGACCCGGAATGCCGGTTTCTCCCTTGCCGCAACCGAAACCGGCCAGCTGATAACCCCCATCAGTTTCCGGTCCGACGGCGCCCTCGGCTCCCACGCCGAGGGCGCCGTTTTTCTATGTGCGCTCAGGCAATCCCGAACGTAGGTCGTTCCGCACTTTCTTAGAGCTGGTTCCAAGAAGCTCGACCAGTCCGGCGACATCGGCACGTTCTGCCTTGGCCGGCAGCATGAAGGCGCAATAGGGCTGGCCGAGGCGGACCGAGACGGACGACAGCGCAATCAAGCGGCCTGCTTCCAGGTCAGCGTCTGCCATCACCCTCTGGCCCAGCGCTATCCCAAGCCCCAACCTTGCCGCGCCGATCGCGAGGCTTGACAGGCCGACGCGACGGCCATGCGACGGGTCCGGTTTGCGGCTGCCGCCAGCGGCTGCGAACCAGTCCGCCCAGCTCGGATGTGAGGCGTAATTAGGACCCCAATTGGTGTGGATGAACTGGCTCTCATGCACATCGGCCAGATGGGCAGCGCCGTGGCGTTGCCAGTAATCCGGCGACGCTACCGGCAGCACGTCGTCGTGGACGAGGCGGACCATTTTCAGCGCTGGATAATGATAATCGCCATAGGAGATGCGCAGGTCGATGTTCTGCCGCACGACATCGACAGGATCGTCCTCGACCCGGACATCGATCGCCATCCGCGGAAAGCCGTCGAGCAGCACCGTTAGCCTGGGCGCCAGCCAAAGCTCCGCCAGGGAGAACGGCACGCTCACCACAAGGCGCGTCCGCAAGCCGCCTTCCAGCATGCGCCGGCCGACCGCCGCGATCTCGCCCAGCGCATGCGCCGTCTGCGGATAGATGGCGTGGCCGGCATCGGTCAACGCGATGCGGTTGCCCTTGCGCACGAAGAGCTGCTTGCCGAACCAGTCTTCCAGGTTGCGGATCTGCTGGCTGACCGCGGCAGATGAGACACCTAGCTCGCTTGCGGCGAGCGTGAAGCTGCCTGCACGGGCCGCAACCTCGAAGACCCGCATCGCATTCAAAGGCGGAAGCTTTTCCACGTTTACCTCGAAAGATTTTCTTGGAAGAGCCTAACTATTTTCAGCGTTGCGGCAAAGTTTTCCTTGTCGTGTGATGATCCGGATTATGGAGGACGCTATGATCGAAGACATTCTCGACCTGGACCGCTACCCGATCGACCGCGAAGGCAGCCCGCAATGGCAGTGCCTGGTAGACGAGTGCAAGGCCGCCCTCGCGGAAAACGGCATGTTCAACCTGGAAGGATTCCTGCGCCACGGCATTGCCGAACAAGCCGTGGCCGAAATCCGGCCGGTGATGGACACTCGCTCGCATGCCCACAAGCGCATGCACAACATCTACTTCAAGCCGTCGATCCCGGAATTGGCCCCGGATCATCCCGCGCTGCGCAAGGTAGAGACGATCAGCCATACGGTATGCGCCGACCAGATTGCGGGCAGCACCGTGCTTTCGATCTACGAATACGCGCCGCTGGTGCGGTTCCTGGCGGCGACGATGGGCAAGCCGCAATTGCATGTCATGCAGGACCCCCTCGCCCGCGCCAATGTCATGGGCTATCGCGCCGGCGAAGCGCTCAACTGGCATTTCGATCGCTCGGAATTCACGACGACGCTTTTGCTGCAAGCACCCGAGATCGGCGGGGATTTCGAGTACCGCACCGACCTGCGCTCGGACAGCGACCCGAACTATGACGGCGTGGCGAAACTGCTCGAGGGGCGCGACCCCGAGGCAAAAATCCTGCTCATCAAGGCCGGCACGCTGAACGTCTTCCGCGGCAAGAACACCGCGCACCGGGTCACCACCGTCGAGGGTAATCGCGAGCGCATGATCGCGGTGTTCTCCTACTATGAGCGGCCGGGCGTGACGTTCACCGATGAGGAGCGCATCGGCTTCTACGGCCGCGCCGCTTGAAGCTGCCGACCTAAAATCCGGTGCTCATGGAAATCAGCTCTTGTTAGATTGTCGACAACCTGCTTGTCTAGCAGAAATTCCTCACGGGGGTCGACCTATGGCAAAGCTGGATTTCAGTCCGATCGCGGATACGACGCGCAGGGCGGAGATCGTCGCCCTGCTCAGGCGCGCCATCCTCACTGGGCAGCTTGAACCTGGGCAGAAGCTCAACGAGCTCAGGATTTCGGAGCAGATGCGGGTGAGCCGCGCGCCGCTGCGCGAGGCGATGCGCGAGCTGGTGCAGGAAGGCATCCTGACCAGCATTCCCTATGCCGGAACCTTTGTCATCGAGGTCACCGCCAAGGATATCGTCGACGCGTATTCGCTGAACCAGATGCTGGACGAGTTCGCCATCGAGCAGACCTGGCCGCAGCGCGACCAGCGCTTCTTCGACGAGCTCGACCGCCGCCACGAAGCGGTGAAGCAGGCGACCCGCGCGAAGGACACGACGCGCCAGATCGAAACGGCGCTGCAGCTGCATGGGCTGATCTATGAGTGGGCCGACAATTCGGTGCTGCTCGAAACCTGGCAGCGCCTGACCAGCCGGCTGCAGATGTATTTCGCGCTGCATCAGCGCGCCCGCAACGAGCCGGTGCCGGCAGAGGACCTGCACGAGACCTATGTGACGCTGCTCAAGGACTCGGACATGCGCGCCGCCCAGCGCCATGCGCGCGAGCATATCGGCCTCGATTTCGAGGAGCTTCTTGCCTACGCGCGCGGCCTCGAAACGCGCGCCTCGAAGAACTGACAGACCCCGCGGACAACGGACAGCAACGTGAAGATCAAGAGCATCAAGGCCTACCATGTCGTGCAGCCCTTCGTGGACGGGCCCTACCGCATGTCCAAGGGGCGCGTCGCCGACTGTTTCGACGCGGTGATCGTCGCCATCACGTCGGACAGCGGCGTGACCGGCTGGGGCGAGATGGCGCCGCTCGGCAATTTCTACTCGGCCGCGTTTCCGGCGGGAACACGCGCGGGCGTGCCGGAGATCGCGCCGCATCTTATCGGCCAGGACCCGCGCGGGCTTGCCGGCATCGGCAGGCTGATGGACACGGTGTTCAAGGGCCACCCCTACATCAAGTCCGCGCTCGACATGGCGTGCTGGGATCTCACCGCGCGCGCCGCGGACGTGCCGCTGGTGACCATGCTCGGCGGTCGCGAGAGCGAGACGGCGGAGCTCTACCGGGTCGTCACCCACGGCACGGTCGATCAGATGGCGGCGCTTGCCAAACGGACCATCGCCGAAGGTTGTCACCGCCTGCAGGTCAAGGTTGGCGGCAACGTGCGCGACGACATCGAGCGGGTCACGGCGGTCGCTTCGGCCGTACCGAAAGGCACGGTGATCTTCTGCGACGCCAATGCCGGCTGGACGCCCTACCAGGCGCGCCAGTTCGCCGACGCCACGCGCGGCATCGACTACACGTTCGAGCAGCCCTGCACGACGATCGAGGAGAACATGTCGGTGCGCCGCATGCTGGACAAGCCGATGGTGCTCGACGAATCCGTCACCTCGCTGGGCGAGATGCTGGAAATCCACCGCCAGGGTGCTGCCGACGGGCTGACGCTGAAGATCTCGCGGCTGGGCGGCGTGACGCAGACGCGGCTGATCCGCGATGTCGCCGTCGATCTCGGCTTCATGATCACGGTCGAGGACACCGGCGGCGCCGAGATCGACACCGCAGCCATGGCGCATCTGTCGCTGTCGACGCCGGAAGAGCGTCGGCTGCACGCCATCGCCTTCCACGAATGGGTGACGGTGCGCACGGCCACCAACAAGCCGCCGGTGACGGGCAGCCGCATGGGCATTCCGGACGGCCCGGGCCTCGGCATCGATGTGGACCCCGGCCTGCTCGGCAAGCCCTTCTTCGAGATCGGCTGAAACGCATGCCGTTGAACTAGGAGTGATCACACGAACCGACAGGAGACGGATACAACCAGGGGAGCCCCGCGGCGCGACAATGTTCGAGGGTTGCGGGACGGAACGGATTGGAAGCTGTGCCAGTAGACCTGCCCCTCCGCCGCTACGGCAGATGGATCGGGCAAGACCATGTGCTACAGTTCCGGTCGATAGACTTCGTTGATGGCCGGGAACAGGAGAACTCCGCGGAACTCGTCAACTGGAATGCACTCGCCAACCACAACAAACTGGGGAAAGGGCTTAGACCCATGAGCAGGAATTACCGCATTCTCGATCTCATCCGGCGCAGTCGCACGCCGCTCGAAAACCACCTTATCGACGGCCTGATCGACGGCCGCATCAGCCGCCGCGAATTCGTGCGCCACGGCAGCCTGCTCGGCCTGTCGCTGCCGCTGCTCGGCCGCATCGGCATGGCGGCCGGCTTCGGCGCCGCGCCCTCGCTCGCTCGTGCCGCCGGCGCGGCCGGCGCCACCATCCGCGTCGGCAGCAGCGTGCCGGCAGCGGCGATCGACCCGGTCACTATCGCCGACGCCGGCGGCCTGCTCGTCATGCAGCAGGTGGCCGAATTCCTTTGCATCGATGGCCCCGACCTCGTGCTGAAGCCGGCGCTGGCCGAAAGCTGGGCGCCGAACACCGACGGCACGGTGTGGACCTTCAAGCTGCGCAAGGGCGTGAAATTCCACTCAGGCGGCGAGATGAAGGCCGACGACGTGGTGGCAAGCATCGACCGGCTCGCCGATCCGGCCAACTCGTCCAACGCGCTGTCGGTGTTTACTGGCACCCTGCAGAAGGGCGCGACCAAGAAGGTCGACGACTACACCGTCGAATTCCATCTCGACGCGCCGAACGGCAACTTCCCCTATATGGTGTCGTCCGACAACTACAACGCCGTCATCATCCCGGCGAGCTACAAGGGCGGTTATGAACAGAGCTTCGACGGCACCGGGCCGTTCAAGATCGAAAAATACACAGCCAAGGTCGGCGCCTCCTTCGTGCGCAATGACGACTACTGGGGCGACAAGGCCTTGCCGGATCGCACCGAATTCACCTTCTTCACCGACATCCAGCCGCAGATCCTGGCGCTGCAGGGCGGCCAGATCGACATCATCAACCAGATGCCGGTGCTGGCGGGCGTCGCCGTCCTCAACGACCCGAATGTCGTCATCATCAGCCTGAAGTCGTCCGCGCATCAGCAGCTGCATATGCATTGCGACGAAGGCCCGACCAAGGACGCTCGCGTGCGCCGCGCCATCGCGCTCTGCCTCGACCGCGAGAAACTCGCCGCCGGCCTCATGAAGGGACGCGCGGCACTCGGCAACGATAGCCCGTTCGCCGCCGTCTATCCCTCGACCGACACCAGCGTGCCCCAGCGCAAGCAGGACGTCGCCCAGGCCAAGCAACTGATGGAAGCGGCAGGCGTCGCTCAAGGCTTCAAGATGACGCTCACCACCGAGCGCTATCTGGAGATCCCCGAATACGCCCAGCTCATCCAGAACTGGGTCAAGGAAATCGGCATCGATCTCGAGCTCAACATCCTCGACCAGGGCGCCTATTACGGCGATGCGGTGTTCGGCAAGTCGAACTGGCTGGACTCGGCGATGGGCATCACCGACTACGGCCACCGCGGCGTGCCCAACGTCTATCTCGCGGCACCTTTGAAGAGCGACGGCACCTGGAATGCCGCTCACTTCAAGAACAAGGACTACGACCAGATGGCGGCGAGCTATATCGGGGCCCTCGATCTCGAGGCCCAGAAGGCCACCGCCGGCAAGATCCAGAAGCTGCTGCTCGAGGAAACGCCGGTCATTTTCGGCTATTTCTACGACTATTTGACGGCGACGGCGAAAGGCGTGGCAGGCGTGCAGCCCACCGCCATGTCGCAGTTGTTCCTCGAGAAGGCGTCGAAAGGCTGACGAGAGCGAACAAGCTTATCCCTGACGGCCGGCTCTCCACGGAGAGCCGGCTCCAATAGGAGTATTCGCCATCCTCGCCTTCCTCGTCCGGCGCCTGGCTCTGTCGCTCGTCACGCTGTTTTTGCTCAGCGTCATGGTGTTTCTCGGCGGCCAGGTGCTGCCGGGCAATGTCGGACGAGCCATTCTCGGGCCGTTCGCCGACCAGCGCGCCGTCGATGCGCTCAATCATTCGCTCGGCGTCGACCGGCCGTTGCTCGTCCAGTACGGAAGCTGGATCTGGAACTTCCTGCATGGCGACATGGGCACGTCCTACGTCTTCCGCGCGCCGGTGGCGCCTTTCGTCATCGATGCGCTCGGCAACTCGATGAAGCTGGCGCTGGTCGCCTTCGTGCTGGTGGTGCCGATCGGCATCCTCGGCGGCGTTATTGCCGCGCTCAATTTCAACCGGCCGCTCGACCGTATCATCAGCCTTGGCGGCCTGTCGGTGACGGTGCTGCCGGAGTTCGTCACCGGGATCATCCTGATCCTGATCTTCGGGGTCTGGCTGCGCTGGCTGCCGATCGCCGCCGCCTGGCCAAAAGGCGCCGGCTTCTTCACCCAGCTCTATTACCTCATCTTGCCCTCGCTGCCGCTGTTCCTGGTGCTGTTCGGCTACATCGCGCGCATGGCGCGATCCGGCATGATCGAGGCGCTCGATTCCGACTATACGCGCACCGCCGTGCTCAAAGGCCTGCCGTGGCGCACGGTGATCTGGCGCCATGTGCTGCGCAACGCGCTGTTACCGACCATCACCGTGATCGCCACCCAGACCGGCTATCTGATCGGCGGCCTGGTCGTGATCGAGACGCTGTTCCGCTACCAGGGCATCGGCTCGCTGATCTTCACCGCCGCGCGCGGCAAGGACTTTCCGATGCTCGAGGCCGGCATTCTGACCATCGGCATCGTCTATGCGGTGGCCACACTTGTCGCCGACTTCCTCTATTCCGTGCTCAATCCGCGCATCCGGCTGGGAGCAGAGCAATGAGCGCAACAGACACGCCCGCCAGCCTGACGGCGCCCGCCTCGCCCGATGCCGCACAGCGCAGCCCCTGGGGTGAGGTGCTGCATTCGCTGCTGAGGTCCGGCACCTTCCTGACCGGGCTTTTCATCCTGCTGTTCTGGGTCGTCTGCGCGCTGTTCGGCCAGTACTTTGTCCCCTACGATCCGCTGGCGAGCGACATCATCAACGCGCTTTCGCCGCCGGCGGCCGATCACTGGTTCGGCACCGACCAGCTCGGCCGCGACGTCTTCTCGCGCGTCATCGTCGGCTCGCGCGACATCCTGACGGTGGCGCCGCTGGCGACAATCCTGGCGACCATCGCCGGAACAGCGCTCGGCCTCGTCATCGGTTATTTCCGCGGCATCGTCGACGATATCGTCAGCCGCGTCTTGGAAGCCTTCATGGCGATCCCGGTGGTGATCATCGCGCTGCTCGCCATCGTCGCGCTCGGCACCTCGAAGGTGACCGTCATCGTCGTCATCGGCTTGAGCTTCGCTCCGATCATCGCGCGCACGGTGCGCTCGGCGGTGCTGGCCGAACGCGAGCTCGACTATGTCGCCGCGGCAAAGCTGCGCCATGAGGGCGCGCTGCACACAATGTTCGTCGAGATCCTGCCCAATGTCATCCCGCCGATCCTGGTCGAGACGACGGTGCGGCTGGGCTACGCCATCTTCGCCGTGGCCACGCTCTCCTTCATGGGCTTCGGCATCCAGCCGCCGTCGCCCGACTGGGGCCTCTCGATCTCCTCCAATTACGGCATGATCGGCGGCGGCTTCTGGTGGACGGTGCTGTTCGATGCCCTGGCCATCGCCTCGCTGGTGATCGGCGTCAACCTGGTGGCCGACGGCGTGCATGGAGCATTCAATGACTGAGCCCAGGCAAGCCGCCAACGCACTCGAACTGAAGGACCTTTCGGTCGCCTATCGCGTTGGCCGCCGCAACCGCGCGGTATTGCGCAACGTCAATCTGACCATCAAGGCCGGCGAGGCCTATGGGCTGGTCGGCGAATCCGGCTGCGGCAAATCCACTGTCGCGCTATCGGTGGTGCGCTATTTGCCACGCAATGGCTCGATCACCGGCGGCTCGATCGCGCTCGACGGCCAGGATGTGATGAAGCTCGACGGCGAGGCGCTGCGGCGTGCCCGCGCCGACAGCGTGTCGATGGTTTATCAGGATCCCGGCAAGGCGCTGAACCCGTCGCTGCGCATCGGCCGCCAGTTGACCGAGATCTTCGAGCTCGCCGGCATCGCCGGGCAGGCGGCGGAAGCCAAGGCGATCGCCATGCTGAACCGTGTGCGCATCTCCGATCCAGTCAGCGTCATGCAGCGCTACCCGCACCAGCTCTCCGGCGGTATGCAGCAGCGCGTGGCGATCGCCATGGCTTTGGCCAACGACCCCTCGATGCTGATCCTCGACGAGCCGACGACCGGCCTCGACGCAACGGTGGAAGCCGAGGTGCTCGACCTGATCGGGCAGTTGAGGAGAGAGCTGTCGGCGTCGATCCTGTTCATCAGCCACAACCTCGCCGTCGTCTCCAACATGTGCGACCGCGTCGGTGTGCTCTATGCCGGCATGCTGGTCGAGGAAGGCTCAACCAAGGACGTGTTCAACGATCCGCGCCATCCGTATACGGTGGCGCTGCTGCGCTGCCTGCCGCGCGGCGGCCAGCGCAAGGACCAGGGCCGGCTCGACACCATTCCCGGCTTCCTGCCCGGCATCGGCGCTACAATCGTCGGCTGCGCCTTCGCCGACCGATGCGCGCTGGCGACCGAACGCTGCCGCGCAGAGCCGCCGCCGCTCTATGAGCTCGGCGACGGCCGACTGTCGCGCTGCCACTACCACGACACGGCGCAGTCGCTGCCGCGCGCCACACCCGCCGACATTCCCGCCGCAGCGCCCAGGCAGGCGCCGCCGGTGCTGCAGGTCGAAGGGCTGAACAAGACCTATGGCAGCCATGGCCATCCGCTGCGGGCGGTCAAGGACGTCTCGGTCAGCCTGAGGCCCGGCGAGACGCTCGGCCTTGTCGGCGAATCCGGCAGCGGCAAGACGACCTTCGCGAGACTGCTGCTTGGCCTCGTCCCCCCGGACGAAGGCGGCAGCATCGAGCTCGAAGGCGAGAAGCTCGCACCACGGCTTGCCAACCGCTCGGAGGACCAGGTCAAGGCGGTGCAGATCGTCTTCCAGAATCCGGACTCCGCGCTCAACCGCTCGCATTCGATCCGGCATATCCTGAGCCGCGCCTTGAAGCGGCTGGGCGGGCTCACCGGCAAGACGCTGGACACGCGGCTGGAAGAGCTCGTCCGCTCGGTGCGGCTCACCGACCGGCATCTGGCGGTCAAGCCGCGCCAGCTGTCGGGCGGCCTGAAGCAGCGCGTGGCGATCGCCCGCGCCTTCGCCGGCGATCCGCGCATCGTCGTCTGCGACGAGCCGACCTCGGCGCTGGACGTATCGGTGCAGGCGGCGATCCTCAACCTTCTGGCCGACCTGCAGACGAAGCAGGATGTCAGCTACATCTTCATCTCGCATGACCTCGGCGTGGTGCGCTATCTCTCCGACAAGATCGCAGTGCTCTATCTCGGCCGCATCATGGAGTTCGGGCCGTCGGAAGCGGTCTTTTCCGGCCCGCATCATCCCTATACCGAAGCGCTGCTGTCGGCGGTGCCCAAGCTCGAACGGACGGAGAGCTCGCGCATCCGCCTCGATGGCGAAATCCCAAGTGCCGCCAACCCGCCGACGGGCTGCGTCTTCCACACGCGCTGCCCGCGCAAGATCGGCGCCATCTGCGAGACGCAGGAGCCGGAGCTGACCGAGGCCCAGCCGGGCCATACGATCCGATGCCACATCCCCTATGCGGAACTGGCAAGGCTGCAGAGGCCAAGGACCGTGGAGCCGGCGTAGCGGCAATCAAGGCACGGGCGCATCCGCCATGCCGAGGGCGCGATCCCCCTCGGCAAAGCCGCTTGCATCCGACCAGTCCCCGACCAACATGCGGAGACCCTTCAGTGCAATGTCGAGAGCATCGGACGAGGCCGGGTTGGCGGGATAGGCGAGATAGATCGGGCGCTGGAACACGGGCGTGCCCCCGACGCGCTTCAGCTCGCCGCGCTCGATATGTGCGCTCACCGCGCTGAGCGGCAAATAGGCGGCCGCCTTCTGCGACAGGACGTGCTGCAGCCCGATGAACACCAGCCCGGCCGAGATGGCGGGCTTCACGACGCCGGCAAAGGCACGGTCGTGCTCGATGCGGAACTCCAGTCCCCAATCCATCAGGATGTAATTGTCGGTCCATGATCCGGGCTGCTCGGCATGCTGGACGAGAACCACCTGGTCGACGGCTAAAGTTTCATAGACGATGCCCGGATGCGGCTTGGGCAGATAGAGGATGCAGATGTCGAGCAGGCCCTCGGCTATCTGGTCGACCGCCAGATCCGGGAAACTGCCTTCAAGCCGCAGCGCCACATTCGGCCGCCTCGCCCGCATCCAGCTGATCCAGGGCGAGGTTATGCTGTCCCAAAGATAGGCGGGCGCGGTCAGCCTGAGCAGCGTCTCATAGCCATCGGGAACGGCGATGTCCTGCCGAGATTGCTCCCAGGTGCGGGTGATCGTCGAGGCATGCGGCAGGAACTGCCGGCCGGCCGGGGTGAGCGAGACGCCGTCGCTGTCGCGGACGAAAAGCTTGCGGCCCAACTGCTCCTCGAGGCCGCGAATGCGGGCGCTGACGGTCGACTGGGCAAGGTTCAGGCGACTGGCCGCGACGGTGAAGCTGCCATGCGTAGCGACCTCCAGGAAGCTGCGCAGATTCTCGGTGTCCATGGCTTCCGACCTTTCGCTGGATGGCCATCGAAAATTCCGATGGCTGTAATCAAAAAATATCGCTTTGCGGCCGCGGTCAACAGTGACCTAAATGGCGGCATATCCAAAAGAAGCGAGGAATGCAGCCATGCCGAAGCATTTCAGAACGATCGACGCCGCTCGCAAGCAACTCAGCGCAATCGAAAATTCCGCTATCGATGAATTGCTCGCCGGCAGGATCGGCAGGCGCGAATTCCTGCGCCACGGCAGCGTGCTCGGCCTGTCGCTGCCCTTCCTCGGCGGCATCGCCTCGGCTGTCGGCCTCGGCGCTCCCGAGGCCCGCGCGGAAGGCAAGCCGGGCGGCACGGTGCGCGCCGGCATCGCGGTGCCCGGCGGCGCCATCGATCCCGTCACCTACTATGACAGCGGCAGCTACCAGCTCGTCTTCCAGACGGCCGAATTCCTGTGCGTCACTAAGCCGGACCTGACACTGAAGCCGGTGCTGGCCGAGAGCTGGTCGCCCAACGCCGACGGCAGCGTCTGGACCTTCAAGCTGCGCAAGGGCGTGAAATTCCACAATGGCGAAGACTTCAAGGCCGACGACGTCGTGACGACCTTCGATCGCCTTGCCGATCCGAGCGGCACGTCCAACGCGCTGTCGGTGTTCAAGGGACTGCTGTCGAAGGGCGGCACGCGCAAGGTCGACGACCACACCGTCGAATTCCATCTCGACGCGCCGAACGGCAGCTTCCCCTATTCGGTGTCGATCGACAATTACAACGCCGTCATCCTGCCGGCGAGCTACAAGAGCGACTACGAGAAGACTTTCGAAGGCACCGGTCCGTTCCGGCTCGAAAGCTATACGCCCAAGGTCGGCGCCAGCTTCGTGCGCAACCCGGACTATTGGGGTGAGAAGGCGCTGCCCGACCGGCTCGAGTTCAAGTTCTATGGCGATGTGCAGCCGCGTATCCTTGCGCTTCAGGCGGGCGAGGTCGATGTGCTCGACGCCATCCCGCTCGACGTCAGCCAGGTGGTGCTCGGCAACCCCGACATCACGGTGCTGCGCGTCGCCTCGACCGCGCATCGCCAACTCCACATGCGCTGCGACATGGCGCCCTTCACCGACAAGCGCGTGCGCCAGGCGCTGGCATTGTGCATCGACCGCTCCAAGCTGGTCGACGGTCTCTGCCGCGGCATGGCGGCCACCGGCAATGACAGCCCGTTCGCGCCGGCCTTCCCCGTCACCGATAAGTCGGTGGCGCAGCGCACGCAGGACATCGCCAAGGCCAAGAAGCTGATGGAAGCGGCGGGCCTTGCCAACGGCTTCGACATGACGCTGACGACGCTGCGCTATTCCGACATTCCCGGTTATGCGCAGCTCTTTCAGAACTTCGCAAAGGAGATCGGCGCCCGCATCTCGCTCAACATCGAGGACCAGGACAAATATTACGGCAAGGCCGTGTTCGGACAATCGGACTGGCTGGACAGCCCGCTCGGCATCACCGACTACGCGCATCGCAGCGTGCCGAACGTGTTCCTGAAAAGCCCGCTGGTCAGCGACGGTCCGTGGAACGCGGCGCATTTCAAGAACCCGACCTATGACGGGCTGGTCGCCAGCTACCTGAAGGCGCTCGACCTCGACTCCCAGCGCAAGACCGCTTCCGACATCCAGAAGCTGCTGCTCGACGAGACGCCGGTGATCTTCAGCTATTTCCCGGACCTTCTGGTGCCGGTGCGCAAAAATGTCAGCGGCGTGCCGCCGATCGCCGCCGGCCTGCTGCTCGATCGCGTGTCGGTGGTCTGATGACCATGGCTGCGCGAAAGAACCCGAGCGGACGATTTCAGGTCGGGCCGACCTGAAATCGTCCGCCTCTAAAATCAAAGAGATAGAGCATGATGTCGTCCGAAAACCGCTTCACACTTTTCGGCATCATGCTCTAGCCGCAAACGACGAGAAGAGGACGACGACTATTCGCAAGCCCCATCTGCGCGGCCGCGGGCCGCATTTCCCGGTGCTCGACACTATCGTGCAATATGAGTTCGAGCCGGGCTATGTCGCCTTCACCATGCCCTCGCCCAAGCGGCTGCGTGTGCAAATCGGGCCGATGATCGTGGCCGACACCACCAGGGCGCTGGTGTTCCAGGAGAGCGATCATCTGCCGGTCTATTACTTCCCGGTGAGCGACGTGCGCGAGGAATTCCTACTGCCTAGCCGGACGACCACGGAGGATCCGTTCAAGGGCGCTGCCACGCATTATTCGCTGAACACCGGCATCACGCTGGTCGAGGACGGCGCCTGGCGCTACCTCGATCCGGTCAAGGGCTGTCCGCCGATCGCGGACTACATCTCCTTCTATTGGCCGAAGATGACGCATTGGTATGAGGAGGACGAAGAGATCTTCGTGCATGCCCGCGATCCGTTCCGCCGCGTCGACTGCCTGCCCTCGTCGCGGCGCGTGCAGGTCATCCTCGACGGCGAGCAGGTGGCCGATTCGCGGCGCGGCGTGTTCTTGTTCGAGACTGGACATCCGGTGCGCCACTATCTGCCGATCTCGGACACGCGGCTCGATATGTTTGCGCCCAGCCGCTACATCTCGCGCTGCCCCTACAAGGGCATCTCCAACTATTACCACGTGACGACACCCAAGAAGCGGCACGAGAACCTGGTCTGGTACTATCCGGAGCCGGTGCACGAGGCCGAGCGCATCAAAGGCCTGGTCTGCTTCCACCACGAGCTGGTCGACAAGATCCTGGTCGACGGGGTGGAAACCCCGAAGGAAGCGACGGCGGCGTCGGACGGCTATTTCTGAGCCTTCAGGCTAGCCTGGCCAAGACCTGATTCAAGCCTTTCGCGTTTGCGTCCGTCCGCGGCGGTGCTAGGTTGCGCCACGCGGCGGATATCTGCTTATGAGGACAGCATTCCATCATGCGGCTTGGCCCTTTCTTGTCGCCCTGGCAGCGACGCCGATGCCGGTGCTTGCCGAAAATGCTCCAGCCTTCGAGCTGAAGCTCGACATCGATCAGGACGGCAAGACCGACCGGGCGGTCGTCCTGCAGGAGCTCGGCGAGCCCGCCGATCTCTACATCTATCTGGACGAGGAGAAGCCCGATCCCGCGCACCGGCCGGATTTCGTCAGGAAAGGGCTGACCGAAGACCGGATCATCGATCTCGAGAGCAAAGGCAAGGGATCGCTGTTGGTCACGTCCTGCTTCGGCTGCGGCGCCAGCAAATCGACGGAAGAGACACTGACGATCGTCCATCGCAATGGCAAGTTCCTGGTCGGCGGCTATAGCCGCAACTGGGACTGGAACCGGCAGACGTCGAGCGGCGTCGAGACGACGCTCGGCGATTGCGACATCAACTATCTCACCGGCAAGGGCACCGTCTCCAAGGATCTGGAGAAGGGCAAACCCGTCAAGGGCAAGTTCGAACCAGTGCCGCTGAAGGACTGGTCCTCAGAAATGCGCCCGAAAGCCTGTGATTTCTGAGGAGGTTGATCGAAAGACGACATAGCGAATACTCTCACTGCACGGGGAGGGCTAGCAATGGATCTTTTCAAACTGAATGGTGACGTCGCGCTGGTCACCGGCGCCGGCAGCGGCATCGGCCAGGCTATAGCAATCGGGTTGGCCGAAGCAGGTGCCGACGTCGCTTGTTTCGGCCATGCGTCCAGGGGCGGGCTTGAAGAGACCGCTCATAGGATCACGGCACTTGGCCGCAAAGCGTTGGTGCTGACCGGCACCGTGACTTCCGAAAGCGACATCGCAGCGGCGATCGAGAGCGTTGAGGCTGAACTCGGTGCGCTGACGGTCGCCGTCAACAATGCCGGCATCGCCGGCTCGGAAGCGGCTGAGACCATGTCACTGGAGAAATGGCGCAAGGTGCACGAGGTCAATGTAGCAGGCGTATTTTTGTCCTGTCAGGCCGAAGCGCGTGTCATGCTGCCTCGGCGCGCCGGCTCCATCATCAACATCGCCTCCATGTCGGGCACCATCGTCAACCGGGGGCTGACGCAGGCGCATTACAACTCCTCCAAGGCCGCCGTCATCCACATGTCGAAGAGCCTCGCCATGGAGTGGGCCGATCGCGGCCTGCGCGTCAACGTCATCAGCCCAGGCTACACGCTGACGCCGATGAACAAACGGCCTGAGGTGGCGGAAGAGGTGAAGGTGTTCAAACGCGACACGCCGATGGGGCGCATGGCGGCGCCGGAGGAAATGGTCGGGCCAACGGTGTTCCTGGCCAGCCGCGCGTCGAGCTTCGTTACCGGCCTCGACCTGATCGTGGATGGCGGCTACGTCTGCTGGTAGACCGATAGGGGTGCCCGCGAGACACCCCACACGTTGCTGATTTCACGACGGGAACGTTGGCGCGAGCGCGTCGCCCCTACTCGGCCGCCACCCCCTTCACGTCGAGATAGCTCTCCATCGAATCGTCCAGCGCCTGCAGCCATGGCGTATGGTGCAGCGGCGCCATCGTGCCGGTCATCAACGAGCGGTAGGCATGGTCGCGAAAGCCCATGATGTCTTCCATCTTGTGGTGCTCCCACTCCATGAAGGTGTGGTTGACCGCCTCGACGTCGAACCCCGGATAGTCGGTCTGGTCCATCAATTCCTTGGTGTAGTCGCCCTGGAACCAGATCATCTGCTCGGCGTCCTCGAGCGTCTCCTCGCGCGCCCGCCATTTGGCGCCATGCTCGGCCATCGCCTCGGCCGACGGCAGCTTGATGCGGCCCATGATGACATCGCGCGCGTACCAGGCCTGCGCGTCGAACATGTTGAAGGTGTAGAACTGATCCTGCATGCCGATGTAGAACAGCTTCGGATTCTTCTCCCAGACGACGCCTTCATAAAGATCGAGCGGCCACATGCGGTTGGCGGTCTTGAGCTTGAGATCGTCGGTGAGGAAGGGGAAGGAATGCAGGTAGCCGGTGCACAGGATGATGGCGTCGACATCCTTGGTGGTGCCATCCTTGAAATGCGCCGTCTTGCCGACGACCTTCTGCAGCAGCGGCACTTCCTCCCAGTTCTCCGGCCATTTGAAGCCCATCGGCTTGGAGCGGTAGCTGGAGGTGATCGATTTCGCGCCGTATTTGTAGCATTGCGAGCCTATGTCCTCGGCTGAGTAGGAACGGCCGATGATCAATATGTCCTTGCCCTTGAATTCCATCGCATCGCGGAAATCGTGGCTGTGCAGGATGCGGCCGTTGAAGGTGGCAAAACCTTCGAAGAAAGGCACGTTCGGCACCGAGAAGTGGCCTGAAGCGACGACGACATCGTCGAACTCTTCCGAGTAGGTCACGTCGTTGGTGCGGTCATGCGCGGTGACGGTGAATTTCTTCGTCTGGTCGGAATAGGTCACCATGCGCACCGGGCTGTTGAAACGCACCCATTCGCGCAAGCCCGATTTCTCGACGCGGCCCTTGATGTAATCCCACAGCACGGCGCGCGGCGGATAGGAGGCGATCGGCCGACCGAAATGCTCCTCGAACGTGTAGTCGGCGAATTCGAGGCACTCCTTCGGGCCGTTCGACCACAGATAGCGGTACATCGAGCCGTGCACCGGATCGCCATGCTCGTCGAGGCCGGTTCGCCAGGTGTAGTTCCACAGGCCGCCCCAGTCGCCTTGCTTTTCGAAGCAGACGATTTCCGGGATCTCGGCGCCCTTGTCGGCTGCTGACTTGAAGGCCCTTAGCTGCGCCAGACCGGACGGTCCGGCGCCGATGACGGCAACACGAGATTTCATTGCGGTCCTCCTCTTTTTGATTTCCCCGACGAAACAAATTTCACTGACAGTGACAGTAATTGGGTCTCCGGTGCTGTCAACAAACATCTGCGGCAACGGCGTTTGCGCGAAATGGTTTTTGTGCGCAAAGCGGCCGCAGTCGCGTCCGGGCCGGCGACGCTGCGGCATCCGGTGGCTTGTCGTTGTGGTTGCACTCCGGTATCGACACCGAATATGTTCACCTTGAGTGAAATAAATCCGCGGACATCGGGGGCGAGATGGCGAACAAGACTTCTAATACCAGGCCCACCGATGCGGTAGCCAAAGGCAACGCGCCGCCAACGCGCGTTTCGGCCGACGGGCGCACGATCCGCACGCCGCTGACGCAAAATCCGCACGCCATCCGCGACACGCGCGAGAAGGTGCTCGAAGTGGCGATCGGCCATGAGGTGCGGGCGTTCCGCAAGAAGCTCGGAATCACCGTCGCCGATCTCGCCGCCGCCACCGACATCTCGCTCGGCATGCTGTCGAAGATCGAAAACGGCATCACCTCGCCGTCGCTGACGACGCTGCAGGCGCTGTCAAGGGCGCTGGGTGTTCCGGTGACCGCCTTCTTCCGGCGTTTCGAGGAAGAGCACAGCGCCGTCTTCGTCAAGGCAGGCCAAGGCGTGGACGTCGAGCGGCGCGGCACGCGCGCCGGCCATCAGTACAATCTGCTGGGACATATCGGCGCAAATACCAGCGGCGTCGTCGTCGAGCCCTATCTCATCACGCTGACCGAGAATTCAGACGTGTTCCCGACCTTCCAGCATGCGGGCATGGAGTTCCTCTACATGCTCGAAGGCGAGGTCGTTTACCGGCACGGCAACAATCTCTATCCGATGAAGCCGGGCGACAGCCTGTTCTTCGACGCCGACGCGCCGCATGGACCGGAAGAGCTGACGCAACTGCCGATGCGCTACCTGTCGATCATCTGCTATCCGCAAAACAGCGCTGGGTGACTGGCTAATCTTCCCCCTTGTGGGCGAGATGTCCGGCAGGACAGAGGGGGGCGCTGTCCCGCTGACATGTCAGTGCTTGGATCGGCCCGTCCCAGCGCTTCGTCATCCTCGGGCTTGACCCGAGGATCCATGCCGAGACCTTCACCGAAAGGTGCAACGGAGCAGAATTCTGTAACCGTTGCAACGCCTTAGCGTCACGGCATGGATCCTAGGGTCTGCGCGCGTCGCTTCGCTCCTTGCTTCGCCCTAGGATGACGACCTCAATCGTTTGCGTTCCTTCGCGCCCCCCTCTGCTCTGCCGGGCATCTCCCCCACAAGGGGGGAGATTGGCAGCTTCTAGTCCGGCCCGAAACCCGGACTTGTCGGGCTGCCGTCGTCGAGCTTCGACAGCCATTCGACCAGCGTCGGACGGTAGCGGGTCAGGCCCTTGTAGGTGGCGAGTTCCTCCGGCAGGTCGCGGATGACGCGATGCAGGCGCCGTGCCCATTTCGGCTGCGTGACCAGCTCGTCCATCTTGATCAGATAGCAGCGGATCGGGAAGACGATGCCGTTGGAGCGCGGCAGCCGCCAGAAGCTTTGCAATTCGACTCGCAGATGCACCTTGTCGCCGACATTTTCAGGCGTGACGGTGGCGCGGTCCGGACCCCATTTGTGATAATTCTCAGGGCTGGTGTCGAGGCGTGGATTGACGGTCATCGTCCAGTTCAAGCGCCTTGCCGGCTTGCCCTGCTGGATATTGGTGAGAAATTTCAGCGCGCGGATGAAAATCCCCTTCTCATGCGCCAGCGGCACCGGCGCGTGCCATTCGAAGAAATTCATGCCGATGTCGAAATCGAGCGACCAGTCGGCCTGGGTGGTGACCATGCCGGCATCCATCCACAGATTGCCGTCGCGCTGGTCGAGGATGCAGAAGTCCCCCTGGCTCTGCCGGGTGATATATTCCATCGGGCCATAAGGCAGCGTCGAGGTGTCGCCGAAGGTGAAGGTGTCGTCGATACCGAGCGGCCGGTTGATCCAGCGCCAGCGATCGCCGTCGCGCGTCAGCGTGAAATGCTCGGGATAGCCGAGCGCCTGCTGCTCCATCAGAAGCTCGAGCAGATCCCAGCCTGCCAAGGTCATGTGCGGCAGCGACTGGCAGCGCAGCGGATCCTCGGCCAGCACCAGCGCGCGGTCCTGCATCTCGGCGACATAGTGCTCGTCGACGTCGATCAGGTTTTCCAGCACGCTGCCTTTCGGCCCGATGACATGCGGCTCGATGTTGACCGCATACATGTAGGCGTCTTCGTTGAACGGGAACGGAAAGCGCCTGATGTGCTCCGGACTGTTCCTGAAGGTGAAGTCGTCGCGAAACGTTTCCTTGCGAAAGGTGATGCCCATGCTCGCCTCCTATCTTTCCAAGACCAGCGACCTGCCCTCGAAGCGCGAGACACAAGGCATGATCTTGCAGCCGGAACGGTGGTCTTCCTCGCTCAGCCAATGGTCGTTGTGGATGAACTTGCCGTCGGAGGAGATCACATTGGTCTCGCACTGGCCGCAGACGCCGCCGCGGCACAGATAGGGCGGGTCGACGCCGGCGGCTTCGATGGCTTCGAGCAGGCTCTGCTGCCCGCCGACATGGATCGTCTTGCCGCTGACGGCCAAAGTCACGTCGAACGGCGCGCCGGGCTGCGGGGCCGCGAAATGCTCGAAGTGCACGGTTTCCGGCGGCCAGCCGAGGCTTGCTGCGCGATCGCGCACCCAGTTGATCATGCCGGCCGGCCCGCAGACATAGAGATGCGTGCCGAGCGGCTGCGAGGACAAGAGCCGCTCGAGCTCGATGCGCTCCTCGCGGTCGTCGTGATAGAGCCTGACCCGGTTGCCGTAGCGCGCTCGCAGCACGTCGGCATAGGTGCCGAGCGAGGCGGTGCGGCAGGTGTAGTGCAATTCGAAATTGCCGCCGGCGCCGGCGAGTTGCGCGGTCTGCGCCATGAAGGGCGTGATGCCGATGCCGCCGGCCAGCATCAGATGCTTTTTCGCTCTCAGATCGAGGGAGAACAGGTTGACCGGGTAGCTGATCACCATCTCCGCGCCCGGCTTGACTTGCCGGTGCATGAAGAGCGAGCCGCCGCGGCCGACATCGTCGCGCCGGATGGAAATCGTGTATTCGCGCGTGTCGAGCGGCGAGCCCATCAGCGAATAGGGATTGAGCCTGGTGCGGTCGCCGTCGCGCATCTCGACCACGACATGGGCACCGCCGGAAAAGGTCGGCAACAACTCGCCGTCGCGGCGGCGGAAGTGGAAGCGGGTGACCAGGTCGTTGACCGGAACGACGTCGCTGACGACGACATCGAGCTTGGTGGTGCCGGTGCTCATGGGAAGGCCTCCTCTATCGGAGGAATTTCCGAGCGATCCTCGGCGTTGATGCACACACCCTGGAAAGCGGCCAGCCGGCGCGAATAGTGATCACGCACCAGAAGCAGCAAGCCGCAATGCGCGCAGGTGGCAGGCTGCGTCGTCACATTCTCGGTGATGCCCTTGCAGTGCACGCATTGCATGCGCCGCGCCAGCGAGCCGCGATGCTCGGTCTGCATCGAGGTGTGGTCGATGCCGGCTTCGAGCGCCGCCTGCATGGCCTGGCCGATCAGGCCCTCGGTGCCGGCAAGATAGAGGCGCAGCCCCATATGGGCGTTGGTCAGCGTCTGCCTCAGCCGCGGCAAGAGGCTCGCAAAGGACGGAGCGATGTGGAGCTGCGCCGGGTTCAACGCCTCGAGTGCATCGATATGCCTGCCCTGCGAGTCCGGAATGAAGACGATTTCGGCTCCATCGAAAAAGCCGGGCGGAGCCTTGCCGGCCATGTCCGTTATCGCGAGCGCGCCTTCGGCGTCGGCGATGAAAAGATGATGCCTGCCGGGCTGCGGTGAGAGCGTTCCGTAAATAGGCCGGCTGATGATCGTCTTGGCTGCCATTATACCTTCGTACCTCGAAATCCCTCCCCGTGATGATGCCTCAGCCCTTTGCCGTGCGCTTGGTCTTCTTGGGATCGTCGAATGGAAGCGGTTGCGCCGCGGCCTTGATGGACCCGCTCTTGTTGCGGATCTCGAGCTTGGTGTCCTTGACGGCGCAGTCGACGTCGAGACGGGCGATGCCCATCGATTTCTCGACCAGCGGCGAATACATGGCGCAGGTCACCACGCCGACCTTTTTGCCGTCGCGGTAGACGGGTGCCCCTTCGTCGGCCGGTTCCTTGCCGTCGAGCAGAACGCCGTAGATCTTGAAGCGCTCCTTGCCCTTCAGCCGGTAATGCTCCTCGGCGCCGCGGAAGCCGGTCTTGCCGGGGCTGACGGTGAAGTCGAGGCCGAGTTCCCATAGCGTGTCACCGGGGCCTTCATTCTCGAACGGATATTTCTGCGAATTGTCGTACGGGTAGAAGAGCAGGTAGCTCTCGACGCGCAGCATGTCGAGCGTGGTGAAGCGGCACGGGATGATGCCCGCGCTCTTGCCGTCGTCGAGGATCCTGTCCCAGATCGTGCCGGCGTCCTGGCCGCGGCAAAAAATCTCGTAGCCGCGCTCGCCGGTGTAGCCGGTGCGCGAGATCATCACCGGGAAGCCGAAGAGTTGCGTCTGCATATGGTGGAAGTAGTTCAGGTCGCGGATGCCAGGCACGTGCTTGGCCAGATAGTCGACGGCGGCCGGCCCCTGCAGCGAAAGGTCGTGCAGATTGTCGTCGAAACGCAGCGACACATCACGCCCAACTGAAGCACGCTGCAGCTCCTCATGGCCGGTGCCGGAGCCGTGCACGACCATCCATGCGTTCGGGCCGGTGCGGTAGAGGATGCAATCATCGGTGAATTTTCCGGCCTCGTTCAGCATGCAGGCATAGGCCGACTTGCCGGGATAGATTTTTTCCACGTCGCGCGTCGTGGCGAGGTCGATCAAATGCGAGGCGTGCGGCCCGGTGATGTGGACCTTCTTCAGGCCGGAGACATCCATCAGCCCGGCCTTGGTGCGGATCGCGACATATTCCTCGTCGGCATCCTTGTCGTAGGTCCAGGCGGTGCCCATGCCGCTCCAGTCCTCGAGTTTCGAGCCGAGCGCGCGATGGCGATCCGCCAGGGTCGAGAATCTCCAGGATGCCGTCATCCGATCGTCCTCCATGCGATTTAAGTCGTTGCTGTTCCCTGCTCCTGCTTGGCGGCGGAGCTTGGTCGAATATTGACCGCAAACGGCGAAGCCCTGCAATCCCCTTGAAGCAAAAAATTTCATTGTCAGGCAAATTTCTTGACCTGGAATAAGTGGTTTGCAAAGCATAAATCCGGCTTGACAATTCCGGAATTCGAGCGGAACTTATGAAAAAAATTTCACTCTCTTGAAAGAGTGGACGCTCGGTCGATTTCGGGCCGGACGTCGCCAGAAGGGGAAAACCGATGTCCGACCTGCAGCAGCGCATCGAAGCGCTGTACCGTTCCGACGTGCGCGGATCCGTGCTCCTGATCGTCTGCCTGTGGGCAACGATCCTCTTCGTCCTCCTGATGACATGGCCATACATCCCGGACGGCGGGATCAAGGTCGTGGTGGCGGTTGCAGCCGCCGCGGTGCTGATCTTCAACACCGCGGCGATCCTCGCCATGCTCAACCACTACAAGGAAGACAAGGACTTCATCTACGGGCTCGACATCAAGAACGCCGACGCTGCCCGCAACCGTCAATCCTGAAGGGAGAAACCATGGCTCGCTATATCCCGCCGGAGCAGAGCAAGGCAGGACAGGTCTTCGACATCGCGGTCGTGGTGGTCGCAATTTTCGTGGCGCTCTGGCTGCCGCTGAAGCTCGGCTTCGCCGGGGCGGCGAAGTCGATCGACCCGCTCGACGCCAAGACCTGGGACGCGCTCGGCCAGAATGCGACCATGGCCTCGATCTGGGAGAAGCTGGGCTACACGCCGGAGACGGCGCACGACATCATCCAGAACCGCTTCCACTACATCATCGACTGGCCGACGCTGATCATCATGGCGATCGTGCTGATCGCCTATTTCGTCTTTCTGTTCCGCGCCTCCGATCGCGAATATCGCGAGGTCATCAACGAGAAGTTCGACGACAAATAGACACTTGAAGACAAGTAGTTCGGGGAAAACACAATGTGGATGGGACTGTCTTACGTTTGCTGGGGCATCTCGGTCGTGCTTGCGCTGTGGATGCTCTACGACTGGTTCAAGGTGGACACGACCTATTCCGAGGCCGTGCTGACCTCTTCGCGCGAAGGCGAGCTTGAAGCTGTTTCCGAAAAGCACCGGATCTGAGTGGGGACTGACATGACGGCTGCGGTTGAAACGGCACAAACGACGACAATCCACGGCGACAGGGTTTCGCTGCTTCGGGTCCTCGGCCCCGCCCATGTGTGGGCGCTCGGCGTCGGCATCGTGCTAGTCGGCGAATTCACCGGCTGGAATTTCTCCGCCGACAAGGGCGGCGCGCTCGCCGCGCTGATCGTCTGCTGGGTCGTCGGCCTGCTCTACACTTCGGTCGCCATGATCGACTCAGAGGTGACGTCCACCGTCGCCGCCGCCGGCGGCCAGTATGCACAGGCCAAGCACATCGTCGGCCCGCTGATGGCCTTCAATGTCGCGCTGTTCCTGGTGTTTGCCTACACCATGCTCGAAGTGTCGGATGCGATCCTGCTCGGCGATACGATCGTCGCCAAGGCCGGCGTCGAAGGGCTGACGCATAATTCCTTCATCGCAGCCACCATTGTCGTGCTCGCCTGGCTCAACTATCGCGGCGTGCTGATGACGCTCAACGTCAACTTCGTCATCACCGCGATCGCCTATGTCTCGATCGTCATCTTGTTCTTCTCGGTCAGCCCGTGGACGCAAGGCGTGGTGCTGAAGCTCAACGAACTGGTCACCCCCGGCAATGCGCTGCCCTATGGCTGGATCGGCGTGATCGCCGCCTTCCAGTTCGGCATCTGGTACTATCTCGGCATCGAAGGCACCACCCAGGCGGCCGAGGAAGTGCGCTCGCCGGCGCGCTCCCTGCCCTACGGCACCATGGCCGGCATGATCACGCTTCTGATCGCCGCCGCCATGACCTGGTATGTCTGCGCTTCGCTGATGCCTTGGGAATATCTCGGCATCACCTATTATCCGCTGTGGGACGCCGGCAAGCTGACCGGCAGCCCGCTGCTGGAAAACCTCTTGTTCATCGCGACGCTGCTGGCAGCGCTCGCATCGGCCAATGGCTGCATCAACGATGCGGCGCGCGCCTGGTTCTCGCTCGGCCGCGATCGTTACCTGCCGAGCTGGTTCTCGGCGGTGCATCCGAAGTATCGCACGCCTTATCGTTCGATCTTGTTCCTGCTGCCGATCGCGCTGGCCTTCGCCTTCATCGCAGACCTCAACCAGGCAATCACCTTCTCGATCCTGTCGGGCGTGCTGCAATACACCTTCATGAGCATCAACATCATCATGTTCCGGAAGAAATGGCCGATCGGCTCGATCCGCCGCGGCTACACGCACCCCTTCCATCCGCTGCCGGCGATCGTTCTGTTCTGCCTGTGCATGGTGACCTTCTTCGCCATTTTCCTCGGCTTCGGCTCGCAGCTGATCGCGATGACCGTGTTCTATTTCCTGATTTCGCTATGGTTCCACTTCTACCGCTACAAGTTCGTGCGGCGCGGCGACCAGTTCTCCATGCCGTGGCCGAAGCCGCAGGGTTATTGAGTGGAGTAAAGGCCCGCCGGTTGGCGGCGGGCCGTGGCGTGTCGAAATGTCAGAGCTGACGTCAGTATTGCTTATCGGGGCGATCGCATCGGGCGTCGTCGCCCATGTCGCCTGGCTTGCGCGCGCCGGCCGCAACAGGGCGAAGACAGCCTTGGACGCCGATATGGCCAGTGTTCGCAGCGTCATTGCGGATGCCGCCGACATTTCCGATGGCACGGCCGGCGTAGTCACCTGGGCCGGTTCCTGGAACGGTCAGCGCGTTCAGGTGCGCACCATCGTCGATACGCTGGCGACGCGAAAGCTCCCGACGCGCTGGCTGAGCGTTTCGATCACCGAGTCGGTCGCGGTTCCGGGTATTTTCGACATGATGATGCGGCCGAATTCGGCGACGACATTTTCCAATTTCGACCATCTAGCGCACACGCTGCCGAAGGTGCTCGGCTTTCCAGCCGAGGCAATGCTGCGCACCGACCGCCGGGGCGTCGCCTTCCCGCAGGATCTGATCGCTTCGCATACCGACATTTTTGCCGAAAGCCGCGCCAAGGAATTGCTGGTCACGCCGAAGGGCGTGCGCATCGTCTGGCTGCTGGCCGAGGCCGAGCGCGCACGCTACGGCGTGTTCCGGCAGGCCGCGTTCGGCGAAGCCAGAATCGATCCGGCTCTGATCGAACGACTGCTCGAGGTGGCGTCGGGCCTTCGCGAAGCCATCAACCGGCGCGAAAGGCAAGCAGCATGACCGACGGAGCCGCCTCCTCCTCCCCGGCCAATCCCTATCTCGTGCTCGGCGCGGCGATCGTTCTGCCGGCAAGCGGCCATGTCATACTTGGCGTGCCGGTACGCGGCCTGCAGTTCCTGTTCTTCATGGTGATCCTTGGCTGGGTAACGACCAAGCTGGCGCCGGCCGACGCCAGCTTCATCGGTCGCCATGCCGGCGGCTTCCTGATCTATGCGCTGTCGGTGCTCGATGCCTATAGGATCGCGCGCATCCGCCATGCGATCTGGGTTCACAAGGTGCGCCCGGACGGCGATAGTGCCGAGGGCAATGCGCCGTCTAATATATAACGGCAGGAAAATTTCTTTCATACCATTGAATTAAGCAAGCTCATTCGGTACATCATCTGAGAGCCAAAAAACGTCGGAGGCTGGCATGTGCGGAATCGTCGGACTTTTCTTGAAGGACAAGGCGCTGGAGCCGAAGCTCGGCGCGATGCTGTCGGAGATGCTGGTCTCGCTCAGCGACCGCGGACCCGACAGCGCCGGCATCGCCATCTATGGCACCGCCACCGGCAATGAAGCCAAGATCACCGTGCAGTCGCCGAAGCCCGATCGCGATTTCCGCGGCCTCGACGCCGAACTCGCCAAGGCGATCGGCGCGCCGGTGAGCGTCGCCGTGAAATCGACGCATGCGGTCATCAGGACCACGCCGGACAAGGTCGACACGGCGCGCGAGGCATTGCAGTCGCTACGGCCCGACATCCGCATCATGGGCGCCGGCGAGGCGGTGGAGATCTACAAGGAAGTCGGCCTGCCTGAAGCCGTTGTCGACCGCTTCGACGTCCGCTCCATGACCGGCACGCACGGCATCGGCCACACCCGCATGGCGACGGAATCGGCGGTGACGACGATGGGCGCGCATCCGTTCTCGACCGGCGCCGACCAGTGCCTGGTGCACAACGGCTCGCTCTCCAACCACAACAATGTGCGCCGCGAACTGGTCCGCGACGGCATGACCTTCGAGACCGAAAACGACACCGAAGTGGCGGCCGCCTATCTCTCCAACCGGATGGCGCACGGCAAGAATCTCGGCGAGGCCCTGGAAGGCACGCTCTCCGATCTCGACGGCTTCTTCACCTTCGTCGTCGGCACCAAGAACGGCTTCGGCGTGGTGCGCGATCCGATCGCCTGCAAGCCGGCCGTGATGGCCGAGACCGACCAATATGTCGCCTTCGGCTCGGAATATCGCGCGCTCACCAAGCTGCCCGGCATCGACAATGCGCGGGTCTGGGAGCCGGAGCCCGCAACCGTCTATTTCTGGGAGCATTGAGCCGATGCCGGCAACCATAATGTCGAAAGCCGAGCGCGATCAGAGCCATGCGAGGGTCTTCGACCTCTCGCAACATTCGCTGCGCGAGTTGAACCAGGCGCTGCACAAGCTCACGCCCGGCTCGAACGAGACGGCTTGGGAAGTGCTCAACCCGAAGGGAAGCCACTCGGTCGCCGTCGGCGTCGACCAACCGATCGCGATCGACGTGCGCGGCAGCGTCGGCTATTACTGCGCCGGCATGAATGACGGCGCCGCGATCACCGTGCATGGCTCGGCCGGCCCCGGCGTCGGCGAGAACATGATGTCGGGCTCGATCGTCATCAAGGGCGACGCCAGTCAGTATGCCGGCGCCACCGGCCGCGGCGGGCTGCTGGTCATCGAAGGCAACGCCTCGTCGCGCTGCGGCATCTCGATGAAGGGCATCGACATCGTCGTGCACGGCAATATCGGCCACATGTCGGCCTTCATGGCGCAGTCCGGCAACCTCGTGGTGCTGGGCGATGCCGGCGATGCGCTAGGCGATTCCATCTATGAGGCGCGGCTTTTCGTGCGCGGCAAGGTGGAAAGCCTCGGCGCCGACTGCATCGCCAAGGAGATGCGGCCCGAGCATATCGAATTGCTGCAGGGCCTGCTCGACAAGGCCGGCGTCACCGGCGTCAAGGCGTCGGAGTTCAAGCGCTACGGCTCGGCGCGCACGCTCTACAATTTCAATATCGACAACGCCGACGCGTATTGAGGCAAGATGACCTACCGCAACCCGCCGACGACGCCGCGCAAATCCGCGACTTTCGACGACTACACGCTTTCCGAAATCCGCCGCGCGGCCGCGACCGGCATCTATGACATCCGCGGCGCCGGCGCCAAGCGCAAGCTGCCGCATTTCGACGACCTTCTGTTCCTTGGCGCCTCGATTTCGCGCTATCCGCTGGAAGGCTATCGCGAGCGCTGCGACACCTCGGTGGTGCTCGGCTCGCGCCATGCCAGGAAGCCGATCGAGCTGAAGATCCCGATCACCATCGCCGGCATGAGCTTCGGTTCGCTCTCCGGCCCGGCCAAGGAAGCGCTCGGGCGCGGCGCCACGCTTTCCGGCACCTCGACCACGACCGGCGACGGCGGCATGACCGAGGAGGAGCGCGGCCATTCCAAGCAACTGGTCTACCAGTACCTGCCGTCGCGCTACGGCATGAACCCGCGCGACCTGCGCCGCGCCGACGCGATCGAAGTCGTCGTCGGCCAGGGCGCCAAGCCCGGCGGCGGCGGCATGCTCTTGGGACAGAAGATTTCCGATCGCGTCGCCGAGATGCGTACGCTGCCCAAGGGCATCGACCAGCGCTCGGCCTCGCGCCACCCCGACTGGACCGGGCCGGACGATCTCGAGATCAAGATCCTCGAACTGCGCGAGATCACCGACTGGGAAAAGCCGATCTACGTCAAGGTCGGCGGCGCCCGCCCCTATTACGACACCGCGCTCGCGGTGAAGGCCGGCGCCGATGTCGTGGTGGTCGACGGCATGCAGGGCGGCACGGCGGCGACCCAGGAAGTGTTCATCGAAAATGTCGGTCAGCCGACACTTGCCTGTATCAGGCCGGCGGTGCAGGCGCTGCAGGACCTCGGCATGCACCGCAAGGTGCAGCTGATCGTCTCCGGCGGTATCCGCAACGGCGCCGATGTCGCCAAGGCGCTTGCGCTCGGGGTCGACGCGGTGTCGATCGGCACGGCGGCGCTGGTCGCGCTCGGCGACAACGATCCGCGCTGGGAAGCGGAGTATAATGCGCTCGGCAGCACAGCCGGCGCCTATGACGACTGGCACGAGGGCCGCGACCCGGCCGGCATCACCACGCAGGATCCCGAATTGATGAAGCGGGTCGACCCGATCGCGGCCGGGCGGCGGTTGGCGAACTATCTCAAGGTGATGACGCTGGAGGCGCAGACGATCGCCCGCGCCTGCGGCAAGAACAGCCTGCACAATCTCGAGCCCGAGGATCTCGTCGCGCTCTCGATCGAAGCCGCCGCCATGGCCGGTGTGCCTTTAGCCGGCACCAACTGGATACCGGGGAAGAACGGCTTCTAGGACATCAGCAAAAAACCACTGCGAGGAACTATAAATGGGGAACGATCTCGCCGCATTCGCCAAGGAGAACGGCGTCAAATATTTCATGATCTCCTACACCGACCTGTTTAGCGGCCAGCGCGCCAAGCTGGTACCGGCGCAGGCGATCGCCGACATGCAGAAGGACGGCGCGGGCTTTGCCGGTTTCGCAACCTGGCTCGATCTGACGCCGGCGCATCCCGACATGCTGGCGGTGCCGGATCCGGCTTCGGTGATCCAGCTGCCATGGAAGCCCGACGTCGCCTGGGTCGCCGCCAACTGCATCATGGACGACAAGGAGGTCGACCAGGCGCCGCGCAACACGCTCAAGCGTCTGATCGTGGAAGCCGCCCGCGACGGCATGCATGTCAAGACCGGCGTCGAGGCCGAATTCTTCCTGATCTCCCCGGACGGCACGGCCATTTCCGACCAATACGACACCGCCTCGAAGCCCTGCTACGACCAGCAGGCGGTGATGCGCCGCTACGACGTGATCGCCGAGATCTGCGACCACATGCTGGCGCTAGGCTGGGGCCCGTACCAGAACGACCATGAGGACGCCAACGGCCAGTTCGAGATGAACTGGTCCTTCGACCACGCGCTGGCGACCGCCGACAAGCACTCCTTCTTCAAGTTCATGGTCAAGTCGATCGCGGAGAAACATGGCCTGCGCGCGACCTTCATGCCGAAGCCGTTCCAGGGCCTGACCGGCAATGGCTGCCATGCCCATATCTCGGTGTGGGACGAGACCGGCAAGACCAATGTGTTTGCCGACAATTCGATGGAACTCGGCCTCTCGGCCAAGGGCCGGAACTTCCTCGGCGGCATCATGAAACATGCCTCGGCGCTTGCCGCGATCACCAATCCGACGGTGAATTCCTACAAGCGCATCAACGCGCCGCGCACCATTTCGGGCGCGACCTGGGCGCCGAATACGGTGACTTGGACCGGCAACAACCGCACCCACATGGTGCGCGTGCCGGGGCCCGGCCGCTTCGAACTGCGTCTGCCCGACGGCGCGGCCAACCCGTATTTGCTGCAGGCCGTCATCATCGCCGCCGGCCTCGACGGCATCCGCTCCAAGGCCGATCCCGGCAAGCGCTACGATATCGACATGTACCAGCTCGGCCATACCGTCACGGATGCGCCGAAACTGCCGCTCAACCTGCTCGACGCGCTGCGCGAGTTCGACCACGACAAATCGCTCAAGGCGGCGCTGGGTGAGGAATTTTCGTCGGCATACCTAAAGCTGAAGCAACAGGAATGGAATTCCTATGCTTCGCACTTCACGCAGTGGGAGCGCGACCACACGCTGGATATCTGACCCCCAACGCGTAGGGCGAGCGGCCTTGGAATGAACTGATGAAATATTCGATCTTCTCGCTCGCCCGCGCCGCCCTTTCCGGCCACAAGAACTGGAAGCCGACCTGGCGCGACGCCGCGCCCAAGGATCGCTATGACGTGATCATCATCGGCGGCGGCGGCCACGGTCTCGCCACCGCATGGTTCCTCGCCAGCGAGTTCGGCATCCGCAACGTAGCGGTGCTGGAAAAGGGCTGGATCGGCTCCGGCAATGCCGGCCGCAACACCACCATCATCCGTTCCAATTACGGCCTGCCCGGCAATACCGGCTTCTACGAATTGTCGATGAAGCTGTGGGAGAAGATGGAGCAGGATCTCAACTACAACGCGATGGTCAGCCAGCGCGGCGTGCTGAACCTCTATCATTCCGATGCCCAGCGCGACGCCTTCGCGCGACGTGGCAACACGATGCGCATCAACGGCATCGACGCGGAACTGCTCGACCAGGCCGCGCTGCGGAAGATGCTGCCGTTCCTGAACTTCGACAATGCGCGGTTTCCCGTGCAAGGCGGGCTTTTGCAGCGGCGCGGCGGCACGGCGCGGCATGACGCCGTGGTCTGGGGCTATGCGCATGCGGCGAGCGAACTCGGCGTCGACATCATCCAGAACTGCGAGGTCACCGGCTTCACGCGCGACGCCAACGGCAAGGTGACCGGCGTCGAGACCTCACGCGGCAAGATCGGCGCCGGCAAGGTCGGCATGGCGGTCGCCGGGTCTTCGTCGCGTGTCGCGGCGATGGCGGGGCTACGCCTGCCGATCGAAAGCCACGTGCTGCAGGCCTTCGTCTCCGAAGCGATCAAGCCGCTTATCCCCGGTGTCATGACCTTCGGCGCCGGGCACTTCTATGTCAGCCAATCCGACAAGGGCGGCCTGGTCTTCGGCGGCGACATCGACGGCTACAACTCCTATGCCCAGCGCGGCAATCTGCCGGTCGTAGAGGATGTCTGCGAAGGCGGCATGGCGCTCATCCCGATGATCGGCCGCGTGCGGCTCCTGCGCCAATGGGGCGGCATCATGGACATGTCGATGGACGGCTCGCCGATCATCGACAAGAGCCCGGTCGACGGCCTCTATATCAATGCCGGCTGGTGCTATGGCGGGTTCAAGGCGACGCCGGGCTCAGGCTTCGTCTTTGCCCATCTCATCGCCCGCGATCAATCGCACAAGGAAGCTGCATTCTTCCGCCTCGACCGCTTCCGGCGCGGCGCCATGATCGACGAGAAGGGCCAGGGCGCCCAACCGAACCTGCACTGAGGACAGTCGAAAAACCATGCGTATTGTCTGTCCCTTCTGCGGTGAACGCGAGCTCGGCGAGTTCACCTATCTCGGCGACGCGAAGCCGGTGCGACCGGTGGGCGATGCCGGCGAAGACGCCGTCTACGACTACGTCTATTTGCGCGACAACGTCGCCGGCGTGATGAGCGAGCACTGGTATCACGGCGGAGGCTGCCGGGCCTGGCTGAAGGTCACGCGCAACACGCTGACGCATGAGATTTCAGCGGTCGAACCGGCGGCGGGCGCCGGCGCTAGGCAGGTTGCGAAATGAACTTTCCTGTCCAAGTCAGCGCCCCTGCGAAGATCGCCAGCCCCCTACCTCCCCCTTGTGGGGAGGTCGGACCGCAGGTCCGGGTGGGGGTCGGCGCCGCACCCCCACCCCGCTGCTTCGCAGCGACCCTCCCCACAAGGGGGAGGGTAAGAGGCGGCGCGGCCGTCTCCCATGATGTCGCACCAATTGAAAGCCGGGCATTGTGATTTCCAGCCAACCCAATCGCTTGACCTCCGGCGGTCTCATCGACCGCTCGGCGCCGCTCAGCTTCCGTTTCGACGGCAAGACCTTCTCGGGTTTCAAGGGCGACACGCTAGCCTCGGCGCTGGTCGCCAATGGCGTCAAGCTGGTCGGCCGCTCGTTCAAATATCACCGCCCGCGCGGCATCCTGACGGCAGGCTCGGAGGAGCCGAACGCGCTGGTCGAGCTGCGCAGCGGCGCCAGGCGCGAGCCGAACACCAGGGCGACGACGGCCGAGCTTTATGAGGGCCTGGACGCCGCCAGCCAGAACCGCTGGCCGTCGCTCGGTTTCGACGTCATGTCGGTCAACCAGCTGTTCGCGCCGATCTTCGTCGCGGGCTTCTACTACAAGACCTTCATGTGGCCGGCGAAGTTCTGGGAAGCGATCTATGAGCCGGCTATCCGCCGCGCCGCGGGCCTCGGCCGTGCCGCCATCATTTCCGACCCCGACCACTATGACAAGGCCTGGGCGCATTGCGACGTGGTGATCGCGGGCTCAGGCCCAACCGGCCTGGCCGCCGCCCTTGCCGCCGGCCGCAGCGGCGCGCGCGTCATCCTGTGCGAGGAGGATTTTGTTCTCGGCGGCCGCCTGCTTGCCGATGGCGGCACGATCGACGGATTGCCGGCCACGGACTGGGTTGCGCGCACGCTGGCTGAACTCGCGGCGATGCCGGATGTGCGCATCATGACGCGCACGACGCTGTTCGGCGTCTATGACGGCGGCACCTATGGCGCGATCGAACGCGTCAACGACCATCTGCCGGTGCCGCCGGAACATCAGGTACGCCAGCGGCTGTGGCGCATCGTGGCCAAGCGCTGCGTGGTCGCCGCCGGCTCGATCGAACGTCCCATCGTCTTTGCCGGCAACGACACGCCGGGCGTGATGATGGCGTCCGCCATGCGCAGCTACATCAACCGCTATGCGGCAACGCCAGCCAAGCGCATCGCGTTCTTCACCAACAATGAGGATGGCTGGCGGACAGCCGAAACAGCGATCGCGGCGGGATTGCAGGTCGCCGCGGTGATCGATGCGCGGCCGGACGTTTCGGCGGCCCATCGCTCGCTTGCCAGTAAGGGCGGCTTCCCGGTGCTGCACGGCGCCGTCAGCGGCGTCGACGGCGGCAAGAACGGCGTGCGCAAGATTTCGGTATCGCTGACCGGCGGTGCCCGCGCCGAAGTCGAGGCAGATGGACTTGCCGTGTCCGGCGGCTGGAACCCGACGGTCGGCCTCACCTCCTATCATCGCGGCCGGCCGAAATGGCGCGACGACATCGCCGCCTTCGTGCCGGACGGCGCGCCGCCCGGCATGCTCGCGGCAGGCGCGGCCAATGGCGCCTTCGGCCTCGGCGCCTGCCTGCGCGAAGGTTTTGAGGCCGGCGCCGCCGCGGCGCGCGATGCCGGACGCAGCGGCAGCACGGGCTCCATGCCGGTCGCCGACGACGAGGCCTTCTCGCTGACACCGCTCTGGCATGTCGCCGGCAAGGGCAAGGCCTTCGTCGATCAGCAGCATGACGTCACCGCTTCCGATGTCGAGCTGGCGCAGCGCGAGGGTTTTCAATCGGTCGAGCACCTGAAGCGCTATACGACGCTCGGCATGGCGACCGACCAGGGCAAGACCTCGAATGTCGCCGGCCTGGCCATCATGGCGGCCGTCACCGGCAAGTCGATCCCCGAGACGGGCACGACGATCTACCGGCCGCCTTATGTGCCGGTCGCCATCGGCGCCTTCGCCGGCCATCACCGCGACGAGAATTTCCACGCGACGCGGCTGACGCCGTCTCACCATTGGGCGGCCGAACAGGGCGCTGTCTTCGTCGACACCGGCTTGTGGAAACGCGCGCAATGGTATCCGCGCGCCGGCGAGAAGGACTGGCTGGAATCGGTCACCCGCGAGGTCAGGGCGGTGCGCGGCGGCGTCGGCTTCTGCGATGTCTCGACGCTCGGCAAGATCGACGTGCACGGCGCGGACGCCGGCGCCTTCCTCGACCGCGTCTACATCAACGCCTTCTCCAGCCTTGCCGTCGGCAAGGCGCGCTACGGGCTGATGCTGCGTGAGGACGGCATCGTCTATGACGACGGCACGACCTCGCGGCTGGCCGAGGATCATTACTTCCTGACCACAACGACGGCCAAGGCCGGACCGGTGATGCAGCACCTGGAATTCTGCCGCCAGGTGCTGTTCCCCGAGCTCGACGTGCAGCTGACCTCGGTGTCCGACCAGTGGGCTCAGTTCTCCATCGCCGGGCCGAAGACCCGCGATCTCTTGAAGGAGGTCGTCGATCCGGCCGAGGACCTGTCCAACGAAGGTTTTCCGTTCATGGGCGCGCGCGAGGTCAAATTGCGCGGCGGCATCAAGGCGCGGCTGTTCCGCATTTCCTTCTCCGGCGAGATGGCGTTCGAAATTTCCGTGCCGTCGCGCTATGGCGAGGCCATGGCGCGCAATCTGATGATTGCCGGCAAGCCATTCGGCGTGACGCCTTACGGCACCGAAGCGCTTGGCGTGATGCGCATCGAAAAGGGCCATGTCGCCGGGCCCGAGCTCAACGGCACGACCACGGCGGCCGATCTTGGCCTCAGCAAGATGATGTCGACCAAGAAGGATTTCATCGGCCGCGTCATGGCCGGTCGCGAGGCGCTGGTCGCGCCGGACCGGCAGGTCGTCGTCGGCATCAAGCCGACCGACAAGGCGCGCCGCCTGCGCTCTGGCGCGCACATCATTCCAAAGGACGAGATCCCCGGTCCCGGCAACGATCAGGGTTATGTCACCTCGGTCTGCTTCTCGCCTGTGCTCGACCTGTGGATCGGGCTCGGGCTCGTCGAGCGCGGACGCGAGCGCATCGGCGAGATCGTGCACGCGCATGACCCGCTGCGCGGCGAGGACTACGATGTCGAGCTCTGCAATCCCGTTTTCTACGATCCGGATGGAGGGCGCCAGCGTGGCTGATTTTTCCTGGGACGTTCGCAGCCCGCTCGACCGCGCGCTGGTCGCCGGCCCTTATGGCGCGCAAGGCGAAGCCGGAGTATCGCTGACCGAGATCCGCAATGTCGACCTCATCCAGGTGATGGCGCGGCGCGGCAAGGGCGGTGAGATGGCGAAGGCCGCAAAGGCGCGCTTCGGTGTCGCAGCGCCGGAAACGCCCCAGGCGGTCGGCGCGGCCGATGCGACGCTGATCTGGTCGGGACCGGATCAGTTCTTCGTGCTGTCGAAAGGCGGCAAGAATGGGATGGATGCGCTTGCCCCGGCCTTTGCCGCTTCGGCTTCGCTTTCCGACCAATCGCATGCGCGGGCACTGATCAGCGTTTCCGGCGACCAGGCGCGCACGATGCTCGGCAAGCTGTCGTCGATCGACCTGCATCCCGAGGTGTTCGCGGTCGGTTCGGCAGCTGCCACGTCGATGGATCACACGAGCGTCGCGCTCTGGCGGGGTAACGATCGCAACGGACAGGCAGTGTTCAATCTGCTGGCATTCGCGACCTTCGCAGAAAGCCTTTGGCATACGATCCTCGACTCGGCCGCGGAGTGTGGCGTTGATATCGGCCACTCCGAGGAATTGGCGTAGATGCGCTGCGCACTTCCCTTCTCCCCTTGTGGGAGAAGGTGGATCGGCGCGCAGCGCCGAGACGGTTGAGGGGTGCTCCAGCTGAGTGAGCGCTGGCATTTCCTGGAACACCCCTCATCCGGCCGCTACGCGGCCACCTTCTCCCACAAGGGGAGAAGGGAAGTGCCGCCTTGTCAAACTCATTCGCACTGCTATTCTTGCTGCTAAAATAATTTCACACACAGGCAAACTTGTTTCTCGCTCGGAGGAGGGTTTGAGATGAGCCAGTCGCCCTACCCCGCGGTCCTATCCGGACCGCCCCGTCCGAGCCTGATCCTGAGGCCCGGCCAGATTGCGCTGCCGCCCGGCATGGAGCGCTATACTGTTCAGGGCAATGGCGCGGTGCTGATCGACGTCGAGGCCGGCGACAGTGTCAGCGTGAGCAATGTCGAGGGCGGCCAGCCCTGCGAGCTGCTGGCCTGGGACAAGACCGGCGCGACCGATCCAGGCATTTTCGGCGAACGGTCCAACAGCAATGCCGCCGGCATCAAGGCGCTGCTCGCCGAAGGCGATGACAGCCTCGCGGCGCTGCGGCTGAGCCTCGCGCGCCGCCAGGCGCAACTCGACCAGCCGGAAGGCGTCCACGTGTTCGGCGGCGCCACGCCGGCCGGCGCCGAGCAGAGCTTCGCTGTCGCCCGCGACGGCGCGCTGCTGATTGCGGCGCCAGGCGGGCCGATGCTCGTCGACGGCCACAACACCGCGACGCCGCTCACCGTGATCGTGCGCCGCGCCACGATCAGGCTGAAAAACAAGTCGCAGCTTCCCGATCCCCTCGCCGATCCGGTGCTTGATCTCAGAGTGAATTCTGCGACCGCCGAATCCTATTTCGTCAAAGCTGGCGACTATCTGCAGATCATCGACGTCGATGGACGGCAGTGCACCGACTTCCAGTGTTTTTCGGCGCGCAAGCTGGACAAGGGCCGCGACCTGCCGCTCGACGTGACGACGACACGAACGCTGATGGGCTCTGCCTATCCGATGCCCGGCCTGCATTCGAAATATTACGACCAGGACATGGAGCCGCTGGTCGAGGTGGTGCAGGACACGTGCGGCCGGCACGACGCTTTCGCGCTCGCCTGCGCGGCGAAATATTACGACGACATCGGCTATCCCGGCCACACCAATTGCTCGGAGAATTTCAACAAGGCGCTTTCCGACAAGGGCGTAAATCCCCGCGCCGGCTGGATGGCGATCAACTTCTTCTTCAACACGGCGATCGACGCGCATGGCGTGATGGTGTCGGACGAGCCGTGGTCGCGCCCGGGCGACTATGTGCTTTTGAGAGCGTTGACCGACATCGTCTGCGTGTCCTCGGCCTGTCCGGACGACACCACGCCCGCCAATGGCTGGGACCTGACCGACATCCATGTGCGCAGCTATTCCGGCCAGCGCAAATTCTCGCGAGCGATCGCCAGACGCATGAAGCCCGACTCGGAACCGAAAATGACCCGCGAGACAGCCTTTCATTCGAGCTTTGCCAAGCATACGCGCGACTTCGTCGAATACAGGGGCTTTTGGCTCGCCAATAGCTTCGCCAAAGAAGGCGCCATCGCCGAATACTGGGCCTGCCGGCAGGACGCGGTGATCATGGACCTGTCGCCACTGCGCAAATTCGAGGTCACCGGACCCGATGCCGAGACGCTGCTGCAATACACGCTGACCCGCGACGTCAAGAAGCTCGGCGTCGGCCAGGTCGTCTATACGGCGATGTGCTATGAGCACGGCGGCATGATCGACGACGGCACGTTGCTGAGACTCGGCAAGGACAATTTCCGCTGGGTCGGCGGCGACGATCTTTCCGGCGAATGGCTGCGCGAGGCGGCCAAGAAACTCGGCCTCAACGTGCTGGTGCGCTCCTCCACCGACCAGATGCACAACATCGCCGTGCAAGGGCCGAAGAGCCGCGACATATTGAAGGAGGTAGTCTGGACCTCGCCGGTGCAGCCCTCGATCGGCGAGCTCGAATGGTTCCGCTTCGCCGTCGCCCGCATCGGCGGCGGCAGCGGCATACCGGTCGTGGTCTCGCGCACCGGCTATACGGGCGAGCTCGGCTACGAGATCTGGTGCCATCCGCGCGACGCCGAAAAAGTGTTCGACGCCGTCTGGGAAGCCGGCCAGCCGCACGGGCTGAAGCCGATGGGGCTGCAGGCGCTCGACATGGTGCGCATCGAGGCCGGCCTGATCTTCGCCGGTTACGAGTTCTCCGACCAGACCGATCCGTTCGAGGCCGGCATCGGCTTTACCGTGCCGCTGAAGACCAAGGCGGACGACTTCATCGGCCGCGACGCGCTGATCCGGCGCAAGGAGCACCCACAGCACAAGCTTGTCGGCCTCGACATCGATGCCAACGTCGCCGTCGGTCATGGCGACTGCGTCCATGTCGGCCGCGCCCAGATCGGCGTCGTCACCTCCGGCATGCGCTCGCCGGTGCTCGGCAAGACCATCGCGCTGGCAAGGCTCGACGTCACGCACGCCGATATCGGCACGGATGTCGAGATCGGCAAGCTCGACGGCCAGGCCAAGCGGCTGCCGGCGCGCGTCGTGGCCTTCGCCCATTACGATCCGCAGAAGACCAAGCCGCGTTCCTGATACGCCTTCCAAGGCAGGACCTGACCCCTCCGCCGGGCGCTACCGACGACGGGCGGACCGACGTTTCGCAAGCGTGGTGTGCATGACATTCACAAAACGCTTGACGCGAAAGCGCGTCGGATCAATCTTCACTCTTAAGAAAAAAATACGACTGAGTGGAAACACGACAGTCGTGCCGATCATATGCCGGGGAGCAAGCTTCGCGAGAGCCGAAGCGTCGCTGGCGGGGAACAACAAAAAGGGGAAGACACACATATGAGCACGATAAGCACGGCCCTGGAGCAGCCTGCCGACAGCAAGCTGCTTAGGCATATCGACTGGCGTGGCGCCTTCTGGGTGGCAAGCGGCGTCCCGGCGCTGGTCCTGTTCTCGATCGGCGGCATTGCCGGCACGACCGGAAAGCTGGCATTCCTGATCTGGACGGTATCCATGATCATGGGTTTCCTGCAATCCTTCACCTATGCGGAGATCGCCGGCCTGTTCCCGAACAAGTCGGGCGGCGCCTCGATCTACGGCGCCACGGCCTGGCTGCGCTACTCGAAGTTCATCGCGCCGCTGTCGGTGTGGTGCAACTGGTTCGCATGGTCGCCGGTGCTGTCGCTCGGCTGCTCGATCGCCGCCGCCTACATCCTCAACGCGCTGGCGCCGGTGCCGCTCTTCGGCGAAACTTCGCCGGAAGTCGTCGCCTACATCGCCGCGCACGCGGGAACGGCACCTGTTGATGCCATCGCCGCAGTGACGGCAGCGGCAACGCCGGCGATCCGCACCTGGACGTTGTTCAGCCACACGCTGGGGCCGGTGTCCTTCACGCTCAACGCCACCTTCTTCATCGGCGCGGTGCTGATGCTGATCATCTTCGCCATCCAGCATCGCGGCATCCTCGGCACGGCCAATGTGCAGAAATATATCGGCCTGCTCGTCATCATCCCGATGCTGATCGTCGGCGTCGTGCCGATCTTCACCGGCCAGATCGACTGGGCGAATTTCTCGCCGCTGGTGCCGCTGGCTGCCGCTTACGCACCCGACCCCGGCTCATGGAACATTGCCGGCTGGACGCTGGCGCTGGGCGGCATGTTCATCGCGGCCTGGTCGACTTACGGCTTCGAGACCGCAGTCTGCTACACGTCGGAGTTCAAGAACCCCGGCACCGACACCTTCAAGGCGATCTTCTACTCCGGCCTGCTTTGCATGCTGCTGTTCATCCTGGTGCCCTTCACCTTCCAGGGCGTGCTGGGCCTGAACGGCATGCTGGCGACGCCGATCGTCGACGGCTCCGGTGTTGCCGACGCGCTGGCCGGCATGGTCGGCGGCGGCAAGCTGATCCACAGCCTGCTGGTCATGCTGATGATCCTGGCGCTGGTGCTCTGCATCATGACGGCGATGGCCGGCTCCTCGCGCACGCTCTACCAGGGTTCGGTCGACGGCTGGCTGCCGCGCTATCTCAGCCATGTCAACGAACACGGCGCGCCGACGCGGGCGATGTGGACCGACCTCTGCTTCAACCTGGCCGTGCTGGCCATCGCCTCGGCCGACGCGACGAGCTTCTTCTTCATCCTCGCCGTGTCGAACTGCGGCTACATCATCTTCAACTTCCTCAACCTCAACGCCGGCTGGATCCATCGTATCGACAACGGCCACATCAACCGGCCGTGGAAGGCGCCGGCCTGGCTGCTCGGCATCGGGGCGATCTTCGCCTATGTCAACGCCATCTTCATGGGCGCCGGCGCCAAGGTATGGAACCCGATGGCACTGTGGGCGGGCCTGATCACCGCGGCGCTGATCATCCCGGTGTTCTGCTTCCGCCACTATGTGCAGGACAAAGGAAAGTTCCCCGAGCACATGCTGGCCGATCTCGGCATGGCGGGAGCCGACCTCTCGGTCAAGAAGGCGGGCATGCTGCCCTATCTGACGCTGATTGCCGGCGTGGCGGTGATGCTGATCGCCAACTGGGTGTTTGTCATCTGACAATGACGGCTTAAGAAAATAACGGGCGCGCTTCGGCGCGCTCGATTTTTTTGGGATGTGGTTGCCCGTATTGTTCGGATCATCCGCCACCGTCCGACGACGATGGCGGATGATCCCGGTTGCCACCTTATTCCGCTGCGAGCGCCAGTTGCGGCCGCTCGATGCCTTCGACCTTCTCCGGCTCGGGCGCCTGTTCGTCGGTCTTCGCCTTCTTGGGTGCGCGGCCGAAGAACAGGGCGTAGCCAGCCGGCAGCACCAGGATGGTGAGCACGGTGGCTACCAGGATACCGCCCATCATGGCGTAGGCCAGCGGTCCCCAGAAGACAGCGCGCGAGATCGGGATCAGCGCCAGCACAGCGGTCATCGCCGTCAGCACGATCGGGCGGAAGCGGCGTACGGCTGCGCCGACAATGGCCTCCGAGCGTTCCATGCCTCTGACGATGTCCTGGTCGATCTGGTCGACGAGGATGATCGAGTTGCGCATGATGATGCCGAGCAGCGCGATGACGCCGAGGATGGCGACGAAGCCGAACGGCGCGCCGCTGATCAGCAGTGCCGCCGCCGCACCGATGATGCCGAGCGGGCCGGTTGCCAGAACCAGCATCGCTTTGCCGAAGTTCTGCAGCTGGACCATCAACAGCACGACGATGATGGCGAGCATGATCGGCGCCTTGGCCGCGATCGAGGCCTGGCTTTCCGCCGAGTCCTCGGCGCCGCCCTGGATCTCGATCTTGTAGCCGGGCGCCAGGCCGGCGCGCAGATCCTTCATGTCGTTGTACATCTTGGTGACGACATCGTTCGACTGCACGCCGTCCGGCAGCGTGGCGCGCACCGAGATGGTCGGCAGGCGGTCGCGCCGCCATTCGACGCCCTGCTCCATTACAGGCACGACCTTGGCCACCTGCGACAACGGCACCGAGCCGCCGAAGTCGGTCGGGATGTAGACCGAGTCGACCGAGGACAGCAGATGGCGGCTCGCCTCCGGCTCGCGGGCAACGATCGAGACCGTCTCCTCGCCGTCGCGGAAGTCGCCGAGCGGCGCGCCGGACATGGTTGCCTGCAGCATCTGGCGGATGCGCTGCGAGGTGACGCCAAGCGCGCGGGCGCGATCCTGATCGATCACCAGCTTCATCGCCGGCACCGGTTCCAGCCAGTCGTCATGGATGGCGCCGAGCAGCGGATTGGCCTGGAACTTCGCCTTCACCTCGTCGGCGATGCGGCGCACCTCCTGGCGGTCAGGGCCCATGATGCGCATCTGCACCGGCCAGCCAGTCGGCGGCCCGAGGAAGAGGCGATCGACCTTGCCGCGGATCGAAGGAAAGTCCTTTGCCAGGATACCGCGCATCTTGACGATCAGCCGCTCGCGCGCCGGCTCGTCCTTGGCCATGACCAGGAGCTGGGCGAAGTTCGGGTTCCTGAGCTGCTGATCGAGCGGCAGGAAGAAGCGCGGCGCACCTTCGCCGATATAGGTGGCGATGAAGCGCTTGTCGGGATCATCCATCATCTTGGCTTCGAGCGCCTGGGCCTGCTTCTCGACCTCCTTGATCGAGGTGCCCTCCGGCAGCCAGAGATCGACGAGGATTTCCGGACGCGAGGACTGCGGGAAGAAGTTCTGCGGGATGAACTGGAAGGCCCACAGGCTGGTGGCGAAGGTGACCAGCGTCATCACCAGCACGATGATGCGGTGGCGCACGGCCCAGGTGACCGTCGCGCGCAGGCGGTGGTAGAAGCCGGTGTCGAAGGCATCGTGATGATTGCCGGCGTGCTTGCGCTGCTTCAGGATCATGTAGCCCAGCCACGGCGTGAAGTAGACCGCGACGAACCACGACACGATCAGCGCGATGCCGACGACGTAGAACAGCGTGCGCACATACTCGCCGGCGGTGGAGGCGGCGAAGCCGACCGGGATGAAGCCCGCCGTGGTGATCAGCGTGCCGGTGAGCATCGGGAAGGCGGTCGAGGTATAGGCGAAGCTCGCCGCCTCGATCTTGACCAGCCCTTCCTCCAGCTTTCGCTCCATCATCTCGACGACGATCATGGCGTCGTCGACCAAAAGGCCGAGCGCGATGATCAGCGCGCCGAGCGAGATGCGCTGCAGGTCGATGCCGATCTCGTACATGATGGCGAATGTGGCGGCGAGCACCAGGGGGATGGCGATCGCGATCACCAGGCCTGAGCGCCAGCCGATCGACAGCAGCGAGACGGCCAGTACGATCAGCAGCGCCTCGCCGAGCGCCTCCATGAACTCGTTCACCGCATCCTTGACGACCTCGGGCTGGTCGGAGATCTGGTCGACTGAGACACCGTAGGGCAGCCCTGCCTCGAAGCGCTGATAGGTCGCCTCTACACCCTTGCCGACATCCCTGACGTTGAAGCCCTTGGCCATGACGACGCCAACCTGGACGCTCTCGTGGCCGTTGAAGCGATATTTGCGCTCGTAAGGATCTTCGAGGCCGGAGGTAACGGTGGCGATGTCGCCGAGACGCGTCACCTGATTGCCGGAGCGCAGCCTGAGCTCGCGGATGTCGGCGGCCTTGGTGACGTCGCCCTCGACCGAAATGCGCACCGAGCGCAGGCCGGTGTCGACGGAGCCCGCCGGATCGACGGCGTTCTGCCCTTTCACGGCGTTCTGCAGATCGACAATGGTCAGGCCGCGCTCGGCCAGCGCCTTGGACGAGACGTCGATGTAGATCTTCTCCGGCTGGTCGCCGATGATGACGGCCTTTTCGACGCCTGGCGTCGTCAACAGCATGTCGCGCGCCTGGATGGCGAATTTCTTCAGCTCCGGATAGGTGAAGCCGTCGCCGCTGATCGAATGCAGCGTGATGAAGGTGTCGCCGAACTCGTCGTTGAAATAGGGGCCAAGTAGGCCTTGCGGCAGTTCATTGGAGATGTCGCCGACCTTCTTGCGGACCTGGTAGAAGGCGTCTTTCACTTCCTCGGCATTGGTGTCGCCTTTCACCTGGAGCGTGATGATGGCGCTGCCGGCGCGGGTGTAGGAGCGCACGAAATCGAGATGCGGCGTTTCCTGCAGCTTGCGCTCGATCTTGTTGACGACCTGATCCTCCATGTCTTGGATCGAGGCGCCGGGCCAGATCGCCTGGACCACCATGACGCGGAAGGTGAAGTCCGGGTCTTCCTTCTGGCCCATGCGCATAAGGCCGAGCACGCCGGCAAGGATGATCAGGCCGAACAGGAAGCGCGCGATGCTCGGATGTCCGATCGCCCAGCGCGAAAGGTTGAAGGGGCGCTTTTCGGTGTTGTCGGTGGTGGTCATGGCACAAGTCCAGTCCAATTGATCGGCAAGGCATGCCAGGCATGCTGCTTTTGAGTTCGGTCGGGCTTCCGGGCGGCGAAACCCCTCAAGCGGAGAGAGACTCGCAATCGCGGGGGACGCGGCACTGCTGCGGGGGAGCCAACATGCCGGCATCTCACGATCGGGCGTCCGCCGCCCGGAACCCATGCCCTCCCCGGCTCGCGGCTTGACGCAGCGAGAGCGGGAAAGGCGTCTGTTGCGCCTGGTTAGTGCAGGCTACTCGTCGTGGCGACATCGTCCTCCGCCGAGGCGGACTGCTGAGCGTCGCTGGAAAGCTTGACTTTCAGGTTTTCGGTCATGAACTGCGTGCCGGCCGCGACCACCACATCGCCCTGCTTCAAGCCGTCGGCCACGGCGACGCCGTCGGCGGTGAAGTTGGCAACCTTGATCGGGCGTGGATGCACGGTGTCGGAGGCGCGATCGACCGTCCAGACGATTTGCTTGCCGTCCTTCTCGGCCATCGCCGTCAGCGGGATCGACACAAGTTGCGTCTTGCTGCCGACGGTCGCCTGGACATTGGCGGTCATGCCGAGCAGCACGCGCGGATCGTTGGGCAGCGAAACCCGGACCGCGAAGGTGCGCGACTGCGGATCGGCGCTGCCGGCGACCTCACGGACCTTGCCGTCAAGCGTCAGCCCGTCGTCCGACCAGAAGCTCGCCTTGACTTCCTTGCCGGGCTTAAAGCCGGCGATATCCATTTCCGGCACCGCGATCGATACTTCCTTCTCGCCGTCGACCGCGACAGTCATGACGGGCGTGCCGGCGCCGACCACCTGGCCGACATCGGCGGAAACTGCGGTGACGATGCCGGCCTGGCTGGCCTTGAGATCGGTGTAATGGACCTGGTTCTGCGCCTGGGCCAGCGTCGAACGGGCAGCATCTCGGGTCGCCACCGCCTGGTCGTAGGTCAGCGTTGCCTGATCGAGCTGAGACTTCGGCGCGAAGTTCTTGGCATAGAGCTGCTCGGCGCGCTTCTTGGCGAGATCGACGGTTTCGACCTGGCGTTCGGCGGCGTCGAGGCTCGCCTTGGCGCTCCTCACCGACAGCTCATAGTCGGAAGGGTCGACGCGGGCGAGCACGTCGCCCTCGTTCACATGCTGGCCGATATCGACCAGACGCTCGGTGACCTTGCCGGCGATGCGGAAGCCGAGGTTCATCTCGGTGCGGGCGCGCACCGAACCGGAATAGTCGAGCTGGCGAGACGTCTGCGCCTCGCCGATCTCGACCACCTTGACCGGCCGAACGACCTCCTGGACGACCTCGGCTTTCTCCTGGCTGCAGCCGGCAAGTCCGAGCGCTGCGACGATGATGCCGACGGCTGGAAGGCCGGCGGCCGGCAGCTTGCGGAGGATGGAACTGGACAAAGACACCTTAGCACTCCCGAATTGGAGATGATTGTCGACACCGCGCCCGGCGGGCAGCGGCTATTTCAAGGCTCTGATGGCGTAGTCGATAAGTTCGTCGGGCATCGCCCGGTTGGTCTTGGCAAGGCACTGCGCCACCATCTGCGGGTGGCAGAGGATGACGGTGGCGGCGCCGAAGCAGCGCGAGGCGGTTTCAGGATCCTGCTGCCTGAACTCGCCGGCTTCGACACCCTCGCGGATCACCTCGGCGAACAGGTCGTGGATGCTGTTGACATGCTTGTCGATGACACCCCAGTCGCGCTCCAGCGCGACGATGACCATCTCATGGACCTTCTGCTCGTCGAGCATGACTTCCAAAGTCATCTTGTACTGGGCATGGATATAACGCCGCAGCCGCTCCTCGGCGCTGATCGGCAGGTGCATGATCTCGTAGGCCATCTTGTAGCTGGCGCCGAGCATGCGGCCGCAGACGGCCTGGTGGATTTCAACCTTTGAGGCAAAGAAGCGGTAGATGTTGGCCGGCGACATGCCGAGCTCGCGGGCAATGTCGGCCACGTTGGTCTTGCCGTAGCCGTAATGGCGGAACAGGCGCTCGGCGCAGTCGAGAATGCGGGTCACATTCTCCTGTCTGGCAGGGTCTGCCACGATGTTGGCGGCTTCTGACATAGCGCTTTCGTTTTAATGATTGACGAATTTCAATTTTCGTCAGTCGTAAAACGAAAGAAGCGAGGAGTCAACGCGAAATCGACGTACGCGTATAATTTGGTGACAGATGGTGACAGTCGCAAGGGAGCAATGACCGACGCCCGCGATTAGCCGATGGCCCCGCGCCGTCGTCATCCCAGGGTTTCCGCGACGTCGCTTCGCGACTGCTCCACCCTGGGATGACGACGTCGCGGATGCTTGCGCAAACTGTCGACGTCACGGCCATGTTCGAAGGAGCGAACTACGCCCTCTTCGCCATCTCCCGCAGCCGGAACTTCTGGATTTTCCCGGTCGACGTCTTCGGGATTTCGGCAAACACCACCGCCTTCGGCACCTTGAAGCGAGCCAGCAGCGAGCGGCAGTGCTCGATGATCTCGGCCTCGGTCGCCGTCTTGCCGGGCTTCAGCTCGACATAGGCGACCGGCACCTCGCCCCATTTCTCGTCGGCCCGGGCGACGACGCCGCAGGAGGCGACGGAGGGATGCTTATAGAGCGCGTCCTCGACCTCGATGGACGAGATGTTTTCGCCGCCCGAGATGATGATATCCTTGGAGCGGTCCTTGAGCTGGATGTAGCCGTCGGGATGCATGACGCCGAGATCGCCGGAATGGAACCAGCCGCCGGCAAAGGCCTCGTCGGTCGCCTTCCTGTTCTTCAGGTAGCCTTTCATGACGATGTTGCCACGGAACATGACCTCGCCGATGGTCTCGCCATCGGCCGGCGTCTCGACCATCGTCTGAGGGTCCATCACCGTGAGTCCTTCGAGCGAGGCGTAGCGCACGCCCTGGCGGGCTTTCTTCGCCGTCCTCGGGCCCTTCTCCAATCCATCCCACTCATTGTGCCATTCGTTGACGACGGCCGGGCCGTAGGTCTCCGTGAGGCCGTAGAGATGGGTGACGGCAAAGCCGGCGTCGGCCATGCCCGACAGCACGGCCTCCGGCGGCGGCGCGGCGGCTGTGTTGAAGGTGACGGTCTGCGGGAACTCGCGCTTGTCCTCATCTTTCGCGTTGATCAGCACCGACATGACGATCGGCGCGCCGCAGAGATGGGTGACGCCATGGTCGGCGATCGCGTCATACATCGGCTTCGGCCGCACCCAGCGCAGGCAGACATGGGTGCCGGCCTGCACGGCTAAAGTCCAGGGAAAGCACCAGCCGTTGCAGTGAAACATCGGCAGCGTCCAGAGATAGACCGCGTGCTTGGCCATGCCGGCATGGATGGTGTTGGTGTAGGCCATCAGCGCCGCGCCGCGATGGTGGTAGACCACGCCCTTCGGATTGCCCGTCGTGCCCGAGGTGTAGTTCAGGGAAATGGCGTCCCATTCGTCGTCGGGCATCGACCAGGCGAAAGCCTCGTCGCCGCCGGCGAGAAAATCCTCATAGTCGAGCGTGCCGATCCGCCCGCCCTTCGGATAGGGCGCATCGGCGGCATAGTCCGGATCGTCATAGTCGACGACCAATGGCCTGGCCTTGGCCAATGCCAGCGCCTCCTTGACGATGCCCGAGAATTCGCGGTCGACGATCAACACCTTGGTCTCGGCATGGTCGAGCTGGAAGGCGATGACGGCTGCGTCGAGGCGGGTGTTCAGCGAATGCAGCACTGCCTTGGTCATCGGCACGCCGAAATGCGCTTCCAGCATCGGCGGCGTGTTGGACAGCATCACCGTCACCGTATCGCCCTTGCCGATACCGTGCTTCGCAAGCGCCGAGGCGAGCCTCAAGGAGCGCCGCCAGAAATCGCGGTAAGAAATGCGCTGGCTGCCATGGATGATGGCGACATGATCGGGATAGGTCTTGGCCGCCCGCTCAAGATAGGTGAGCGGTGTCAGCGGCCGGTGGTTGGCGGCGTTCCTGTCGAGATCCTGTTCGTAGGGATTGGCCATCCCGTTCTCCCCAAAGTCCTTTCAAACTTTCTAACCTTAGGCCTCTCGTCACGCTATCCCCCTTCCACGGCTGAAAATGCTATGCTGCGCCGGCTTGGTGGAATAGCGATCCGGATCGAGCCGCGCCGCGAGGTAATCGCGGCTTACGCGGGCAATTTGACTTTTGTCGAGCGCCGTGACTAATGTCAGCCGAGGAGGCGGCATGGCGATCAGACCGGCAGAACAGCTCATCCACAAGGCCGCCTGGCTTTACTATGCCCATGGCCTGCGTCAGGACGAAGTGGCGAACCAGCTCAACATCTCGCGGGCATCGGTCGCCATGTATCTGCGCAAGGCGCGCGGGACAGGCATCGTCAACATCTCGACTTCGACCCAGCTTTTCACCGACGACGTCATGGCGCGCCGGCTGGAAGATGCCTTCGAGCTCGACGCCGTCTGGATCGCGCCAGAGAATGCCTATCTTGCGGACCCTTCGACCGACATCGCGGTGCTGGCGGCGAGCGTCTTTCTCGAACTTGTCAAAAAGGGCGACCGCATCGGCGTCGCCTGGGGCCGCACCGTCTACACCATCGCCGACATCATGTCCTATGCCGACCTGCAGGACGTCACCGTGGTGCAGCTCTGCGGCAATCTCGGCGCGCCCTATTCCTACCGGCCCGACCAGTGCACGATGGAGATCGCCCGGCGGCTCAACGCCAAGGGCCTGAACTTCTACGCGCCGCTGGTATTGTCGACAGAGGCGCTGGCGCAAGGCCTGCGCGCCGAGCCGGTGATCCGCGACCAGTTGGCCGGCATCGCCGACTGCGATCTCGCGCTCTACTCCGTCGGCGCGGTCGACGCCGACAGCCATCTGGTGAAATGCGGCGCGCTGGCGCCGGCCGAGATGGAAGCGCTGCGGAGCCAAGGTGCTGCCGGCGTCATCGCCGGGCAGATCATCGACGCCGCCGGCGAGGTGCTCGACTGCAGCTACAACCGGCGCGTCATCTCCGCCGAGCTCGCCTCGCTGCGCGCCATCGATAAGCGGCTGATGGTGGTGCAGGAAGATACGAAGTTCGAGCCGCTGCTTTCGGCCATCGCCGGCGGGCTCTGCACGCATCTGGTGATCGGCGCGCATATGGCCGGGCGCCTGCTCCAGCACGCCGGCGCGGCAACCAAAAGGGCCCCCTAGAGCCGGATGATTTCAGGTCGAATCGACCTGAAATCATCCGGCTCTAAATCAAAGAGGTAGAGCATGATGTCGTCCGAAAACCGCTTCACACTTTTCGGCATCATGCCCTGGAAAACCACCCTCGCCGCTTCCGTCATCAAGACGTCGCGGCTTCCTGTTCATGAGCAGCAAAAGACGGAATCGGACGGAACGAGATGAAGAACCTTTGGAATGACGCCGACGCGGAAAAGATGGTTGCCGACTATGCCAAGAACGGCGTCGGCCGCGACCTTGCGCTGCGCGTCTACACGACCCGCCTGCTTGGCGGCGAGCCGCGCCTTGTGCTGCACGGCGGCGGCAACACCTCCTGCAAGACCAAGGCCACCGATCTGGTCGGCGACGAATGGGACGTGCTCTGCGTCAAGGGCAGCGGCTGGGACATGGCCGTCATCGAGCCACAAGGCCTGCCGGCGGTGAAGATGGGCGCGCTGCTCAAGGCCCGCGGACTGGACAAGCTCGCCGACGAGGACATGGTGGCGCTGCAGCGCTCCAACCTGATCGATCCCGCCTCGCCCAACCCGTCGGTCGAAACACTGCTGCATGCCTTCCTGCCGCACCGTTTCGTCGACCACACGCATTCGACCGCGATCCTCGCCATCGTCGACCAGGAAGACAGCAAGCCGCTGATCAAGACCGTGTTCGGCGACAGACTAGGCTACGTGCCCTACATCAAGCCGGGCTTCGACCTCGCCAAAGTCGCAGCGGAAGTCTTCGACGCCGACCCGAGCGTCGAAGGGCTGATCCTCGACAAGCACGGGATCTTCACCTTCGGCGACGACGCGAAGCAAGCTTATGACCGCATGATCCATTATGTGAATGTAGCCGAGGACTACGTCGCCCAGAACGGCAAGCCGCAGGCAGCCAAGGCGGCGCTGCCGGCAAAGCTTGCCAGGCCGAGCGACATCGCGCCGACGTTGCGTGGCGCTGTCGCCGTGGCGCGCGGCGAGGGCCGCTTCGACCGCATGATCAGCGACTTCCGCACGTCCGATGCCGTTGTCGATTTCATCAATTCGGCGAAGATCGCCGACTATGCCGGCCGCGGCGTGTCGACGCCGGATCTGTCGATCCGCATCAAGACCGGACCGATGGCGGTGCCGGCGCCCGATGCCGACAAGCTTGGCGACTACAAGGGTGTCATCCGCAGCCATGTCGAGGCCTTCGTCAACGACTACACCGCCTATTTCGAGACCAACGACGCGCTGGACGACGTCAAGCGCACCATGCTCGACCCGATGCCGCGCCTGACGCTGGTGCCGGGGCTGGGCATGTTCGGCCATGGCCGCACGCTGAAGGACGCCAGGATCGCGTCGGATGTCGGCGAGATGTGGATCGAGGCGGTGCGCGGCGCGGAAGCCGTCGGCAATTTCCATCCGCTCTCCAAGGCCGACCTCTTCCCGCTCGAATACTGGTCCCTGGAGCAGGCCAAGCTCGCATCCAACAAGCCGAAGGCGCTGAGCGGCCAGGTGGTGCTGATCACCGGCGGCGCCGGCGCCATCGGTGCTGCGACGGCAAAACTGTTCGCGGCCAACGGAGCTCATGCCGTCATCGTCGACCTCGACCCTGCCAAGGCCGCGGAAGCGGCGAAGGCGGCCGGCAACAACTCGATCGGCGTCGGCGCCGACATCACCAATCCGGCCGAAATGCGCGACGCCTTCGACAAGGCGGTCGCCGTCTATGGCGGCGTCGACATCCTGGTCTCGAATGCCGGCGCTGCCTGGGAAGGCCGGATCGGCGAGTTGGGCGACGCCACGCTGCGCAAGAGCTTCGAGCTCAACTTCTTCGCCCATCAGTCGGCGGCGCAGAATGCGGTGCGCATCATGCTGGAACAGGGCACGGGCGGCGTGCTGCTGTTCAACACCTCCAAGCAGGCGATCAATCCCGGGCCGAAATTCGGCGCCTACGGCATCCCGAAGGCCGCGACGCTGTTCCTGTCCAGGCAATACGCCCTAGATTACGGCGCCCATGGCATCCGCTCCAATGCGGTCAACGCCGACCGCATCCGCTCCGGGTTGCTGACCGACGCGATGATCGCCAGCCGCTCCGGCGCGCGCGGCGTGTCGGAAAAGGAATACATGTCCGGCAACCTGCTCGGGCAGGAAGTGACGGCCGACGACGTGGCGCAGGCCTTCCTGCATCAGGCGCTGGCCGAACGCACCACTGCCGACGTCACGACGGTGGACGGCGGCAACATCGCGGCAGCGTTGCGCTGATGCCCGTAAAAATACAGGGCATCCGCTTGCAGGAGTGATTCTGTGTAGCTACATTGTGGCTCAAAAGGAGTCGCGCATGGCAACAGATACGGTAGTCCGCGCTCGGATCGACACCGCAACGAAGGATCAGGCTACGGAAGCCCTGGCGGCCATGGGGTTGTCGGTTTCCGACGCCATTCGCTTGCTGCTGTTCCGTGTCGCCGCCGACAAGGAATTTCCCTTTCCGGTGAAAGTGCCTAACACAGCCACCCGCAAGGCCATGGCCGAATTGGAAAAAGGCAAGGGCAAGCGTTTCGCTTCGGCCGACGAGTTGTTCAAGGATCTGGAAATCTGACATGTTGATCCCCGTTCGCTCCGGGCAATTCCGCCGGGACGTGAAGCGTATGGGGAAGCGTGGCAAAGATCTTGGCAGGTTGCGCGATATATTGAGTCTCCTGATCGGCGAACATGAATTGCCGCCGATTTACAAGGACCATCCTCTGAAAGGCGAGTGGAAGGGCTATCGCGACGCTCACATCGAACCGGATTGGCTTTTGATCTATCGCGTTGCGAATGAAGAACTGCAGCTTGTCCGCACCGGCTCTCATTCGGATCTGTTCAACGAGTAGAGGCCACGACCGACGATATCCGCACCAGGCGGCGGTCGAGTGCACTACTGCGGACTGGCAACCGTCGATGGTGGCAACACGGATGCAGCGCAGGACAGAAGGCCTTCGACGCTTCTGCTGAAGAACTGCTCGAACCGGTCAAAGTCCCACTCCAATCCTTCGCTTATTGGTCAACCAGTTTAAGGGAGCTGTGTTTTCGCATGCGAGCTCCAAGCTGATCATTTGGTGGAGATGTCCGTGGCCGCGAAAAGACTGCGTATCGGAGTGCTGTTTGGCGGTCGCTCCGCCGAGCATGAAGTGTCGCTGCTTTCGGCGACCAACGTCATGCACGCGCTGGATCCGGCAAAATACGATGCCGTTCCGATCTTCGTCACCCGGCAAGGTCAATGGCTGCTGAGCGGCTTCAGCGACGGCGCGCTCGCGACGCCGTCAAGCGGCACGGAAATCTGCCTGCTGCCGGGCGGGCATGGACGAATGCTGGCGGTTCCGGCCGACGGTGCACCCCACGACATGCCTCGCATCGATATTTTGTTTCCGGTGCTGCACGGATTGCATGGCGAGGACGGCGCGGTGCAAGGACTGGCCGAGGTGGCGCAGGTACCGCTCGCCGGCTGCGGTATCCTCGGCTCCGCCGCGGCCCTCGACAAGGATATCGCCAAGCGGCTGCTGAAAGCGGCGGGGGTGCCTGTCGCGCGCTCGGTGACGATCGATGCTGGCGACGCGCCTTCCCTCGCCGTGCTGGAAGATCAGCTTGGCCTGCCGCTGTTCATCAAGCCGGCGCGGCAGGGCTCGTCGGTCGGCGTCGCAAAGGTCAATGCCAGCCAGGAATTCGATCGGGCGCTTGCGGAAGCCTTCCAGCACGATCGCAAGGTCCTGGCGGAGGAATTCGTTCGTGGCCGCGAGATTGAATTCAGCGTGCTGGAGAGCCCCTCGGGCGAACTCTTCGTCTCGCGGCCGGGCGAGATCGTGCCTGCGCAGAGTCACGGCTTCTACAATTACAATGCCAAATATATCGACGAAAATGGTGCGGCCTTGATCGTGCCAGCCGACCTTTCGCCAGAGGTCGAGGAGGCGATGCGCGACATGGCCGCAAGGGCGTTCCGGGCGCTCGGTTGCGACGGCATGGCGCGTGTCGACTTTTTCCTGATGCCGGACATGCAATTCCTGGTCAACGAGCTCAACACAATTCCCGGCTTCACCGATATCAGCATGTACGCCAAGGCGATGGCGGCCAGCGGCGTCAGCTACCCGCAGGTGATCGACCGGCTGGTGGCCCACGGGCTGGCTCGCGCCGGCCGGTGAGGCCAAGGCCTGAGGAAATGGATCCGGGACGACCAACCGGTCACGTCGGCCGCTTCACTTCGGAAGACCGGCCTTGCGGAAGCCATCGATGAAATGCTCGAGTGTCGCGTCATCGCGGAACGGTTCCGTCTCGACCCAACGCTGCGTGGAGAAATGCGGATTGCCGACGAGGAACAGCGCGACCTCGGTGCGCGCTTCGTCTAGGCGACCGAGCTGCGCCAGGCTTGCCGCGAGGAACCGGCGCGAGCTGGTGCGGTAGGTCTCGTCGCGGCGCAGCGTCTCGACGGCGGCTTCGTAGTCGCCGGCCGCATACTGCGCCTGGCCGAGCGTCAGATAGTACCAGCTCGGTGGAAACGGGTTCAGCCGGAACGCCTTGCGGATGTGTTCGAGGCTCAACTCTACCTGCCCGGCCAGCACCTCGATGTCGGACAAGGTCGCCCAGATATCGGCTTCGTTCGGGTCGAGCTCGATCGCTTTGGCGAATTCCATGTCCGACTGGTCGAAATCGCGTTCATAGGCAAGCAAGTTTGCCAGAACCCAGCAGCAACCGGCATCGTTGGGATCGATCGCCACAGCCTTGCGCGCCAGTTCCAAGGCCGTGCTGCGGGCCGGCTCGAACGGCTCGCCCCAATGCACCCAGCCCATCCAGTGGTTCATCGCAAGCCAGCGATAGCCCTCGGCGTAATCCGGATCGAGCGAGATCGCGCGCGTCAGCATCAAATGCGCTTCGCGCGCCATTTGTGGCGACTCGTCGAACAGTTTGCGCGCCCGCACGCATAGATCATAGGCCTCGAGGTTCTTCGGCCGGTTGCGCTCCGGCAGCGCGCGCAGCCGGCCGAGCAAAGCTTCGACGATTTTGGCCGTCGCTTCGTCCTGAACGGCGAAAATATCTTCCATGCTGCGATCGAAGCGCTCGGCCCAGAGATGCTCGCCGCTCAGCGCATCGATCAGTTGGGCGTTGATGCGCACGCGCCCCGCGGCGCGCCTGGCGCTGCCCTCCAGCAGATAACGCACGCCAAGCTCTGCGGCGATCGCGCGCACATCCATTGCCTTGCCCTTATAGGCAAAGACCGAATTGCGCGCGATGACGAACAGGCCTGGGATCCGCGAGAGATCGGTGATCAGGTCTTCGGTCAGGCCGTCGGCGAAAGAGTCCTGCTCGGGATCGTTGCTCAGATTGACGAAGGGCAGAACGGCGATCGACGGCTTGTCGGGCAGCGGCAGAGGCTTTCGCTTGATGTCGGGCTGTTCGATGGCGCCGGTGAAGCGATAGCCGACGCGCGGGACCGTGGCGATCCACTCGCCGCCATCGGTTGCCGGCCCGAGCAGCTTCCTCAGTTGCGCGATCTGGACGGTGAGATTGCCTTCCTCGACCGCCGTGCCGGGCCAAGCCGCGTCCATCAACTCGGCCTTGGCCAGGATTTCGCCCGGGCGCACGACGAGCGCCTCGAGCAGCTTCAGCCCACGGTGGCCGGCGGCAACGGGAACATCGCCGCGAAGCAGCGTTCCCGCGCCAGGATCAAACACGAACGGTCCAAAAGCAAAGCGCGATCCCTGCATGCGGCGCATCTATAGCCGATTTGGAAGTTTTGAGAACTATTTGGGAGAGCTTAATTACGCCGCCGTCCGTCCGCGGCAGACTGCAATCTCAATCAGGTCGAGGGCTTTGGGAACCCTCATTCGATGGAGGTTGCCATGAACGATACCTTCGCGCCTTCTACGTGTCTGGCGGCGGCACCGGCAATGCATTCAAGGCGCCGGCGCTACAGCCTGGCGGCCTTGCGCAGCCTCATCGCGTTGCGCCGCGAGCAGGCCTATTTTCGCTTCGAGCTCAAGCGCATGGCGACGGACAATCCGCATCTGATCGACGACATCGGATTGACGAAAAAAGAGGTCGAGGCGGAGATCGCCAAACTGCCCTTCTGGCAGCGATGAGGCCGCAACAGTCCCTTAGAAAAGACAGAGAGCGGCCTATTGGGCCGCTCTCCTATTTTGCGACCGTCAAAAACCTCACTTGGCGTTCGGGTTCGGCATCCAGGCAGGCATCGCAACATCGGCATGGGCGAACTGCGGCAGCTTGGCCGACAGGTCCTCCATGTTCTTGATGTCCTTGTCGACGAGCTCCTTCTGGGTGATCAGCGTCGGCGGCACGATGACGTTGTGGCCGGGATCCTCGCCGGCGAGCAGTTGCGCCAGAGCGCGCACCGAGACCTGGCCGACGACGGCCGGGTTGGTGGCGGCCGTCGCCGCCCAGGCGCTGTCGGCCTCGCGCATCGCGGCGATATCCGAGGTCGAAATGTCGGCCGAATAGATCTTGATGCCCTTGTTCAGCCCCGCCTCGTCGACGGCGATCTTCACGCCCTTGGCGAACTCGTCATAGGGCGCGAACATCACCTTGATGTCGGGATGCGCCTGCAGCACCGAGCGCGCCTGGTTGGCGACGGAGTTGGCGATCGGGTTGTCGAGCGTGCCGAACATGGCGACTTCGCTGATGCCCGAATATTTCTTCTTCACGTCCACCCAGGTCTCGTTGCGGCGGTCGAGCGGGGCGATGCCGGCGACATAGACATAGCCGGCCTTCCAGCTCTCGCCATTGTCCTTGACCGCCTGCTCGAGCGCGAGCTTGGCCAGGTCGCGGTCGGACTGCTCGATCTGCGGGATCTTCGGGTTCTCGACATTGACGTCGAAGGCGACGACCTTGATGCCGGCGTCGACCGCGCGCTGGGCGGCGTCCTTCATCGATTCCGTCAGGCCGTGCTGGATGATGATGCCCTGCACGCCGAGTGCGATCGCCTGGTCGACCATGTCGGCCTGGAGCGCCGCATCCTGGCGGCTATCCAGCACGCGCAGGTCGACGCCGAGCGCCTTGGCCTGCGCCTCGACGCCGGAGAGATAGGCCTGGAAGAAGTCACCGGTCGACAGATAGCGCACCAGCGCTATTTTTACGCCGGGCTTGTCGAACGGCGCCGGGCGGTCCGCCGCCAATGCCGTGCCCTGCATCAGCAGCGCCGCGCCGGCGAGGCTGAGTGCAGCCTTCCCCAAAAGTCTTCTTGTGATGCTCATTTTTTCCTCCGTTGTGTTCTCATCAATGCCCCGGTCGAGACTATCTCTTGCCCCTGCCGGACAGGGCGAAGGTGAAGACAAGGGCGACGACAAGCACCGCGCCCTTGACGAAATCCTGCGTGTAGTAAGGGGCGTTCATCATCGTCAGGCCTTGCAGCAGCACGCCGACGAACACCGCGCCGACGGCGGTGCCGAAGGCGTTGGGCTTGGCGGCGCCGAGCACCGCATAGCCGATGAGCGCCGCCGCTACTGCGTCGAGCAAGAGATTATTACCCGAGGCGATGTCGCCGCGTCCAAGCCGCGCGGCGAGCAGAATCCCGCCGATCGAGGCAAAAACTCCCGAAATCACATAGGCCCAGATTTTGTATGCCTTGACAGGGGCGCCGGCGAGTTCGGCGGCGCGTTCATTGCTGCCGACGGCATACATCATGCGGCCGAAGCGGGTGTATTCGAGGAAGAACCAGATCAGCGCCGCAAGCACGACCAGCACCACCACCGAGACCGGGATCAGGTTCGGGATGAAGAAGTCGATGCGGTGGCGACCGAGCGCCAGGAACGCCTCGGAGAACTTGCCGTTGGCGACCGAGCCGTCGGGCATGGTCATTCCGGTGGCGATCGAGCGGCCTTCGGTCGGGATGCGCTGCAGGCCGAGCAACAGGAACATCATGCCGAGGGTGGCCAGGAGATCCGGCACACGCATGTAGACGATCAGCCAGCCATTGATCAGGCCGACGAGCACACCGATGACCAGGCAGGCGATGACGGCGACGATGGCGTTCTGCTCCAGCACCACCATGGCGTAGGAGGCCGCCATCATGGCGCTGGTCGCGACCGAGCCGATCGAGAGATCAAAGCCGCCGACGACAAGCGTCGCGGTGACGCCGAGCGCCAGCACGCCGGTGATGGCCACCGACTGGAAGATGAAGACCGCACTTTGCGGCGAAACGAAACCGTCGGCGGCCACAGCGAAATAGGCGATCAGCCCGACCAGCAGGACGATGAAGCCGTAGCGGATGGCATGGTCGCGCATCATTCAGCGCCCCGCCGCGCGGCTGTCCGACAGAAACTCATTCCAACTCCACTCCATGCAAATTCCTCGACCCTCACGCCGCGCTGTGAAGCGGTCCGCCGGCTACTTCCGCCAGCAGCCGGTCGAGGTTGATATCGGCGTTGCGATGCTCGCCGACGATCGTGTGTTCCGACATCACCAGGATGCGGTCGGCGGTCTCCAGCGCCTCGTCGATCTCGGTGACGAAGATGAGCGTCGCGCGGCCGTCGGCGCTGGCTCTCAGCTTGGCGGCAATGTCGCGCCTGGCCGAAATGTCGACGCCCTGGAACGGCTCGTCGAGGATGAACAGCCGCGAGGCCTGCGACATCCAGCGCGCCACCATCACCTTCTGCTGGTTGCCGCCGGACAGTGCCGACAGCTCGTCCTTCTCGGACCGGCAGACGATGCCGAGCTCGTCGATCTGGCGGCGCGCGACAGCGCGCTCGGAACGCTTCTTCATGACACCGAAGCCGGACATGCGCTTGAGGAACGGCAGGCTGATGTTGCGTTCGATGTTGAAGTCGCCGACGATGCCGCTTGCCGCACGGTCCTTGGCGACAAGAAAGACGCCGGCAGCGATCGCCTCGCGCGCCGAGGCTGGTGCATAGGGCTTGCCGTCCATATGCATGGTGCCGGCGAGCGGCCTGCGTACGCCGAACAGCGTCTCGGCCAAAGCCGTCTTGCCGACGCCGACCAGGCCGGTGACCGCAACCACCTCGCCGGTGCCGAGCGTCATCGAGATCGGCTTCGATCCTTGGCCGATCCGCAGGTCTTCGGCGGTGAAGACGGCGCGGGCCGGGCTTCTCGCAACGACCCGGTCGAGACGGATCTTGCGGCCGAGCATGGCGTTGACGGCGCCCTCGTAATCGAGAGGCAACTTGTCGAAGACGCCGGAGATGAGGCCGTCACGCATCGAGACGATGCGGTCGGCGAGCCGCCTGATGTCGGACATGCGATGCGAGATATAGAGGATGGCGACGCCCTGCTTGCGCAGCCGGTCGATCAGCGCAAACAGCCGTTCGGCCTCGGCGCTCGATAGCGACGAGGTAGGCTCGTCGAGGATCAGGACCTTTGGCCGATGCGCCATAGCGCGGGCAATCGCCACCATCTGGCGATCGGCCAGCGCAAGGTCGGCGACGCGCGCCTTGAAATCGAGGGCAAGCCCCATGCGGTCGGCCACGGCTCTGGCCTCGGCGCGGACATTGCGCGGCTTGAACAGCATCGCGGCGCCCTTGCCGCTCAACCGGTCGAGCGTCAAATTGGTGGCGACATCGAGATCGGCGACCACGCCGTCATTTATGTTTTGATGCACGGTGACGACGCCGGCGCGGATGGCTTCGGCGGGGGTCTGCGGGTCGAAGGCCTTGCCGGCGAGATGCATCGAGCCCGCGCCGCGCTCGTAGACGCCGCTGACGATCTTGACCAGGGTGGATTTGCCGGCGCCGTTGGCGCCCATCAGCACGGTCACCTCGCCCGCAAACAGGTCGAGCGAGATGCCGCCAAGCACCTCGTTGCGGCCGAAGGATTTCCTCAGGCCCTCCACACGGAACACGGCATCTGCACCCATTCGTTCCTCCCTGATCCGTGACGCTATGGGCTCACTCGGCAATTGTCAACACGATTGACATTTGCCAGAGCGCTTCCTAGCTTGGCCCCGCCGCCGTGGCTCCGCTATCGTCGGAAACCGCGAGCAGGAGGGGAAGAATGACCGGGAAGTTCGAAGCATTGTCGGTGGAGACGCTGCCGAAGCGCCTTGGCGAGACCGCTGCGCTGACCGGGCGTATCGGCAAGGATGCCAGCCGCTGGAAGGTACGCGAGGTCGGCGACGGCAATCTGAACCTCGTCTTCATCGTCGAGGGCGACCAGGGCGCGGCGGTAGTGAAGCAGGCGCTGCCCTATGTGCGGCTGGTCGGCGACAGCTGGCCGCTGCCGTTGAAGCGCTCCTTCTTCGAATATCATGCGCTGACCAGGCAGGAGCGCCGAGCGCCCGGCTCGGTGCCGGCGATCTACCATTTCGACGAGACCCAGGCGCTGATCGTCATGGAATATCTGGCGCCGCCGCACATTATTCTCAGGCGCGCGCTGATCGACGGGCGCGAACTGCCGAACATTGCGCGCGATATCGGCCTGTTCATGGCCCGCACGCTGTTTCGCGGCTCGGACCTGTCGATGATGGCAAAGGATCGCAAGGCCGACCTCGCTTTATTCGCCGACAATGTCGAGCTCTGCGACATCACCGAGAACCTGGTGTTTTCCGACCCCTATTTCGACGCCAAGATGAACCGGCATACGTCGCCGCAGCTTGACGGCCTGGTCGCCGAACTGCGCGCCGACCGCGATCTCAAGGTCGAGGCGCAACGGCTGAAGCATCTCTTCGCCGCCAATGCCGAAACGCTGCTGCATGGCGACCTGCATTCCGGCTCGATCATGGTCACCGACAGCGAGACCCGGATGATCGATCCGGAATTCGCCTTCTACGGCCCGATCGCCTTCGATGTCGGCATGCTGCTCGCCAATTTTTGGATGGCCTTCTTTTCGCAGCGCGGCCATGAGGAGAAAGGCAGCCGAGGCCAGATGCGCGCCTATCTGCTTGAGGTCACGGCCGAGACCTGGGCGGTGTTCCGCGCCGAGTTCTCGCATCTGTGGCGGACCGAGCGCACCGGCATGCTCTACCAGAAGAGCCTGTTCGAGGATCAGGGCGACCTGCTCGGCGCCGAACAGGCGCTCGACCATATGCTTTCCAGCATCTGGACCGATCTGCTGGGCTTCGCCGGCATCGAAGTGCACCGGCGCATCCTCGGCCTCGCCCACAATGCCGATTTCGAGACCATTGCCGATCAAGACCTGCGCGCCACATGTGAAGCCAAGGCTTTGCGCTTCGGCCGCCACATCGCCGTCAACCGGCGCCAGATCCACAGCATCGATGAGGTCAACAAGCTGGCCGCGCTGATAGAACAGGAGACGAGCCTTTGAATGTCGGCGAACGCCACTATCGCACCATCTGGCTCAGCGACGACAAGCGTTCGGTCGAGATCATCGACCAGCGCTGGCTGCCGCATGAGTTCCGCATCGAGACGATCGGAACCGTTGCCGGCATCGCCACCGCGATCCGCGACATGTGGGTGCGCGGCGCGCCGCTAATCGGCGTCACGGCCGCCTATGGCGTCGCCATCCAGATGACCGACGATGCCTCGGACGAGGCGCTCGACGCAGTCTGGGAGGTGTTGCACAAAACGCGACCGACGGCGATCAACCTGCGCTGGGCGCTGGACGAGATGCGGCGCTTCCTGAAGCCGCTGGCGCCCGAACAGCGCGCGGAAGCCGCCTATCGGCGGGCCGGAGAGATCGCCGACCAGGATGTCGGGCTGAACCGCGCCATCGGCGAGAACGGGCTTGCCATCATCAGAGAGATCGCGGCGCGCAAGCAGCCGGGCGAGAGCGTCAACATTCTCACCCATTGCAATGCCGGCTGGCTGGCGACGGTCGACTACGGCACCGCCACCGCGCCGATCTACCTGGCGACGGAGGCCGGCATCCCGGTGCATGTCTATGTCGACGAGACGAGGCCGCGCAACCAGGGCGCCCAGCTGACCGCCTGGGAGATGGCCGGCCACGGCGTGCCGCATACGCTGATAGTCGACAATGCTGGCGGCCATCTGATGCAGCACGGCGATATCGACATGGTGATCGTCGGCACCGACCGCACCACCGCCAATGGCGACGTCTGCAACAAGATCGGCACCTATCTCAAGGCTTTAGCCGCCGCCGACAATGACGTGCCCTTCTATGTCGCGCTGCCCTCGCCCACCATCGACTGGACCGTGGCCGACGGGCTTGCCGAAATCCCGATCGAGGAGCGCTCCGGCGACGAGGTTTCCTTGGTCTGGGGCAAGACGGCGGACGGCAAAATAGCGCAGGTGCGTGTCTCGCCCGATGCCACGCCGGCGGCGAACCCTGCCTTCGACGTGACGCCGGCGCGGCTGGTGACGGGGCTGATCACCGAACGCGGCGTGGCTAAAGCCTCGCGTGAAGGGCTGAAGGCGATGTTCCCGGAGCGCGGGTGAGAGCCGATGCCCCCTGGCAGTTCGTCATCCTCGGGGTTTGACCCGAGGATCCATTCCGTGACCTCCGTCACGGGGCGCAACGGCGCAGAATTTGTAATCATTTCAACGCCTTAGCGTCACGGCATGGATCCTAGGGTCTGCGCGCGTCGCTTCGCTCCTTGCTCCGCCCTAGGATGACGACCGAAAGGTCATCCCCAATTGACAGCGCCGCTTCGCCCTTCCATAAAACCTGCGTTAATGTTCTCAGGGCGGGGTGAAAATCCCCACCGGCGGTAAGGGTCTCGACCCAAGCCCGCGAGCGCCTTCCGGTCCACGCATAGTGCGTGGATTCTTTAAGTGCTGGAGCGTTCTTTACGCGTCCAAAAGGACGCGTGGCGCTCTAGTGGAAGGGTCAGCAGATCCGGTGCAATTCCGGAGCCGACGGTTACAGTCCGGATGGAAGAGAACGTACGCAAGGACGGTCCGCTCGCGGGCCGTGTTTTGCGTCGTGCGTCCTGATTCTGGTTCGAAACGGAAGGATGGACCCATGAATCAGCATTCCCCAAAAGACTATGAAACTGTCCGCGTTGCCGTCATTCGCGCGCGCTGGCACGCCGATATCGTCGACCAATGTGTGACGGCGTTCGAGACGGAGTTCGCCGCTCTCGGCGGGTTTGCCGTCGAGATCTTCGACGTGCCCGGTGCCTACGAGATCCCGCTGCATGCCAAGACGCTTGCCGGAACCGGCCGCTATGCGGCGATCCTCGGTACCGCTTTCGTCGTCGATGGCGGCATCTACCGGCACGACTTCGTCGCCGGCGCGGTCATCGACGGCATGATGAACGTGCAGCTTGCGACCGGCGTGCCGGTGCTGTCGGCGGTGCTGACGCCGCACAACTACCATGAGAGCGCCGAACATCACCGCTTCTTCCACGAGCATTTCACCGTGAAGGGCAAGGAAGCGGCGAAGGCATGCGTCGAAATCCTCGCCGCACGCGCAAGACTCGCTGCCTAGGCTCGACCAGAGCCGGATTTCAGCCCTGCAACAAGAATTGCAGCCGAAAAGGCTCCAAAAGGTTGCGGCAGGTCTGAAATCCGGCCAGAAGCAACGGGGCCGCCCGACGCCCGGGCGGCCTTTTCAAACACGGGCTCGAAACCAGATACGGGAGACTATTCGTTGGCTCGCATCACTCTGAGACAATTGCTCGACCATGCCGCCGAACAGGGCTATGGCGTGCCTGCCTTCAACATGAACAATATGGAACAGGGCCTCGCCATCATGGAGGCGGCCGAGGAGACCAAGTCGCCGGTCATCCTGCAGGCCAGCCGCGGCGCGCGCGCCTACGCCAATGACGTGGTGCTGGCCAAGCTGATCGACGCGCTGGTCGAGATCCATCCCGACATCCCGGTCTGCATGCATCTCGACCATGGCAACAATGAAGCCACCTGCGTCACCGCGATCCAGTACGGCTTCACCTCGGTGATGATGGACGGCTCGCTGAAGGAGGACGGCAAGTCGCCGGCCGACTACGCCTATAATTCCGGCATCACCCGACGCGTCGTCGACATGGCGCATTGGGGCGGCGTGTCGGTGGAAGGCGAGATCGGCGTGCTCGGCTCGCTGGAGAGCGGCGGCGGCGAGCAGGAAGACGGCCACGGCGTCGAAGGGGCGATCAGCCACGACCAGCTTTTGACCGACCCGGTGCAGGCCGAGCAGTTTGTGCGCGACACCCATGTCGATGCGCTGGCCGTCGCTATGGGCACCAGCCACGGCGCCTATAAATTCTCGCGCAAGCCGGACGGCGCGGTGCTGGCGATGAACGTGATCGAGGAGATCCACCGCCGTCTGCCCAACATGCATCTCGTCATGCACGGCTCGTCGTCGGTGCCGGAGGACCTGCAGGAGATCATCAACAAATATGGCGGCCAGATGAAGCCGACCTGGGGCGTGCCGGTGGAGGAAATCCAGCGCGGCATCAAGCATGGCGTGCGCAAGATCAACATCGACACCGACAACCGCATGGCGCTGACCGGCGCCATCCGCAAGGTGCTGACCGAGAATCCTTCGGAGTTCGATCCGCGCAAATATCTGACGCCGGCCATGGCGGCGATGAAGAAGCTCTGCAAGGAACGCTTCGAGCAGTTCGGCACCGCCGGTAACGCGCCGAAGATCAAGCCGATCCCCCTGGCGGCCATGGCCAAGCGCTACAAATCGGGCAGCCTCGACCCGAAATTCGCCTGAGCAACCATTTGCCGCGGCCGGCTGAAAGCCGGCCGCGGAAGCCTCCTTGCCCCCGCTCCGCCAGCGAATTCGGCGGAACCCCACGCCAGCAAATCGGTTCCTTGTTCTGATACCTCCCGTGCTCGCCTGCTGGGAAGGAGCAATTCATGAGCAACGATCGCGATAGCGAAGGACCGGTCTTTTCCGGCCAGGACGCGCGACAGGGCGAGATCATCCTGCGCACGCGTGCCCGCCGCTTCATCTTCATCGCCGGGCTGGTCGGCATCGTCGTTCTGGCCTTGGTGCTGAGCCTCGCCGTCCGATGACCGACGGCTCGCCACGGGAAACCGACGGCGTCGGCCAAGGAACCAACTGTGCCCTAGCCTAGTTGAGCATCCCAGATGCAATTGAGGCGCGGCAAGCTTACGCCGCCCTGGCGAAACGATGTTTACGCCGCTTTGCTGCGACATGCCGCTTCACCCGACCTGGCTAGACCTCGTCGGGCGACTGTTGCTGACCCTGGTTGCAGGTTTCCTTATCGGCCTGAACCGCGAGGCGCGCGGTCATTCCGCCGGGCTGCGCACCACCATATTGGTAGGTTTGGCGGCTTGTGTGGCCATGGTTCAAGCCAACATGCTGCTCGATGTCTCCGGCAAAGCGCCGGACTCTTTCGTGCGCATGGACGTCATGCGCTTCGCGCTCGGCGTGCTCACCGGCGTCGGCTTCATCGGCGGCGGCGCCATCCTGCGGCGCGGCGATCTGGTCACCGGCGTCACCACCGCCGCCACCATGTGGATCATGACGATGATCGGGCTGGCCTTCGGCGGCGGCCAGTTCGGCCTCGGTGGGATCGCGACCGTTCTAACGCTGGTGACGCTGCAGGCCCTGAAGTGGGTCGATTTGAAGATTTCTCGCGACCACAAGGCGATCCTTTCGGTGTCATGGCCGAAGAGTTCGCCGCCCGATATTGGGGACATGGTGCGCCCCCTCGGCTATGACGCGCGCTTCGTCGGCATGGAGCACGACCCAGACCGCAACCGCTTCGTGTTTTCGTTCAACGTTCAATGGAAACAGCCCGACGCGATCGAGCCTTCGACGGATGTGCTGTCGGTGATCGCCGAGCACTGTGCGGTCGAGCGCTTCGAGGTGATCGGCGAGAAGCCGTTCTGACATGACGGGCGGTCGAAATCGTCCCAGGGCATGAAACTTTCCCGTCTGCAAATGGTTCTGCGGCAAGGCAGTGATGCCTGCAAATGATGAAGGGAAAGCGTTGATGGCCGATCCTTCCCTAACGCGCGGCCAGATGGTCGATTTCCAGATCGCAGGGCGCGGAGTTCGCGACAGCCGGGTTCTGCAGGCCATGCGGGACGTCCCTCGCGAAGTCTTTGTCGATGCCGATTTCGAAGAATTCGCGTATGAGGATACCCCGCTCCCGATCGGAAAGGGCCAGACGATCTCGCAGCCCTTTATGGTCGCCTACATGATCGAGGCCGCCGAGATCGACCCTGACGACCGCGTGCTCGAGGTTGGGACCGGCTCCGGCTATGCGGCGGCCGTGATGAGCCGTGTCGCTGGTCACGTCTATACGATCGAGCGCCATGCGACGCTCGCCGAGAGCGCCCGCCAACGGTTCGAGCGCCTCGGCTACGACAACATCGAAGTCCGTGCCGGCGACGGCACCAAGGGCTGGCGCGATGCTGCTCCCTTTGACGCCATACTGGTGGCCGCAGCCGGTCCCGGTGCTCCGCTGGCACTTCAAGAGCAGTTGGATGTCGGCGGGCGCATGGTGATCCCTATCGGTGAGGAAGGCGGCCAGCGCCTGCTGAAGGTCACCCGGACGGGCGCAGCGACCTATGAGGAAGAAGACCTCGGTGGCGTACAGTTCGTCCCGCTCATCAGTGAGGAGGGCTGGGCGGAACAGCCTCAATCCAAAGGCGATCGACCGGCGTTGGCCAGGCTGCCGGCACGCGGACGAAGCCTGCCAGAGATGATCGCAGCCGCCGCCGAACCGCTTCCCGATTTCAAAGACCCGGCTTTCGGCGATCTGTTCGACCGCTTCGCCGACCGGCGTGTTGTCCTTCTCGGGGAAGCCAGTCATGGTACCTCTGAATTCTACAAGGCGCGTGCCGCAATCACGCGCAAGCTCATAGAAAAACATGGCTTCACCATCGTCGCGGTTGAAGCAGATTGGCCAGATGCCGCTGCCATCGACCGCTACATCCGCCATCGACCGGCGCGCATGACGGCCGAGCCGCCGTTCCAGCGCTTTCCGACCTGGATGTGGCGCAACACCGATGTCGAGGCCTTTGTAGGCTGGATGCGGGATCACAATGCGAGCCTCGACGATGCGAACCGCCGGGCCGGCTTCTACGGTCTCGACATCTACAATATGAGCGCATCGATCACGGCCGTTCTGCGCTATCTCGATCAAGTCGATCCGGAAGCGGCGGCAGCGGCGCGGCAACGCTATGGCTGCCTGACGCCTTGGCAGAAGGATCCCTCCACCTATGGGCGAGCAGTGCTCACCTCCGGCTACCGCAAATGCGAGAAGGCGGTGCTTGAGCAATGCCGCGACCTGCTTGCCAAGCAGCTCGACTATGCACGCCAGGATGGCATCGACTTCCTCGATGCGGCGCAGAATGCAAGGCTCGTCGCCGCTGCCGAACGCTACTACCGCATCATGTATTACGGCGGAGCGGAATCATGGAACCTGCGCGATACGCATATGTTCGAGACGCTCGAGCACCTGCTCGAGGCGCGCGGTCGCAACGCGAAGGCTGTCGTCTGGGCCCACAACTCGCATATCGGCGACGCGCGCTACACCGAAATGGGAACGATCCGGCAGGAGGTGAACATCGGTCAGCTCTGCCGCGAACGTTTCGGCGGCGAGGCGGCGCTGATCGGATTCGGCACCGACACCGGCACAGTGGCTGCGGCATCAGATTGGGATGATCCGATGCAGGTCATGCGAGTGCGCCACTCGCATCCGGACAGCTATGAACGGCTCTGCCACGATAGCGGCGTTTTGCGATTCCTGCTCGATTTGGACCGCGACCCGGCGCTCAGACACCGCCTGTTGGAGCGACGGCTCGAACGCTTCATCGGCGTGATCTACAGGCCGGAAACGGAATTGCGCAGCCACTATGCCGATGCGTCGCTGCCGAGGCAATTCGACGCCTTCGTCTGGTTCGACAAAACGAAAGCCGTCACCCCGCTCGGGCCGGAGCATGCCAGGGCTGGTGTTCCCGACACATATCCGTTCGGACTTTGACGGCTATTCTCAGGCCATCGCGCCCGATGGCGATGCTCCGACATCGTTTTGGTAGGGCGAGCCTATTCGGCAGCGTTTGGCGTTTCAGCGTCCGCGCGGATGAGCTTGATATCGGCACCTGCCGCCCATGCAGCGATGTCCTCGCGGCGCAGCGCCGCTGCCATCATTTCCGGGAAATGGTCGGGCGTGCAGGCAAAGACCGGAACGCCCAGCGCCGCGACCGAGCCGGCCATCGACGGATCGTAGCCAGGACGGCCCTGGTCGGTGAGCGCGAGCAACACGACGACATTGACGCCGGACCGCACGAGTGCTGCCAGCCTTTGCAGAAGCTCCTTGCCGTTGCCGCCTTCGTAGAGATCGGTGATCAGCACGAAATGCGCCTTGGTCGGCCGCTCGATGCGCTCGGCGCAATAGGCGACGGCCTGGTTGATGTCGGTGCCGCCGCCGAGTTGGACGCCGAACAGCACTTCGACCGGATCGCTAAGCTCTTCCGTCAGGTCGACGATCGCTGTGTCGAAGCAGACCAGCTTGGTGCGCACAACCGGCAGCGAGGCCATGACGGCGGCGAAGATCGAGGCATAGATGACCGAGCTTGCCATCGAGCCGGACTGGTCGACGCAGAGTGTCACCTCGTCGAGGTCGACCAGCCGGCGCTGGCGTCGCATGAAGCCGACCAGCTTTTCCGCCACCACGGTCTTGTGCTCCGGCTGATAGTGGCGAAGGTTCGCGGTAATCGTGCGCGGCCAGTCGATGTCGCGTTGCCGTGGCCGGTTGGTGCGCCTGGAACGGTCGAGCGCGCCGCGGATCGCCTCGGCTGTCTTCTGCTCGAGACGCTGCATCAGCTTGGCGACGATGTCGGAAATGATCGAACGGGCGATGTCCTTGGTCTTGTCCGGCATCGCCGAGCGCAATGAGATCAGGTCGGCGACGAGATTGACGTCGGCTTCGATCGCCTTGAGAAATTCCGGCTCCATCAGCATCTGCTTCAGGTTCAGCCGCTCGAAGGCATCCTTCTGCACGACCTGAACGACCTGTTCGGGGAAAAAGGAGCGGATATCGCCCATCCATTGCGCGACGCGCGGCGCCGAGCGGCCGAGCCCGCCGCGCCGCTTGCGCGGATTCCCGCCAGTATCGCCGCTGCCGTCGCCATAGAGCGCGTCGAGCGCCGCCGACAGCCGCCGATCCTCGGCCGACAGCGCCGACGAGGACTCGTCGTCGGCGCCGATCGCCAGCCGCCAGCGGCGCTCACGATCGTCTTCCGTCGGATCGAGATCCGCCCCGGTCGCTTCATCTGCCATGGCTGACCTCCCCTGCAAGCAGCTTGCCGAGGAGAGCGAAATGCCTGTGCCACGCCTGGCCACCGTCCGGTGCCGCCGTCAGCCCGGCGGGCAGGCTCGCTCTCTTGCCAAGCACGGCCTCGATCAGGCGCCGACGCTCCATGCTGTCGAGGTTGGAGAAGACGCGACGCAGCAGCGGCAGATGCGCCACGAAGGCGCCCTCATCGAGCGATGCCAGCCAGGCATCGACGGCGCCGCGCAAACCCTCGTCATAGATCAGCCGCTGGCCGGCGCCGCTGAAAAAACCTTCGAAGAAGGCGGCGGCATCGGTGACCGGCGTTCCCGGAGACAAGCGCTTCGCCAGGAGATCGGCGGCCGCTTCGGCGGAGAGGCGGCCGGCCTCGTAGAGCAGGTGCGCGGCGCAGCCGGCGACGAGCGCCGTCGATCGCGATGAATCCAGCACCGCCGCCAGCCCATTGCGCCAAGCCTCCAGGACATGCTCGTCCGGCTCTACCAGCTTGATCGCCTCGTCGGCCTTGCGCAGCGCGGCCATCAGCGCCGCGGCGGCCTGCGCGTCGAGGTCGCGCGCCGCGTATGAAAGTGCGATAGAGCCTTCGATGATCAGCCGCTCCAGCAGGCCGGCAAGGCGTTCGGTCTCGGTCTTGCGCGCTTCGCCGTAATGGATGATGTCGGCAAGCGGCGGCACCGAGGCGAGCAGCTCCAGGCATTCGCTGCTGTGCGCCGCCTTCTCCTCGAGCGCAGCAAGGCCTGCCGCGGATGCTTCGCTCAAGGCCGCGGTGATCGCGCTCTGGACCAGCGTGGCCAAAGCATCGAGCGTCGCGGCGGCGCCGATCATCTGGATCAGGCGACCGCTGGCGGCCTTCTCGATGGTCGGGCCATAGACCAGGTTTTCGACAAGGCGAACGGCATATTCCGGCTGCCAGGCCAGCATCCAGCGCTCGCGGAATGTGCCGCGGCTGCGTCCAACATCCGTCAGCCTGCCCCAGCTCACACCAAGCACGTTCAGCCGATGGAGCAATGTCGACCGGAAAAGTCCGCTCTCGCTGCGCAGGTCGACGGAAAGTTCCCGCTCCAACGCTTCTGGCTTCAACCGGGCGGCCTTCTGGTTGCGCTGCAAGTCGTCGATCAGCGGCGCAAGCGGCGTGTCGGGCGGAATCTCGCCGACATCGGCGCCGAGCAGCAGCTCGGCCTCGACCATCTTCCACAGCAGGGCTTCGCCGTTGAAGAGGGCCGAAATCGAAGCGTCGCGCAGTTCCTCGAATCCCGGCTTCGGCCGCTCGCGAATGGCCGCAAGCGCGCGTGCCAGACGCTCCGCCTCGATCAGCGAGGCGGTGGAAATCATGTGGCCCTTCGCCCTGAGTACCGAAGCGATCCGCGCCAGCCACAGGACCGAGGCATCGTCCTGCCCGCGCGTCTGCCACAGGTGTTTGCACCAGCCGGGCGCGACGACGCCGGCGCCATAGCCGTAACCCAGCGCCAGGCGCGGTCCGGTCCACGGTGCGAAGGTCATGGTGGTTTTGCGCCGGCCGATACTCTTGAGCAGCGCCTGGTCGCTCTTTTGCGTGTGCGCGGCTTGCAGGGCCGGCACATGCCAGGCGCCGCAGACGACGGCCAACGGCCCATCGAATTCCTTTCGCGCGGCCGCGATTTCGAGGCGCATATGCGCTTCGCGCATGGCCTCGAATTTGCCGATCGCGCCCTCGCCGTCGCGCAGCGTCGTCATCGCGTCGGCGATGGCCGCGAAGATCGGGCCGGGTTCGGGATTCTGCTCGATGATATCCGACCACCAGCTTTCGCCGTCCTCGTAGCCGGCGGCGCGCGCCAGGGTACCGATCGGATCCTGGATGCGAGTGGGTTCTTCGCCCTGCCCTTCTGTGACCTCCGCCTCACCGGCATCGGTGTCCGTTGGGCCTTCAGGCGTCTTCTCAGCCAGCCGGGCGGCCGACGGAAGATCGATGAAGCGCAGCGCCGCCTTGTTGGCGACGGCCCACAGCGCCGCCTGATATTCCGGCGAGAATTCGGCGAAGGGCCAGAAGCTTATCGCGGCGGGATCGTCCTCGGGATAGCAAAGCAGCGCCACCGGCGGCTTCATGTCGGGGCTTGCGAGCAGCGGCAACAGCGGCGAGGCATCCACCGGCCCCTCGATCAGCACCGCGACAGGCTGCAATTCCTGCAACGCCCTGACCAGGCTCTCGGCGGAGCCCGGCCCGTGGTGGCGAATGCCGAAATAGCTGATGATGCCCTGCGTCATGGCTCAGATGGCCGCGTTCAGCGCCGCGTAATAACCTGCATAGTCCGGCCGCTTCTTCACGACCGTCTCCAGATATTCCTCCAGCACGACCTTGTCCTGGACCGGGTCCTTGACGATCGCGCCGACAAGGCTTGGCGCCAGCCCTTCGGCGTGGAGTTCGCCGCCGTCGAACCATGCCGCCTGGCTGAGACCGCTGACCATCGTGGAGATCGCCTCGGCGGTGGAGAGCGAGCCCGACGGCGTTTTCAACGTCACCTTGCCGTCGGCAGTCGCGCCCGAGCGCAGCTCGCGGAAGATGGTGAGCACGCGGGCGATCTCCTCGCCCACATTTTTCGGCACCGGCAGGTCAAGGCTCCCGGCCATCTCGCCGACGCGCCGGAAGACAATCGAGACTTCCTCCGCCATATCGTCCGGCAAAGGCAGAACCACGACATTGAAGCGGCGCTTGAGCGCCGAGGAAAGCTCGTTGACGCCCTTGTCGCGGTTGTTGGCGGTGGCGATGATGTTGAAGCCGCGCTGGGCATAGATCGAGGTGTTCAGCTCCGGCACCGGCATCATCTTTTCCGACAGCACTGTGATCAGCGTGTCCTGCACGTCGGAGCCCATGCGCGTCAGCTCTTCCAGGCGACAGAGCTTGCCCTCCCGCATGGAGCGGTAGAGCGGCGTCGGAACCAGCGCCTCCTGGCTCGGGCCCTTTGCCAAGAGCTGGGCATAATTCCAGCCGTAGCGGATCTGGTTCTCGTCGGTGCCGGCCGTGCATTGCACGACCAGCGTCGAGCAGCCCATGATGGCGCCCGCGAGATGTTCCGATACCCAGGATTTCGCGGTTCCCGGAACGCCTAGCAGAAGCAGCGCCCTATCGGTCGCGAGCGTCGCGATCGCGGTTTCCATCAATTGCCGACGGCCGACATATTTCGGCGAGATCAGCGTGCCGTCGCTTGCCTTGCCGCCCATCAAATAGGTGAGCACGGCTTTGGGTGACAGGCTCCAGCCGACGGGCTTCTGGCGGTCGTCGCCACGCGCGAGCGCCTGCAGTTCGGAGGCATAGACCTCTTCGGCCGGAAGGCGGATGGCTGTGTTCATGCGATCTTCTCCGGGGTTGATCATCTGTTGGATTGGGAGGGACTTTCGGTCATCGCAGCGTTGAGCCGCAGCAGGCCGAGCGATGGGGATGCAGGCGGCAGGCCGGCGGCCACGACCTCATCGATGAATTGTGCCGCCGCAGGCGCGGTGGCCAGGTAGCCGATCGTCTCGACGATGTCCTCGGCGGCCCTTCGCGGAGGATCCTCCTTTGCGGAGATGCCGTTGCGGAGGACGGCGAGGAAGCGCCCGTTCGAAAGATCGTCCCAGCCCAGCCAGCCGGCCTCGATGTCCTGCGCCTGGCCGAGCGCGGCAGGAAACTGCGCGTCCTTGACGATCTGGCGAATGAGGACGCGCTGGCGGCCGATATCGAGGCGCGGCGTCAGATGCAGCACCAAGAGCGCCGGCTTGCCGCCTGCGGCGATGAGCGTGTCGGCCATATGCGCGACTGCGGCGTCGCTGCCCGAGGCGGCGATCATGCGCGAGAGAAAGATGTCGGCATTGTTGTCCGTGCCGACCTGCCAACCGGTGATGAAGTCGGACTCCGTCACGCCGAACCGGGCAGCCAGATCGACCAGGTTGCAAAGCTCGAACAGCTCGGCGCGGCGCTGCTCCTGGGCATGCGATTTGGTTTTCGCCGGGCCGAAGGTGGTCCGGCGGCGGATGAAGCCGGCCTTACCTTCCTCGATGAAGCCGGCGAGCTCCGCCACGGGGGCGTCCGCGCCGCCTTCGCCGTGTTGGCCAAGCATCGCCAGCATGCGGCCAGCCAACTCACGGATTTTGGTGGAGCGATCGGCGGCAAGGCTTTTCAGGAACGGCGCGTCGTCCGGGCCGAGGCCGATGCGGACGAGTTCGACCAGCGACAGCCTGACGTCGGCCGATTCCGCCGGCGCCTTGGCCTCGATCAGCAGCCTCGCAACCGCCGGTTCGCTCCGGCGCATCCCAGCCAGCGCCACGCGCCGCGCGGCCGGGTAGAATTGAGCCCAGTTCTGCAAGGTGAGCTTCTCATGCGGCAGCCGTTCTTCTTCGGCGCTCGCCTGCCAGTCGATCCAGGGCGCATAGACGTCCGGGGCGGTCTGGTCGGACGCGGCAGGCATCCAGTCCATCGGATGCGTGACGAAGCCACGGCTGGCAACCAGCTTGATGACCTGCGCCTTGCGCCTGGCATCGGCGGCCTGCTTAAGCGCGGCCCGAAGCGGCGGCCGCAGCCGATCGGGAAGCATCGGCAGAACGAGCACCGGCAGGGGTGGACGGCGTTTCAAGCTTTTCGGCGCTGCCGGCCGAAGCGCGACATCCAGCGCCTGCGCGGCGATGGCCAACAGCCGCCGCTCCTGCTCGTCCGAGCTTGCAGCAGTCGCAACTTCCTTCCATTCGGCGGGGGCCAGCTCGAAAGCCGTCCCGCCCGAAATCCAGCCGTCGCGCAATCGTGCCAGTCCGGCCTGATCGAGCTCGTTCATGACAGGTCGAGCCTCCCCATGCTGCTCTGCGACGCCAGCAGCTCGAGCCTGGCGCCGTTCCAGAGTGCGGCCGTCGCCGCGAGATCGAGGCCGAGCAAGGTGTTGTTGACCGAACCGGCAACAGGCAAGGCGATGCCATGCCGATCGTTGGCCGCCTGCCACCAGGCGCCCTGCTTTTCGTCCAACGCGATCGCGCCGGCGGGCAGGATGACCGGGCAATCGGCCAGCCATGGCGCGCCGTCCTGGAAGGCGGCGTAAGCGGCCAGCGGATCGCCGGCCGCGTCCGCAGCGAAATCGGGCCAATTGCCCGGCTCAGTATCGCCCAGCCGTTCCGCGACCAGCGCCCGCAACGGATTGCGGGACGGATAGAACACGAGCCTAGCCTTGAAGCGATCGCCCGGCGCGAAGGCGCCGGACCGCCGTCCGGCCGAGGCGGGGGAGAAATCGAGCAGCACGGCAAATCGCGGAGCAGGACTTTTCAGATCGAGCAGCCAGGTCGCGTGGCTGACGAGGCCGTCGCGGCGCGTCTCGATCTTTTCTCCCAACACTTCCCATTCGCTCTCGACCTTGACGGCATCAGGACTGGCGAGGATCTGGTCGCGCGTCTCCGATGTCGAAACCAGGCGCTTCAGCTCGGCGTCATCGGGCGCGGCGCGCCAAGCCTTGGCGAGCAGCACCAGCTTGCCGAGCTCACGGATCGCGGCGTCCGGCCGCTCTTCGCCGCGCAACGCCATCAGCCGCGCCGGCAATTCGTCGATGCGCCCGGCCAGTGCGGTCGCCTTGAGGTCGACAAGCCGTGCCGCGATACGGCGACAGCGCTCGCTGCTGGCGTCGACAAAGCCGGCAAGGCCGAGGCGAAGTTGATCAGCGATCCACTGGTCGAGCTCATCGAGCGCCGCCGAGACCGCGCTGCGTGTGTCCTCGGCCCGCTTGCGCTGCGCAGCCTCGCGGCGTTCGGTGGCAGCGGCGTCCTCGGCCGGCGCACTTTCCGCCGGCCGCGACGCCTCGTCGATGCTTTTTCCTTCGGAGCTGACTGCCGCTTGCGTTGGAGATTGGCCGGGCTTGCGGCGCCGGCCGAGCCAGTCGTTGACCCAGTCGGGCGTCTGATCGACACGCGCGAAGCTGGCCGGCGCGGTGGCACCGATCCAGGCCAGCGCCAGGATGTGCTTGCAGGGAAATTTTCGCGAGGGACAGGTGCATTTATAGCCGTGATCGGAGGTGTCGAACGCGACCCGATACGGATTCGAGCCGGAACCCTGGCATTCGCCCCAGATCAGCGGCAATTGTTCATGCGCCTCAAGCCTGGGCCAGTTCGACCGCTTGGTCAGCTTGGCGGCGGCGCCAAGCGAGGCCTGATCGGGGGCCAAAGCCTCGATTGTTTTCAAATCCAGCTGCAAGCCGCGCGCCTCTCACCACCCCGAAGCATGACGTCGCGACGATTGATAGCCGTTTGCGGCGCGCTGGTGTAGCTCCAGCCACCGCAAAGTTTTACGCGCCCCGGCAAACGAGCGCTTACATTCCGCGCAAGAACTCGATGACCATTGCCGCCGTCCAGGTGAAGCGGCCGCCGCCGAGCGGTTCTCCGGTGAGCGGGTCGTAATATTCGGCGAAGCCGCTTTCGGTGATCAGATCGAGGCTGGAGCGGGTGATGAGCTGGGCAACCTTGGGGTGGCCGGCAGTGCGAAGGCCGTCGGCGATCATATAGTTGACCACCAGCCAGACCGGACCGCGCCAGTAGCGTTTGGCGTCGAAGCGCGGATCGTTGGGATCGTGCGAGGGAACGATGTGACGCGCTTTGCCTGCGAGGCGCTCGACGGTAGCGGCGATTGCGGCGACGCGCGCCTGCGGAATGGCGGCGAAGGCCGGCAGGATGCCGCCGACGGAGGCACTGTCGACGAGGCTGCCGGTCGTGCGGTCGAGGCAGAGGTATTGGCCATGCGCCTCGCTCCACAGGCGCTGCATCGAGGCAATGCCCTTTTCGGCGCGAGCCCGGTTGGCGGCGGCGATTTCCATTTCGCCGAGAGCCCCGGCGAGATCGGCAAGGTCGGCGGAGGCGCGGATCAGGATGGCGTTGAAGCCTGGATCCACGATCTGGAACGGCGAGGCGTCGTGCAGCCTGGCATTGTCCCAGCCCAGCCCGCGAAAATGCTGCACCAGCCAGAGATAGCGGTCGTATTGCGCCTCGGTCGGCCGATGCGCCGGATCGGCATGCAGGATGTCGCGACGAGTGTAGGGCTCGACGCCTTCGGTCGGCACGCGCTCGAAGGCTTCGTCCCAATCGATGGAATTGTCGCGGCCGGACTCCCAGGGATGGATGATCGCAACCAGCCCCTCGCTTTGGGGGTCGCGGTTCTCGTAGAACCAGCGGTGCCAGGCGTCGATCCTGGGTAGCAGCGCACGGGCCCGCTCGGTTGCCAATTTCCTGTCCTTGGCCCGATCGAACAGGCGGCGCACGGCGAAGCCGGCGACGGCCGGCTGGGTGATACCGGACGTCGCCGTCGGGCGGCCCGTCCGCCAGACCTCGGGCCCGGGAAAGTAGCCGTCGTTCCAGACATGGAAGACGATGTGCGGCACCATCCCGTCGGGCCATTGATGCGCGAACAAGGTCTCGATCTCGGTCCAGGCGCGCGCCTCGTCATAGTGGGCGAGACCAAGCGCCGTCAGGCAGGAATCCCAATTCCACTGGAACGGGTAGAGTCCCTTCGTCGGGATGGTGTAGTCGCCGTGGTCGTTTTCCTTCAGCACCTCGACGGCGCGGGCAATGATGTCTTTGGCGGCAGAGGCGGTCATGGCGGATCGAGGTCTTTCAGAGGGCATTGGTCGTTTCGGGATCGAACCAGCGGATGCGATCCGGCTTGGGTGCGAGCCGCAGGCGGTCGCCCACGGCAACGGTGGAGCCGGAGTCCAGCACGGCGCGAAACAGGCCGCCCTCGACATCGCAAGTGACCAGCGTGTGCGGTCCGAGCGGCTCGATGACGCGCACGGTGGCCTGCAATCCATTGTCGCCGGCATCGACGTCCTCGGGCCGGATGGCGAACTCTATTTTCTGCCTGTCCGACTTCGGGCCGGGTAGCGTCAGACCGGCGACGTTCCAGCTGCCATTCGCGGCTTTGGACGCGGGCAGGAAATTCATCGGTGGGTTGCCGATGAAGGAGCCAACGAAGCGAGCGGCCGGATTGCGGTAGACCTCGACCGGAGACGCCGCCTGGACGATGCGCCCTTGATGCATGACGGCGATGCGGTCAGCGAGACTCATCGCCTCGACCTGGTCATGGGTGACATAGATGGTCGTCGTCTTCGAGGCGGCGAGCACGCCCTTGAGCTCGGCCCGCATCTCCAGTCTGAGCAGCGCATCGAGGTTGGACAGCGGCTCGTCCATCAGGATGACGTCCGGCTCCATGGCGAGCGCGCGGGCGACGGCGACGCGCTGGCGCTGGCCGCCGGACAGTTGGCCCGAATAGCGCTTCAAAAGCTGCTCGATATGCATCAGCTCGGCGGTGCGGTTGACCCGGCGCTCGACGTCGGCCTGCGGCAGCTTCTTCATGCGCAGGCCGAAGGCGATGTTCTCGAATACGGTCAGATGCGGAAAGACGGCGTAGTTCTGGAACACCATGGCGATGCCGCGGTCGCGCGGCGGCAGATGGTCGACGCGGCGGCCGCCGATCCAGACCTCGCCCTGGCTTGGCGTCTCCAGTCCGGCGACGATCCTGAGCAGCGTGGTCTTGCCGCAGCCGGAGGCGCCGAGCAGCACCATGAACTCCTGGTCGGCGACCTTGAGGTCGACCTGATGCAGCGCGGTGAAGCCGCCGAAGCGCTTGGCCACTCCCTTGATGGCAATTTCAGCCATGAGCGTTCTCCGTCTCGCGCGTCATCGGTTGGCGATCCCCCACATGGCGAACAAATATTTGCGGACGGCGAAGATGAAGATCAGCGCCGGCACGACCAGCGCCGCGCCGCCGGCGAATTTGAGGTAGAGCGGCGACTCGCCAAGGCTCTGCAGCAGGAAAGCGGTCAGCGTGCGGTTCTCGATGGTGAGCACGGCGGCGGCGAACACCTCGTTCCAGGAGATGGTGAAAGCAAACACCGCCGAGGCTGCGATGCCCGGCAGCGCAAGCGGCAGGATCACCTTGCGAAAGGCCTGCCATCGGGTGCAGCCGAGCGTCCAGGCGGCCTCCTCGAGCTCGACCGGGATGCCGGAAAACAGTGAGAAGGTAATGAGCACCGCGAAGGGCAGCGCCAGCGTGGTGTGCACCAGCGCCAGGCCGACCGCGGTGTCGTCGAGGCCGGTGCGGATGAACATCACCGCCAGCGGCAGCGCCAACAACGGCAACGGGAAGGCCCTGGTCATCAGCACCAGGAAGCGGAACGTACCCTTGCCTGGGAAATCGAAGCGCGACAGCGCGTAGCCGGCCGGCGCGCCGAAGCCGATGGAAAGGATCATCGTCAGCGTAGCGACGAGCACCGAGTTCCACAGCGCCTTGGCGACGCCGGCGAAGTTGATAAAGAAGGCGAGGCTGCCGAGATCGAAGGACGGGAAGAAGCGCTTGGGAAAGCCGGTCACTTCTTGCGGCGACGACAGCGCGTTGACGATCAGCAGATAGATCGGCAGCAGCACCCAGACGCAAAGCAGGATGGTGGTGGCGACAAGCAGCCAGTCGCCGGCCTTGCGGGCGTCAGCCGTCGCGGCGACCGGCGCCTCGGCGACGGCGCTCATATGCGCGTCTCCTTCATATCCGTGCCTCCTTGGGCACGCGCAGCACTCTCAGGAAGAGCAGCGTGAAACCGATCGAGATGGCGAGGATGAGCAGCGCCGAGGCAGCGGCGACGTTTCGGTCCTGCAGCGTGAATTGCCAGTTGTAGGTCTCGCCCATCAGCACCGGCAGATTGGTGCCGCCAAGCGCCGCGACCACGGCGAAGACCTCGAAGGCCAGGATGACGCGCAAGATGATCGCCGTCTGCAGGCTGGGGCGGAGCAGCGGCAGGGTAATGCGTATGAAGCGCTTCCACGGGCCGGCGCCGAACACCTCCGCCGCCTCGTAATATTCCCTGGGGATCAGCCCCATGCCGGCGACGAGGATGACCATCATGATCGCCGTGGCGCGCCAGATCTCGGCCAGCACCACGGCGACGAAGATGGTGAGCTTGCTCTGGTAGCCGAGGAACATGATCGGCCGTTCGATGATGCCGAGGCCGGAAAGCAACGTGTTGAGGAAGCCGGACTGGTCGAAGATGGCGAGCCAGATCAGGCCGGCGGCAAGGTCTGAAATGCCGAGCGGAATGGCGAAGATGTAAAGCGCGGCGCTGCGCCCGGTCTCCAGCCGCGACACCACGCTCGCCATCAGCAACGCCATGGCGAGTTGGATCGGCACCACGATCGCGGCGAGCAGCAGCGTGTTGCGGACGGTGGCCGGAAACTTCCAGCTGCCGGCCATGGCGCGGAAATTGTCGAGCGTGAAGGCGCCGTCGCGGGTCACCGCCTCGAAGACGACCAGCACGAAGGGATAGAGGAAGAAGACGCACAGGAACAGCGTCGCCGGCATCAGCAGCAGATAGGGCAGAGCCTTGCCGTTCATGGTGTTGGTCCTTTGCGCGCCGCAGTCGAGGGTCGCGGTCCGGGCGCCCGGAGTGCAACAAACTCCGGGCACCCGCTCGGGAGGATCCTGTTGGCTACCTATTCAACTGGACAAGCCCCTTCTGATGGCTTGTCTGGCGCCCAGCACGGCGCCTTGGCCTTGTCGATAATAGCCTTGAGCGCGGCGGCCTGCTCTTCGAGCACGCCATGCACATCCTCGCCGCCAAGCACGATGCGCTCGAAGCTGTCGGTGTAGACCTGGTTGAACTTGCCGCCGAGATCGCCCAGGCCCATCGGCAGCAGCGCCGGCAGCGCATCGGGCGCGCCGGTCATGGTGGCGATCGCCGAGCCGAACGCCTTCACCGAGGCCGGCATGTCGTCGGGCAGCTTGACGTCGACGACGGGGAAGAAATTGGTCGCCTTCAGCGTCGCGATCTGCGTTTCCGGCTTCAGCATATAGGCGACCAGCGCCTTGGCCTTGTCGACGTCGGGCGAGGTCTTGGGGATGGCGACGCCGGCCACCACCGGCATGAAGCCACGCCCGGCGGGACCGGCCGGCGCCGGGAACGCCACGAAGTCGTCGGGCTTCTGGTTGAAGGCATCGGCGAGGCGCGCGACATGATCGAAGGCGACCCAGACTTCACCCGACAGCAGCGGCTCTTGCATGAAGGCGTAATTGGTCGAGTTCGGATTGGTGTACTGCCAAAGCTCCTTGAACTTGTTCCAAGCGGTCTCGGCCTCGGCCGAGCGGAACTTGGTGACCATTGAGCCGGTGTAGGACGGATAGAGGAAGCCCTCGAAGAAGCGGTGCTTCAGCCCCTTGGGACCGGCCGGAAAGCCGAATTTCGGCGAGCCGGTCTTTTCAGCGATATTCTTCGACCATTCGATCAGCTGGTCGTAGGTGATGGTGTTGAGATCGACGCCCCGCGGCAAATATTGCAGCGCCTGCTTGTTGGCCGCCATCAGATAGGTGGCCTGCATCCAGGGCATGTATTTCTGCTCGCCGGTGCCGAGCATGCCGAGCTTCTTGTAGGCCTCGTTGACCTTGACCCCGCCGACATCGACGGCGGAGAGATCGACAAGGTTGGCGCCGACGGTGGAGAAGTCGCCATGCAAGCCGCCGAGCAGGCCGATGGTGCCGGAGCCGGCCTGCAATTCGGCCTGCAGGCGGGTGAGCCACGGGCCGTCCTCGGCGACCTGATAGTCGACCTGGCCGTCGAAGCCTTTCAGCACCTCGTCGCGCATCTTCTGCGTCTCTTCGACCGGGCGCGCCTGCGTCGACCAGAACAGTACCTGCTGGGCCTGGGCGCCGCCAAGGGCAAACGACAGCGCCAGCGCCGCACCCGCCAGTTTCCTCAACACATTGGTCATGCTCTTCCTCCCTGGATGTGCGCCGTCACGCCGGCGTCAGCTTCTTGTGCGCGGTGCGGGCCCATGGCTCGCCCTCGACACCAAGGTCGGCCGGATCAGACGAGTCAGCGGCGCGGCCGGTTTCTCGGCAATGACGGTGAGCAGCAAGTCGGCGATCTCGCGCGCGCAGTGGCGGATCGAGGCGTCGAAAGTGGTGAGGCCGGGCGGCGCATAGGCCGAGGCAAGGACATTGTCGAAGCCGATGACGGAGAGGTCGCGCGGCACCGTGAGGCCGGCCCGCGCCGCCTCCTCCAAGACCGTCAGCGCCAGTTCGTCGAACAGGGCGATGACCGCGGTCGGCCGGTCGGAGCCCTGGAGCATGCGGTTGACGGCCTGGATGCGGGCGCCGCGATCGAAGCGCGGCGCGGTGGCCACATCGAGCCGCACCGAAGGATCGCCGCGACGGGCGATCGCGGCGGCGAGACCGTCCTGCCTGAGGTGTCTGAACGTCATCGGCTCGGAAATCGTCACCAGGCCGAAATGGCGGTGGCCGAGATCGTAGAGCATGTCGAAGGCTTCGCCGAAGGCATGGGCGCCATCGGTGTCGAGCCAGTTGTAGTCAAAATCGTTGTCGAGCAACCGGCCATGTGCAACAAACGGAAAGCTGCGCCGGCGCAGATAGGCCAGCCGCTCGTCGACCTCAGAGATGCGGGTGACGACGACGCCGTCGGCGCGCCCGGACTCAACGACATGGCGCAGTACGGCAAGCTCGGCCTGGTCTTGCGGGACGGTGGCGAGGATGAGGTCCGCGCCATGCGCCACCAACCCCTCACCGAGCCCGGTGACGAACTCGCCGAGGAAGGAATCGATCAGGTTGGGACCGCGGATCGGCAGCACCAGGCCGACGAAGCCGCTGCGTCCGGAAACCAGCGTACGCGCCGCGGTGTTGGGCACATAGCCGACCTGACGCGCCGCCTGGGCGACGCGCTCGCGCGTCTTCAGGGCGATCTGCTGATGGCCGGCGAGCGCCCGCGACACCGTCGTGATCGACAGGCCGAGATTCGCAGCAAGCTCCTTCAGCGTGGTGACGCGGACCGGCAATCGTTCCTCCCTGAACGCGATGTTGAAACGTTTGTAATCCCCCTTTTTGAAATTGCAAACGTTTTAAATTTTTGCGCAGGCGAGCCGTTGTAACGACAGTATTGTCCGCGAGGTCGAACGGGCCATCGCCACGGACGATGCCGGCCAAGTGCTGCCGCTGCATGGCACGGCGTCGGGCATCGCCTTCCTTGCCGCTTCACGCCTGGAAGCGGCCAGCGCCTATCTCGAAAAGCCGCTGCAGGCCCTTCACCTCCTTCACGATGACCCGGCCGGACGATCTGGTGAAAGCCGTCGCGCTTGCCGCTTCGCGCGGCTATTCGCGCAGCTCCCAGGGTTATGAGGAAGGCTTGCACAGCATCGGCACCGCGATCCTCGGCGCCGACGGCCAGCCGATCGGCACGCTGGCGGTGGCCTCGCCCGTCTCGCGTGTCGACGACGCGATTGCGGCCAGTCATGGCGAAGCGGCGGTCAGGGCGGCAAGGATGATCTCGGCGCGGCTGATCGGCGAGGCGTGAGGCATCTAGGACGATTCCTCGAACGCATCGAGGCGCCCTGCAGGGCAATCGCATAGGGCGGCGCAGGTCCCTACCTTTCATGCTTGCCTTTTTCGTTCCCATTAACCAAGCGCCGCATATCATGAACGGTGTTCATTTTCTTCTTGAACACCGTTCATGATGTGCTATGCTGCGCCCTTGAACAGCGTTCAAGACAATGTATCCGGCCTGAAACAGACCGGCGCCGAGCCACACTAACCCTGAAACGAAAGGATCATATCGATGGCCGCCGACAGCCATGCCCGCAAATATTCAAGCGCCTGCAAAGCCTGGAGACCGATCGCGGACGACAGATGCGGGGCGCCAAGAACAAGAAACAAATGGATTGGATTAAATCGCAGTAACGAAGTTTAACCGCTTCCCGGTAAACAAGGCTCAACCGCGCAAGTGTCCACTCAGTCCAATCGGACTGCCAGGCGGCCTTGCCCAATGGAAATTGCCATGAACACCCATCTGATGATGTCGCGGCGCTTCGCGCCTCTCTTCTGGACGCAATTCCTCTCGGCCTTCAATGACAATTTCCTGAAGAACACGCTGGTGTTCCTCATTCTCTTCACGCTGGCGAAGGATCAGGCCGCGTCGCTGGTGACGCTGGCCGGCGCTGTCTTCATGGCCCCGTTCCTGCTGCTTTCCGCGCTGGGCGGCGAGATCGCCGACCGCTTCGACAAGGCGCTGATCGCGCGCCGGCTGAAATTCACCGAGATAGCCGCGGCGGCCGTCTCTGTCGCCGGCATCGCGCTGTCGTCGATCCCGGTACTGATGACGGCACTCTTGATGTTCGGCGTCATATCGGCGCTGTTCGGGCCGATCAAATACGGCATCCTGCCGGATCATCTGGAGCGCAAGGAACTGCCCAAGGCCAACGCCTGGATCGAGTCGGCGACCTTCGCCGCCATCCTCGGCGGCACCATTGCCGGCGGCGTCGTCTCCGCCGATGGCATCGGCGTCGCGGTGTTCGGACCGATCATGATGGCGCTGGCCGTCGGCTGCTGGTTCGTCAGCCGCTACATCCCTTCCACCGGTTCGGCCGCCCCGGATCTTGTCATCGACAAGAACATCTTCCGTTCGACCTGGCGTCAGGTCGCCGACTTGCGCACCGACACACGCATCTGGCGCGCCGGCCTGATGACCTCGTGGTTCTGGCTGGTCGGCGCCATCGTGCTTTCGATCCTGCCGGCAATGATCAAGGATTCGCTTGGCGGCAACGAGATCGCGGTCACCGCCTATCTCGCGGTGTTCGCCGTCTCGATCGCCATCGGCTCGGCAATCGCGGCCTGGATGTCGCAAGGGCGCATGGTGCTGCTTCCGGCGCCGGTCGGCACCGTGCTGCTGGCAGTGTTCGGCCTGCACCTCGCCTGGACCATCTGGAGCATGCAGCCTTCGCCGAAGGCCGAGACGCTTGCGATGTTCTTCGCCGGGCCGAACACCATCCGCGTCGCCATCGACCTCGCCGGCATGGCGATTGCGGCGGCGTTCCTCGTGGTGCCGACCTTCGCCGCCGTGCAGGCCTGGTCGCCGGAGGCGCGCCGCGCTCGCGTCGTTGCCGCGGTCAGCATCGTCAATGCCGGCTTCATGACTGTGGGCGGCATTCTCGTCGCCGCGATCCAGGCTGCGGGCGTCTCCATCGCGGGCATCCTGTTCGGCCTCGTCGTCGCCAACGCGATTGCCGCCTGGCTGATGCTGAAATTCCTGCCGACCAATCCATTCCGCGACTTCGTCTCGATCCTGTTCCGCGCCTTCCTGCGCCTGGAAGTCGAGGGGCTGGACAATCTCAAGGCCGCCGGCAAGGCGCCGATCCTGGCGCTCAACCATGTCAGCTTCCTCGATGGCCCGCTGGCGCTGACGCTGACCGACGAGGAACCGGTCTTCGCCATCGACTACACGATCGCGCAGGCCTGGTGGATGAAGCCGTTCATGAAGCTCGCTCGCGCGCTGCCGCTCAATCCGGCCAAGCCGATGTCGACCCGCACGCTGATCAAGATCGTGCAGGGTGGCGATCCGCTGGTGATCTTCCCGGAGGGCCGCATCACCGTCACCGGCGGCCTGATGAAGGTCTATGACGGCGCCGCCATGGTCGCCGACAAGACCGGCTCGATGGTGGTGCCGGTGCGCATCGAGGGGCTGGAGAAGAGCTACTTCTCGCGCCTGACCTCGCAACATGTGCGCCGCCGCCTGTTCCCGAAGGTCAAGGTGACCATCCTGGAGCCGGTGAAGCTCGAGGTCCCGCAGGAGTTGAAGGGCCGCCAGCGCCGCGCCGCGGCGGGCTCCGCGCTCTACCAGGTGATGTCGGACCTCGTCTTCCGCACCCAGGACATCGACAAGACGGTGCTTCAGAAGATCATCGAGACCGCCAGCGAGCGCGGCATGAAGGAGCTCGCCGTTCAGGATCCGGTCACCGGTTCGCTGAGCTACGGCAAGCTGCTGACCGCCGCCGCGGTGCTCGGCGAGAAGTTCGAGCACCTCTATGCCGGACAACAGACGCTGGGTATCATGCTGCCCAACGCCAATGGCGCCTGCGCAGCACTTCTCGGCGTGATGTCGGCCGGCAAGGTGCCGGCGATGATCAACTTCACCGCCGGTGCCGCGAACATCCTGTCGGCCTGCAAGGCGGCCGAGGTGCGCACCGTGCTGACCTCCCGCGCCTTCGTCGAACAGGCAAAGCTCGGGCCGGTGGTCGAGGAGATCGGCCGTTCGGTCGACATCGTCTGGCTCGACGATCTGCGCGCCACGATCGGCCTCAAGGACAAGCTGCTCGGCCTGTTGCGCAAGGCGACGCCGCGGGTGGCGCGCAAGGCGGACGATCCGGCGGCGATCCTGTTCACCTCGGGCTCGGAAGGCACGCCCAAGGGCGTGGTGCTCACCCATCGCAACATCCTGGCCAATGCCGCCCAGGCCGCCTCGCGCATCGACTTCCACTCGGGCGACAAGGTGTTCAACGTGCTGCCGATCTTCCACTCGTTCGGCATGACGGCGGGCACGGTGCTGCCGCTGATCTCGGGCGTGCCGGTCTATTTCTACCCATCGCCGCTGCACTACCGCATCGTGCCGGAACTGATCTATGCCTCGAACGCGACGATCATCTTCGGCACCGATACGTTCCTCTCGGGTTACGCCCGCACCGCGCATCCTTACGACTTTCGCTCGGTGCGCTACTGCTTCGCCGGCGCCGAGCCGGTGAAGGCCGCAACGCGCACGACCTATATGGAGAAGTTCGGCCTGCGCATCCTGGAAGGCTATGGCGTGACCGAAACCGCCCCGGTGATCGCCATCAACACGCCGATGTACAACAAGTCGGGCAGCGTCGGCAAAATCATGCCCGGCATGGAGTATCGGCTGGAGCCGGTGCCCGGCGTCGACGAAGGCGGGCGGCTGTACGTGCGCGGCCCGAACGTCATGGCCGGCTATCTGCGCGCCGAAAATCCGGGCGTGATCGAGTCGCTGGCCGACGGTTGGCACGACACCGGCGACGTCGTCACCGTCGACGATGCGGGCTTCATCTCGATCCGCGGCCGTGCCAAGCGCTTTGCCAAGATCGCCGGCGAGATGATCTCGCTGGCGGCGGTCGAGGCGCTGGCCGGCGAATTGTGGAAAGGCTCGCTGTCGGCCGTCGCCACGCAGCCCGATGCGCGCAAGGGCGAGAAGCTGATCCTGATCACCGAGGCTTCCAATGCCACCCGCGCGGAGTTCCTCGCCTTCGCCAAGGCGAACGGCGCCATGGACCTGATGGTGCCGGCCGAAGTGCGCGTCGTGCCGAAAGTGCCGGTGCTCGGTTCCGGCAAGCTCGACTTCGCCGGCGTGACCAGGATGGTGCGCGGCGCGGAAGAGCTGAAGATCAAGGCCGCTTGAACTTTATCAATGAGCTGGCCGGTGCGAAACGCCGGCCTGTTCATTGCTCATCTCGGCCGTTGCGGCGGAGATGATTAGCATGTTAACTTCCTTTCCGGTTGCATCGGCACTGCCGTTGCGTCTCAATCCCGCGAAAGACGGGGCCCGCGAGAAGACGGAGCCAGCGAGAAGATGGGAATTCTGGTTTAGGCATGATCTTCCCGATCATGAACCGGAGGAGGAAACGATGCACGGCCACCATGTGAGCGTCGCCGACGGCGAAGCCTTCCTGTCCGCCTCGCGGATACTGTTCGGCCCGATCACCCAGCGCTTCTCGCGCGGCGAGGCGCCGTCGCTGCCGAAGCTGGTCTCGGTCAATCTCGGCGCCTGCCGCCTGTCCGAGATCAGGGCCAAGTCGCATCTGGTCGTCAGCGATCGCATGATCTGGCGCAGCTTCGATCCCGACGCGATCAAGATCCTGATGCAGCTCAAAGGCCGCAGCCGCTTCGAGCAGCAGCAGACGGCGATAGATCTCGGCCCGCGCGCGGCGATCATCTACGATCCGGTGCGCAGCTATTCGCTGCAGAACCTTTCCGATGTCGACCAGCTCATCCTGCAGGTGCCGCGCTCGACCTTCGGCGACGAGACGCTGGCGCGGCTTGCGGCGCCGGTGCCGCTGCCGGGCGAGGACGACAGCCTGACCCATATCGTGTCGGGCCTGATGCAGATGGCGATCGGCGAGGCGCACAAGCTCGACGAAGCCGGCTGCCGCCGCGTCGGCGAAAGCCTGATCCAGCTGGTCAACGGGCTGATCCAGGCCAAGCCGATGGCGCCGGAATTCCGCCGCTCGCCGCTGGAAGCGCTGCGCGAGCGCATCGTCGCCTATATCGACGCCAACCTGGCGCGCTCCAACCTCTCGGCCGAGGACATCGCCCGTCACATGGGCTGTTCGCGCCGCTATCTGCACCGCGCTTTCGAGGGCGAAGGCGCCACACTGGAGCGCTTCGTCTGGGACAGGCGGCTGGAGCGCAGCAAGGAGGAACTGCTTTCCCCCGCCCGCGCCTCAGCCTCGATCTCGGAAATCGCCTTTGCCTGCGGCTTCAATTCGAGCGCGCATTTTTCACGGGCGTTCAAGAGCAAGTATGACGTGGCGCCAAGGGAGTTGCGGGAAAAGGTGAAGTCGGTGGTGCATTGAGGGTGGAAGGCATCTGCGCCCTCACGCCGACTTAAGCACCGTGAATGGCCGCTTCTGCACCGCCCGCTTGGCCTGGAAACTCGCCGCCGGCACGGGGCGGCCGACGTGATAGCCTTGCACCTTGTCGATGCCGAATTCGCGCATCAGCGCCATCTGCTCATCGGTTTCCACGCCCTCGACCAGGATCTTGTGGCCGCGGTTGCGGACGAGCGCGATGATGTCGTGGAGCATCGCCATGCCTTTCGGCGTGCCGCAGTCGTGGAGGAACGAGCGGTCGATCTTGACCGTGTCGAAATCGATCAGGCGAAGCCACGAAAGCCCCGCGAAGCCGGTGCCGAAGTCGTCGAGCCATATCCTGATGCCCAGCAGCTTCAGGTCGCTGATGCAGCGCAGAATGTCGGAGTCCATCTCCAACTCGCGGCCCTCGGTGATCTCGAAGGCCAGCCTGCTGCCGGCGACGCCGGTCTCGCCGAGGATGCCGGCGACAGACGTCGCGAAGCCGGGCGTCTTGAGCTGAATTGGCGATACGTTGACGCTGACGAGACGGATATGGTCGTGCGCCAGCAGATCCGTGCACACCGTCCTTATCGCCCAGCGCCCGAGCTCGAGGATGGCGCCGGTGCGTTCGGCGACGGGAATGAAAAGGCTCGGCGGAACCAATATGCCGTCGAGCATTTTGAGGCGCATCAGCGCCTCGACGGCCTCGAACCGACCCGACGCGACATCCTGGATGGGTTGGTAGACCAGCGAGACGAGATCCCTTTCGACGGCGATCTTCAGCAAGGCCGCAATGTTCTCGCTCTCGTCGCTGCTCTGAGGATCGGTCGGGTCGAACAATCGAGCGCAATTGCGGCCGCCGGCCTTTGCCAAATAAAGCGCGCGATCGGCCTCGTGGATGATCTTCTCCAGCTTGCCGCCGGCCTGCGTTCTGGTGAATGCGGCGCCGACGCTGACCGTCACGATCGAGGTGCCGTCCCGCCGCAGCTCGTGCGTAAGCGCCAGGTCCTCCACCGTACGGCAAATGGCCTGGGCAAGGTCCGCGACCTGGTCCTTGTCGTTCAGGCGCGCCAGGACGATGAATTCCTCGCCGCCATAGCGCCCGATCGAGCCATTGTATTGCCTGACGAGATCGCTCAGCGCAGTGGCGACATGGATCAGGCAACGGTCGCCTTCCTGATGGCCGTAGCAGTCGTTGAACTTCTTGAAGAAATCGACGTCGATGAGGATCGCCGCGAAACGATTGCCGAGCTTCTGCCAATCGCTCCAGCAATCCCGCAGCTTCTCGTCGATCGCCCGCCGGTTCTCCAGGCCTGTCAGTGGATCGGTGCGCGACAGTCGCAAAAGGGCCTTGCCGCGTTCGGTGGCCTCCTTGTGCTGGATCTTGGCTTCCAGCGCGTTGAGGAAGACGTTGTAGCGTTCTTCGTTCAGCTTCCAGTTCACATAGGAGGTGAACGTGAAGCACGAGACGTAGAACGTTCCAAACACCAGCTTGTATGTCAGCGAAGCGGGTACAAAATAATTCACCACGTATAATATGCACAGTATTATGGTTGATGTGACGATTGAAACTTTGAAGCTGAACGTGAAGAAGAGATTGGCGCTCATCATGAAAATAGTGCCGAATACCATATAATAAGCGACGGCTTCCCGTTCCGCGCCCATGGATGTGGGCCACAGCCAGCCGATATAGCCAAAGATGATGGCCGCGGCGCAGGTCACGTCAAGCCATTGCGTGGCAGCCCCTCGGCGAAGCTGACCCTCCAGCGTCAGAAGCGCCGTGAGGCCGACGGCCAAGCGCGCCGTGATCGTGTAGAGCGCCACATCCGGTATCAGCAGCAGGTCCGTCGCCGAAAACAGCACATAGATGGCAACTGCCATCCAAAGCCCGGGCCTGGCTTCCTTCCGCCGCTTCGCCTGAGCTTCCTCGCGATAAAGGGCGCGGAGCACGTCCGGCCCAGGGCCGGGGCGCGGTTCGTACGGTTCCACATGCGCCATATCGGCCAATCTCGACGCGACGCGTTCGTTCGCGATGAACCCCGGTTCAAGGGGTTTTTGCGTTTCGACCTCTTTTCTCGCTTCTGCCCCCACGCGGGCCCGCTCCTTGGGAAACAACGATTTGCCGAGCAATAAAATGCCACGGCGCGAGACAAGTTTGCGTTAACTCGAACCCGGATTCCGACCCGCAAAATATCCAATGAGCCGAGATGGTTGGCCGGAAATTAATCATATTGTTAAAATGCTATCGAACCGCCGTTGGCAAATGCGACATTCTACGCAATAAATTAATAGACTGTTAACCATGGAGCATCTGGTGCAACCCGTTTTGGATGGCAAAAGCCTTATTACTGCCAAGATGATTGCCGGCAGCCTGCATCGAGGCAAGCCCGAGCATCATGGCGAAGCGTTCGAAACCGCTCGCGCGGAGCTGGCGCTCATCCTTTTGACGACACAGCAGCAGGTCGAGCAGCAGAAGGATCCCGCCGAGATCGTTCGTCGCCTGCTGTCGCTGCTCAGCGCGCTGCGCTCCAGGGTTCATCCCGACGTCTGGCAGGCCTTGATACCGGTGGCGCAGAACCACGCTGTCCTGGAGTATTTTCTCCAGGACCCGCTCACGCACTGGTCCTTCACCAAGCCCAGGGGCTATTCCGGCGACGCGCAACTGCTCGACTACATCTACTGCGACCCGCACGTGGCCGATGACGTGGCAGGTGCCTCGGAAACCGGGAAAGCGCTCTACAGCCACACCCAGAACGTGCCGTCATGCGTCGCGGCGCGGGAACGTCGTGATCTCCTGACCGGATATGTCGACGAGACCGCGACGAAAAGCGGACCGGAAGCCGAGGTCCTGGCGATCGCGGCCGGCCATTTGCGCGAGGCCAATCGTTCGACCGCCCTGGCAGAGGGCAGGCTCAAGCGCTGGGTTGCACTCGACCAGGATCCGCAGAGCGTCGGGTTGATCACGCGCGACTTCCAGGGCACCGCAGTCGAGGCCGTCGACGGCTCGGTACGAACCGTGCTGACCAGAGGCCACAAGCTTGGCAAGTTCGACCTGATCTATGCCTCCGGCCTTTACGATTACCTCCAGCACAATGTCGCCGTGAAGCTCACCAAGACCTGCCTGCAGATGCTGAAGCCCAACGGCCGGTTCCTGTTCGCGAACTACGCCGACGGCACCCCCGACGCCGGCTATCGGGAGACGTTCATGGACTGGGTATTGCTGCTGCGGTCGGAGGCTGACATGTGGAACATCATCAATGCCAGCGTCGATCGCAACACCGTCGAGGCGCAGGTGTTTTATGGCGAGAACCGCAACGTGCTCTACGGCGTTGTCGAAAAGCGCGGATAGCGACCCGTTGGCTGCGTCAAGCGCGCCCGTGCCCCGGGCGCGCTGACCGTTCGAATCAGACTGTCACGACGATCTTGCCGAACTGCTCGCCCGATTCCAGGAAGCGATGCGCCTCGACGATGTCCTCGAACGGAAACGTCCTGGCGATGATCGGCTTCAGCGCACCTGAGGCGAGACCGTCGAGGATGAAGGTCTTGGCGGCTTCCAAGCGCTCGGGGTCCCCGGTGACTTCATGGACCAGGTAGCCGCGCAATGTCAGTGTCTTCGCCAGCACATCGGACAGCGGGAACGGTGTCGGCTCGGGGCTGAGGCCGCCATACTCGATAAGGATGCCGCCCCGCGCCATCGCTGCCGTCAGCGGCGTGAAGATCGGGCCGCCGATCGGGTCGAGGACGACGGGCACGCCCTGCGGCGCGATCTCTCTCAGCCGCGCTTCGATATCCTCCTCCTGCGTGGCAACGATATGCACGGCGCCGGCATCGAGCAGCGCCGCTTTCTTGGCCGATGTCCGTGTGACGGCGATCGGCACGGCGCCGATCAAGTTGGCGATCTGAATGGCGGCCAACCCGACACTGCTTGACGCGGCGGTGATGACGACAGGCTGGTCACGGCCGAGACGGGCGACATCGATCAGCGCGCCATGGGCGGTGAGGTATTGCATCCATGTCGCGGCGGCGGCTTCGAAGCCGAGCCACGGCGGATGCTTGACGACGAGCTCGGCCGGAAAGGTGGCGAGCTCGCCATAGGCCGGCCAGCGCGCCATCTGGCGTGGCGGGATGATGCTAACCGCGTCGCCCGGCGCGAAGCCTTCGATGCCGTCGCCGAGCGCCTCGACGATGCCGGCCGCCTCGAGGCCGAGGCCTGACGGCAGCGCCGGCATCTCGATGTAAGTGCCCTTGCGCATCGAGGCCTCGGCGCGGTTCAAGCCCAGCGCCTTGACGCTGATCCTCACCTCGCCCGCACCAGGCCGCGGCACTTCGAGATCCTCGATGCGCAGCACCTCCGGACCACCGTGACTGTAAAAGCGAACCACCCTTGCCATGATACAACTCCAAATCCAACTGATGGAATGGACTATCCAAGGACTCCAGACGGCGATAAATCGCTCAATTGGCAGAACAGTCGAAATGATTGGTTTTGAATATGGATCGTCTCGACAGCATGGAAGTGTTCGTCAAGGCCGTCGATCTCGGCTCATTCGCGGCCGCCGCGGCGGCGCTCGATCTATCGGGACCGATGGTCGGCAAGCATGTGCGCTTCCTCGAAGAGCGGCTCGGGATGCGTCTGCTCAACCGCACGACCCGCCGGCAGAGCCTGACCGATTTCGGGCGCGCCTATTACGAGCGCTGCCGGATCGTGCTGGCGGAGGCGCAAGCGGCCGATGCGCTGGCGGCCGATCAATTGTCCGAGCCGCGCGGAAAACTGCGCGTGACGATGCCGGCGCATTTCGGCCGCCACTGCGTCACGCCGATCCTGCTCGAACTGGCGCGGCGTTATCCGGCGCTGGAGCTCGACCTGTCGCTCAGCGACCGTTTCGCCGATCTCGTCGAGGATGGTTTCGACCTGGCGATCCGAACCGGCTGGCTCGACGACAGGGCCGGCATCATCGCGCGCCGCATCGCGCGGCAGCGCATGATCGTCTGCGCTTCGCCCGCCTACATCGAGACGTTCGGCCAACCGGCCGGCCTGGAGGACATCGCCAGCCATCAGGCGATCATCTACCGGCGGCTCGGCCAGGTGCTGCAGCCCTGGCTGTTCCCGCGCGACGGGGGTTCGGTCGCGGAGATCGCCCCGACCGGCCGGCTGCGGCTCGACGATCTCGACGCCATCGCCGATGCGGCGACCGAAGGCATGGGGCTGGCGTGGCTGCCATACTGGCTGGTGCGCAAGCGCGTCGAGGCCGGCACGCTGGTGCGGATGCTGCCTGAACAGCCGGACTATCTCTACGATTGCCACGCGCTCTGGCTGCAGACACCACATCTGCCGCTGAAGGTTCGGCTCGCCCTCGATACGCTGGCCGCAGGATTGCCGAAGCAGATGAGCTAGGTTCTACGCCGACTTCAATCGCCGCATCACGCCCAGCCGCATCAACCCCTTCGGCAGAAATAGCATCGCCAGAATAATGGTCAGCCCTGAGATCACCGGGTGGTAGTCCGGCACGACGATGCGGGCGAGGTCGAACACCGCGTACATCACCAGCGCGCCGAGGATGGGTCCAAGCAGTGTGCCGGTGCCGCCGACCACGGTCATCATCAGCGGCAGGAGCATCCAGTCGAGGTCGAATACCGAGTCCGGCCCGACATGGAAGATGTAATAGGTGTAGAGGCTGCCGGCGACGCCGGCGATAAAGGCACTGCCGGCGAAGGCGGCGACCTTGACCTTGAGCGTGTCGATGCCGTTGGCGGAAGCCGCCATTGCGTCGTCGCGCACGGCGATCAGCGCCAGGCCGTAGCGCGAGCGCATCAGCGCGCGAATGGCTAAAGCGGTGGCGACCATCAGCGCTAGCCCGACCCAGTAGTGCGGTCGCAGCGTATCGAAGCTGCTTGCCGGCGCAACGATGCCGAAGGCGCCGCCGGTAAAGTCGCCGCCATTGACAAAGATCACCTTGACGATCTCGCCGAAGCCGAGCGTGCCCAATGCGAAGTAATCGCCATGGAGTTTCGACAGAAGCGGCAGGCCGATGAGGATTGCCGCGAGCGCCGCGACAAGCCCGCCAAGCAGCATCGTCACCGGATCGAAATAATAGATGCCGGGATGCGCATCATAGAGGGAGCCCCAGAGATAGTTGCCGTTCCACAGGATGGCGGTGGTGTAGGCGCCGAGCCCGAAGAAGGCGTGGCTGCCGAGGTTGATCTGGCCGCCATAGCCGGCGGCCAGGTTCCAGCTCTGTGCCATGATGGCGTAGAGGAAGACGAAGAACAGGAAGGAGAAATAGTAGGCGTCGACCGCGCCGGGCAGGAAGGGCAGTAGCGCGAGCGCCGCGACAACGACGATTGCGATCCATTGCAAGGCTCGGCTCATCGCACTCATGCCTTCTTGTAGGGTCGGCTGAACAGGCCTTCGGGCTTGAACATCAGCACCAGGAGGAAGACGCCGTAGGCGATGGCGTTCGTCCAGCCGCCCGAGATGAAGAACTGGACATAGGCCTCGACCAGGCCAAGCAGGATGCCGCCGGCTAAAGCGCCGGTGACGTTGCCGATACCGCCCAGTGCCAGCGCCACCAGTGCCTTCAGGCTGAAGATGAAGCCGGCGAAGGGGTTGAACGGAAAGGTCGTCGCCACCGCGACGCCGGCCGCGCCAGCCAGCGAAATGCCGATGGCGAAGGCGATGGCGTTGACGCGGTGCGGGCTGATGCCCATCAGCATCGCTGAGTCCATGTCCTCGGAGGCGGCACGCACCGCCTTGCCGACAATCGTCTTGCGCAGAAAAAGCATCACCAGCGCGGTGCCGGCGAGCGCAATCAGGAAACCCATCGAACGGGTGAAGGAGGTGCGCACGCCGAAGAGCTCGATACCGGTCGCCGTATAGGACGTCACCACGCCGGCGGTGTTGCCGCCCCAGATCACCGTCATCAGGTTCTGGACCAGGAACATCAGGCCGACGGCGATGAGCAGCGAGACGTTGCGATCTTCCTCGGCGGCGGCCTTGCGGAACAGACCCTGATAGATCAGCCAGCCGACGACGAGCCCGACCGGCACGACGATCAACAGCGATAGGAACGGATCGATGCCGAGGCCGTAGAACAGCGCCCGCACGAAATAGGCGGCCAGGATGATCATCGCGCCCTGGGCGAGGAAGATCAGCCGCATGGTGCCGAAGATGAGGCTCAAGCCAACCGCGGCGACGCCATACATGGCGCCGCCGAGCGCGCCGTTGAGCGAGAGTTGGAGCAGGATCTCGGGTGGCGGGAGATTCAACATTTCTACTCCAACACGCCCATATAGGCCTTCTGGATTTCGGGATCGGCGATCAGCTCGGCGCCGGTGCCCTGCATGGCGAGCGAACCCGTCCGCAGCACGAAGCCGTAGTCGGCGACCTTCAGCGCCTGATGGATGTTCTGTTCGACCAGCAGGATGGTCACGCCCTGGCCGTGCAAGGTCTGGACGAGCGCAAACATCTGCTGCACGACGAGCGGGCTGAGCCCCAGCGACGGCTCGTCGAGGATCAGCAGCGACGGCTCCGACATGGTGGCGCGCGCGATCGCCAGCATCTGCTGCTCGCCGCCGGAGAGCGAACCGGCCTTCTGGTGCGCACGTTCCTTCAGGCGCGGGAAGAGCATGTAGGCTTTTTCCAGAAGCTCCTTCGTGCGCGGGCGGGCCTTGGGTTGGAAGGCGCCGAGTTCGAGATTCTCCAGCACCGTCATCTGGCGGAATAGGCCGCGCCCTTCCGGCACGTGGGCGATGCCCAGGCGAGCGATCTCCTGCGGCGCCTTACCTGTGATCGATTGGCCCGCCAGGCGGATGTCGCCAGCCTTGGGCTTGAGCAGGCCGGAAACGGTCCTGAGCAGCGTCGTCTTGCCGGCACCGTTGGCGCCGACAAGCGCGACGATCGTGCCGGGGTCGACATGGAGCGACACGCCCCACAGTGCGCCGACGTCGCCATAGGCGACTTCGAGATCGCTTACTTCAAGCAGCCGGTTCGCCAAGATAGGCCTCGATGACTTTGCGGTTTTGCGTGACTTCGCGCGGCGTGCCGTCTGCGATCTTCTCGCCATGATCGAGCACGATGACCCGGCTGCAGACTTTCATGATGGCGTCGACCTTGTGCTCGACCCACAGCATCGAGATGCCCTTCTCGCCGCGAACACGGCGGATGACATCGACCATGCGCTGGATCTCGGTCGGATTGAGGCCGGCCATCGGCTCGTCGAGCAGGAGCAGCGCCGGGTCGGAGGCGACGGCACGCGCGATCTCCAGCATGCGGCGGTCGGAGAGCGTCATATGCGCGGTGCGCATGTCACGCCTTGCGGTCAGGCCGACGAGTTCCAGCGCGGCGTTCGCCGCCTCGGTCGCGTGCTTGACGCGACCCCCTGCCCCATAGACGGCGCCTACCATGACATTCTCGAAGGCGGTCATGGTGAGGAAGGTGCGCACCAGTTGAAAGGTGCGGGCGATGCCGAGCCTCGATATGCGGTGGGGTGCGGTGCCAGTGATGTCCTTGCCGCGAAAGGACACTCGCCCTTCGGTCGGCGCATAGATGGCAGTGATGACGTTGAAGAGCGTCGACTTGCCGGCGCCGTTCGGCCCGATCAGTCCGATCAGCTCGTTGCCGCCGACCGCGATATCGATGTTGTTGAGGACGACAAGCCCGCCGAAGCGCTTCTTGACCGCCTCGAGGCGCAGCAAAGTCCCGTCCGCCTGCATTGTGTTTCTGTTCCTTCCAGCGGAAGCATAAGATTAGGCACTCAAACCGCCTTGTTGCCAAGCGATCCAGATGGGCTGGCAGGAAGCGGACGGGCGCCTGGCTTCGCAATCAGGCGCCCGCCGCTTCCGCCGCATCTGTTCGTTCAGCGCTTGTCCCAGGCCGGGGCCGGCTTGTAGGTCCAACTGCCGTCCGGATAGATGAGCTGGTGCTTGCCCTGCCACCATTGCGTGGCGACGCTGGGGATCAGCGCGAAACCGGTCTCGTCGAACTTCAGGTCGCCGACCACGGTATCCTTGAACTCCTGGCCGAAGATCGCATCATGGATGGCGGTAGCATCCGTGCTGCCGGCCTTCTCGATCGCCTGCGCCAGCACTTGCGCGTTGGCATAGAAGGCGCCGACGGTGACGGAGTCCTTCTTGAACTCCGCCTCGTAGCGCTCGCCGAGCTCTTTCGCGCCCTTGTAGGGATAGCTCGCCGACCAGAAACCGTCGGTCAGGATGTAGTCGGAGTCGGGTCCTAGTGCTTCATGGAATTCGCCGGTCCAAGTGCCTTTCCATCCGTGGAAGTATGGCACGGAGAAGCCGAGCTCCTTCATCTGCCGCAGCAGCGTGATGGTGTCGGCCGGCGAGCCGAAGACCAGCATGGCGTCGACGTCGGCGGCCTTGAGCTTGGTGATCAGCGCCGAATAATCGGTGGCGCCGATCGCCCAAGGATCGTCGACGGCAAAGGTGTAGCCATATTTCTTGGCCGCCGCCTGGAAGGCGCCGCCAAAGCCCTTGCCGTCGGGAGAATCCTCGGTGACCAGGGCCGGGTGCTTCGGCTTCTCACCGGCCGGCAGCTTGTCCCAAACCTCGAACGGAACCTCGGCGCCGGGACCCGGATGGAAGAAGAACAGGGCGGAGTATTTGAGCTTCAACGGTTGCCACTCGAAGGGGAAGGCCGTCGTGATCATGTAGAACTTCTTGTATTTTTCCGCGACGATGGCGCCGGCAATGTTCATCGGCCCGGAATGGGTCGAGAGCAGCGCGTCGACCTTCTGCACCTTGATCAGGTTCTCGAGCGCCGAAGCGACCCTGCCTTCCGAGCTCTCGTCGTCGGCGACGACCAGCCTGACCGGCAGCTTCTTGCCGGCCGACTTCACCATGATGCCGCCGGCCTTGTTGATGTCGGCGACGGCCTGCTCATAGGCCCATTTCTGCTCCTTGCCGTCGCCGGCGAGCGGCCCGGTCAAGGAGATCGGCGCGCCAATGACGATCTCGTCGCCGGCGGCCTTGGCGACAAGCGTGCCGCCAAGGCCGAGTGCCGAGGACAGCAGCAGGCCGGCCAGCATTCTCTTCAGACTGATTTCCATTTCCATCCTCCCAGGTTTCCATCGGGCCGATCCTCCGAAGGCGAGGCCCGCATTCACTCACGCCGACGCCTCAGCCCATCGCGGCCGCGACCAGCTTGGTGTCGGTGAACTGTTCGAAACTCACGGCCTTGCCGTCACGCATTTCCCAGACATGGACGACGCGCGCCGTCATCGGCTTGCCGGTCTTCCTGTAGGTGCCCGAATAGGTGCCGATGCCGACGATGGTGGTGCCGCCGTCGACCAGTTTCTCGAGCGCGAAGGTGTAGCCCTCCCAGTCCTCGCCGATGCGCTTGAAGACGCCGGCGATGACGGCGTCGGGGCCGACATAGGTGCCGGCATAGGGAAAGCCGGCCATCTCGGTCCAGGCGGTGCTTTCGGTGATCGGCGCCATCATCGCCGGCAGGTCCTTGGCGTCGGAGCCGGCATAGTGGGCTTTGATGGCGTCGTAATTCCTGTTGCTCATGATGCTGACCCCAACGCTCATACGGGCTCCTGGCCGTGGTCATAGACGGCCCGGGACTTCTTCTCGATGAAGGCGCCGGCGGGTTTGTTCTCGACCTTGCCCTGGCTGGTCACCCCGAGGAATTTGCCGGTCGAGCGCATGGTGTCCCAGTTGTAGAAGAACAGCGATGCGACCGGGATGATGAACTCGCGGAAGCCGAAGACATAAAGGTTCTCGGCGAACTTCCAGGTGGTGGCGAGATCGACGTCGCCATGGCCGCGCTGAACGCCGACAAGGTTCTGCCAGGCGTAGCGCTGCGAGCTCAGATAAATATGCTCGTAAACATGGTTGGGGCTGTAGGTGTAATGCGCGGTCAGCCCGATCAGGTCGCGCGTCGGCGCCGGCTCGCGGCCGGTCGGCGGCACGGCTGGATCGCCCAGCACGCCCACGGAATAAACCTGCGCCACGCGCGGCTCTCCGGGCGCTTCACCCGGCTCGCGCACCCGCTCGCGCACCGACAGCACGTGCCGCGTTTTGGTGTCGACGATGAAGGCCTCGTCCTCGGCCGGCCTGGCGACGAAGGTCATGTTGATGAAGAAGACGCCGGGCGCAACTTCCAGCGCCTCGTACCAGTCGGCGCCGGCCTCGCTGCCTTCGCTCCAGGCGACGGTGTCGGCGGCGGTGAAGGCGAGGTCGATGGTGCGGCCGGTCTTCAGCGTGATCTTGAACGTCTGGCCGCGCAATGCGTCGGTCGTCGGCAGCCGGTTGGTGGCAATGCCGGCGGCGAAGTCGTCAAAGTGCTTCCAGTCGGCGGGTCTGTTCTGGTCGTTCATCGCCATCTCCAAATCAATCGACAAAGGCAAGCGTCGGCAGGTCGACCACGGTGGCGCCGCCGTCGACCGTCAGGATCGAGCCGTTCATCATCGCCGCCTCGCCGGAAGCGACGAAGCAGATGACATTTGAGACTTCCTCCGGCGTTGCCGGCCGGCCGAGCGGCACGTCCTTGGTGACAAGTTTGTAGGCTTCCTCGATGGAACCAAGCCCATGCTTGTCGACCACCACCTGCATTTGCTCATCGGCCATGGCGGTTGCCACCCAACCCGGGCAGATGATGTTGGTGCGCACGCCCTGGCGGCCATAGTCGCGCGCCAATGATTTACCGAAGCCGACGCAGGCATGCTTCATGGTGACGTAGCCCGCCGCCGCCGGCCCGGCGAACAGGCCGGCTATAGAAGCGACGACGACGATGTTGCCCTTGCGCGCGATCAAGTCCGGTAGGCATTCGCGGGCGCAGACGAAAGCAGTGTCGAGATTGGTGCGCGTCGCCAGCGCCCAGGTTTCGTCGCTCATCGTCACCGTCGGGCCGACGCCGTGACCGCCGGCATTGGCAATAAGGATATCGACCGGACCGATCTTTTCGTGGACCTCGGCAAGCGCGGCGCGCACCGCCTTGGCATCGGCGGCATCGCCCTGCACCACCAAACCGCCAATATCCCTGGTCACGGCTTCGAGCGGCTGGCGCCGCCGTCCCATCAGCACCACCTTGGCGCCGTCGGCGGCCATGCGCCGGGCGACTGCGGCACCGATGCCGGTGCCGCCGCCGGTGATGAAGGCCGTCTTGCCGGAAAATCTCATACCGCCGTCCTTAGGGGCACGAGGCCCAAATGCTGCCGATCGTTGGCCCGGAGTGTGCGACGAGAGCTGCCGGCGGTCTTGTCCGAGCGGGAACTTTGTTTTGACTGAGCGCGCACTTCGTCGCCCCTTTGCGATGTGCCGCGCGACCTTGCCGCGCGGCATCACGCGATTAACCCGCGATGGCCTACTTCTTCACCGCTTCCAGATCGATCACGATGTCGACCTCAGGCCCGAGGCCGAACCCGTCGGCGGCCTTGGCCATCGGGAAATCGGCGGTGCTGACCTTGCCGGTGGCGCTGAAGGCGGCCTTGGTCAGCGTCGTGTCCCACGGCGCCCGCGCTTCATTGAGCAGCTTGACGTCGAGCGTGATCTCCTTGCTGACGCCGCTGATGGTGAGATTGCCGATGACCTTGCCGGTCTTGTCGTCGACCTTCTCGACCCTGGTGCTTTCGAAGCTGATCGCCGGGAACTCGGCGGCGTTGAAGAAGTCCGGACCTTTCAGGTCGCTGTCGCGCTGATCGAAAGCCGTATGGATCGACCCGACATCGAGCTCGGCCTTGACACTGCTTTTGGTGACGTCGGTCTTGTCCATGACGATCGAGCCTTTGACACCGTCGAACTGGCCATGGGCGATGCCGTAGATGCCATGCTTGATGATGAAGGTGACCCAGGCGTGCTGGCCGTCGATCTCGTAATTGTCGGCATGGGCCGCCCCGGCCAGCATGGATGCGCCGGCGAAAGCGAGCGTCGAAATCAGTTTTCTCGTCCTCACATGTTTCTCCCTCTTGTTGGTGTTTTGGACCCGGCTCAGGAAAAGCCGAGGGCCGCCCCATGCGGCGCCCAAACGATCGCCGTCACGATGGCCAGCATCGCCGGAATGGCGATCAGGATGCCGGCAACCAGCGGCCGCAGGAGCCGCGCGCCGGGAAGCAGGTTTTGCAAGCGGCCGCGCACAAGCACGGCAACGATCGGCGGCAGGGATGACAGGATGAGCGCGGCGGGATTGGTCTTGGGCGCCAGCAGCGCTACCTGGATCAGCGCCGTGGCTGCAGCGTAGAGCAGCAGGAATTCGACGCCCTTGCTCCATGAAGCGGCGGCGCCGCCGCGCAGCGTTGCGAGATATTGCATCAGGCACCAGCCGCCGATCAGCGCGGCGAGCGAGCCCAGCAACTGTCCGGTAATGATCGAGGCCCCAAGCACCGAAACGATGGCGCCTGAAAGCGACAGGGCGAGCACCGCCGCCGGCGCGAGGAACGGCTCTTCCGCAGGCGGCGACCGCGAGGCTTGCTGCGCGATCAGCATCGCGGCGCCGAGCAGCGTCAACAGTCCGACGGCGAGCGCTGCGATCATCTGCAGGTTGGGCGAAGCGCCGGCCAAGCGCCGCCAGCCGAGCCACAGAAAGGCCACCGCAAAAGCGATGACAGCGAGAAAACTCGTCCTGCGGCCCAACACCCGCTCTGGCAGCAGGCCGATGACGATGCCGGCAAAAGCGAGGTAGATCAGCTTCTGGCTGGCGGCAACCGGCGGCATGACCGGCGGACCAAGCGTGTCCCAGTAAAAGAACAGGAGCAGCACTGCCCAGAACAGCGTGAGTACAGGCGATGCAGGCGGCAGGGCGAAGCGTGCAAACAGCGCAAGCGCGATGCCGAGCAGCAGCGGCAGTGCGGCCGTGGTGGCCATCGGATTGCCGAGAACCGCGCTCAAATCGCCGCCACCCTCCAAGACCCACGAGACGCGCCATCGTGGCCGATCTCATCTGCGATCTTGATTGGCCAAAGGCGAGCCGTCTTGTCCGAGCGGGAACTTTGTTTTGACTGAAAGCGCACTCACGGCCGTGGCGGCTTGAAGGGCGTTGGCGTGCTCCATAACCCTCTCGAAAATTTTGATCGACTTTTCGAGGAGGATGGCGTGAACGAGAGAACTGTGCCGCCGATCAGTGCCGCCGCCGCCGCATTCCTGTCGCGACCGCACCGACCGTTCATCAACGGGCGTTTTGTCGACGGTCTCGCCGGCGACGGCCTTGCGGTCGACGATTCCGCCTCCGGCGAGATCGTCGCGCATGTGCCGGAGAGCGGCCCGGAGCTCGTCGACCAAGCGGTGCGCGCGGCACGCGCGGCGCTCGAAGGGCCATGGGGCTCGATGCGGCCAGTCGACCGCCAGAACCTGATGCTGAGGCTCGCCGACGCGATCGAGGCCGACGCCGACCTTCTGGCCGAGATCGAGAGCATCGAGAACGGCAAGTCGCTGGGCGTCGCGCGCATGCTGAGCGCCGGCGGCACCGTCGACTGGCTGCGCTACTATGCAGGCTGGGCGACCAAGATCGAAGGCTCGACCTTCCAGGTCTCCATTTCCGTGCCCCCGGGCGCCAAGCACCATGCGATGACGGTGATGGAGCCGGTCGGCGTCGTCGGCGCCATCGTACCGTGGAATTTCCCGCTACTGATCGGCATGTGGAAGATCGCGCCGGCGCTGGCCTGCGGCTGTACGATCGTGCTGAAGCCGCCGCAGGAAACGCCGCTCGGTCTGCTGAGGCTCGCCGAGCTGATCGAGGCTGTCGGCTTCCCGCCGGGTGTCGTCAACATCGTCAGCGGCAGCGGCACCGTCACCGGCGAAGCCCTGATCCGCCATCCCGGCATCGACAAGCTGACCTTCACCGGCTCGACCGAGGTGGGAAAACGCATTGGCCACGCCGCGGTCGACCGCGTCGCGCGCTTCACGCTGGAGCTCGGCTCCAAATCACCGATGATCCTGCTTGCCGACATGGAAGATGGCATCGAGCCGCTGCTTGCCGGGCTCGGCATGTTCTTCAACCAGGGCCAGGTCTGCACTTCGGCGGCGCGGCTTCTGATCGAGAAGCCGATCTACGACCGCACGCTGGCGCGGCTGGCCGAGATTGCCGACAGTATGACGATGGGCGCCGGCCGCGACGCGCAGGCCCAGATCAATCCGTTGGTTTCGGCCAAGCACCGCAACAGCGTTCAGGGTTTCGTCGAGCGCAGCCTGGCGGCCGGCGTCGAACGTGTCAGCGGCGCGCGCGCCGTGCCGGCCAAGGGCCACTACGTGGCGCCGACCATCCTGCACCATGTGAAGCCGGACATGGAGATCGTACGCGAAGAGGTGTTCGGTCCGGTCGTGGCGGCGATGCCCGTTGCCGATCTCGACGAGGCGATCCGCATCGCCAACGACACGCGCTACGGCCTGTCGGCCTCGATCTGGACTAGCGATATGGGCAAGGCAATGACAGCGATCCACGGCCTCAAGGCCGGCACGGTGTGGGTGAACTCGCACAACACGCTCGACCCGGCGGCACCCTTCGGCGGTTTCAAGCAGTCCGGCATCGGCCGTGAGCATGGTCGCGCGGCGATCGAGGGCTACCTCGAAACCAAGACCGCCATCATGCGCTACGCCTGACCAGATGATGGAGGTTTACGACTACATCGTCGCCGGCGCCGGATCGGCCGGCTGCACTGTGGCGAGCCGGCTGGCCGCGGCCGGCAAGCGCGTGCTGATCGTCGAAGCGGGTCCCGCCGATAACACGCGTTTCATCGACATGCCCGCCACCTTCGCCAGGGTCATCGGCACGGCGCGCAGTTGGATCTACCAGTCAGAGCCGGAGCCAAGCGTCGGCGGCCGCGCGCTGCCGATCCCGCAGGGGCGGACGCTCGGCGGCGGCTCTTCGATCAACGCCATGCTCTACATTCGTGGTCAGCCTGAGGACTATGACGGCTGGCGCGATCTCGGCTGTCCAGGCTGGGGCTGGGACGATGTGCTGCCGGTCTATAAGCGGCTGGAGCGCAACGAGCGGCTGACCGGTGAGTGGCACGGCTGCGAAGGACCGCTGCCGGTCTCCGATCCACGCTTCCGGCACCCGCTGTCGCTCGCCTATGTGCGCGCCGCGCAGCAGGCGGGCTATCGCTTCAATGACGACTTCAACGGCGATCGCCAGGAAGGTGTCGGCTTTTACCAGACGACGACCGCAAACGGGCAAAGGCAGTCTGCCGCCAAGGTGTTTCTCAGACCGCTCGCCGGCAATGCCAACCTCAAGGTTGTCACCGATGCCCTGGTGACAGCGCTGACGCTGGAGAACGGCGCCGCGACCGGACTGTCCTATTCCACATCGGACGGCCAGAACCATTTAGCATCCGCGAAAGCGGAGGTGATCCTTGCCGCGGGCGCCCTCGCCACGCCGAAGCTGATGATGCTCTCCGGGGTCGGGCCCGCCGCGCATCTCTCTGAAATGGGCCTTCCCGTCATCCGTGACATGCCGGCGGTCGGCCGGGACCTGCAGGACCATGTCGCGGCACCTCTTTACGCGCTGACCCGCAAGCCCGTCTCGCTGCTCGGCGAGGATCGTGGCTTCAAGGCGCTGCGGCACGGAATCGAGTATCTGCTGTTCCGGCGCGGCCTGCTCACTTCGAACGTCGTCGAGAGCGGCGGCTTCTTCGACACCGATGGCGACGGACGGCCCGACGTGCAGTTCCACGTGCTGCCGGTGATGATCGAAAACGCCGAGCACGGTTCGGTCGAACGACACGGCATGGAGTTGAACCCGTGCGTGCTACGGCCCAAGTCGCGCGGCTCGGTCCGGCTGCGCTCGCGCGATGCAGGCGATCCGATCCGCTTCACCACCGGCTTCCTGTCGCATGCCGATGATCTTGCGCTGCTGCTTGCCGGCATGAAGGTCGCCCGCGCCATCCTGCGCCAGCCGGCGCTGCGCGAGGTCGTCGCCGAGGAGCTTGCCCCCGGCAAGGCGGACGACCTCGGCGACGAGGCGATGACCGACCACATCATCCGCTACGCCAAGACCGTCTATCACCCGTGCGGCACCTGCCGGATGGGAACGGACGAACAAGCGGTGGTCGATCCGCGGCTTCGCGTGCGCGGCGTGCCGCGCCTGCGCATCGCCGATGCCTCGATCATGCCGAGACTCACCAGCGGCAACACCAACGCGCCGGCGATCATGATCGGCGACCGCTGCGCTGATTTCATCCTGGGGACCCGTTGAAGGTCACCCCAGCGAAATCCACGCCGTCTTGAGGTCAGTGTATTTCTCGATGGCGTGCAGCGACTTGTCGCGGCCGAAGCCGGACTGCTTGAAGCCGCCGAGCGGCACCGTGATGTCGGCGCCGCCATAGGTGTTGACATGGACGACGCCGGCGTTGATCGCGCGCACCATGCGATGCGCGGTCGACAGGTTCGATGTCCATACGGCCGACGCAAGACCGTAGACGGTCGCATTGGCGAGCCGTACCGCCTCTTCCTCGGTCTCGAAGCGCATGACGCCGAGCACAGGCCCGAACACCTCCTCGCGGGCAAGCTGCATTTTCTCGGTCACGTTGTCGAAGATCGTCGGCGCCATGTAGCTGCCCCCGGTCTCGGTCAGGATGCGTTCGCCGCCGATGACGAGACGGGCGCCCTCTTCCGCTGCCTTCGCGACGAAGCCCAGATTCTTGGTCAGCTGCTCGGCGCTCGACACCGCGCCGACGTCGCTCAAGAGGTCGAGCGGATCGCCGACCTTCAGCTTCGTCGTTGCATTGAGAAGCTCATCCATGAAGCGGTCATAGACCGAGGCCTGGACCAGCAGCCGCGAGCCGGCGACGCAGACCTGACCGGAATTGCGGAAGATGCCGTTGGCGGAGACGACCGCGGCCTGCTTCAGGTCCGGCGCATCGGCAAAGACGATGTTGGGCGACTTGCCGCCAAGCTCGAGGAAGACCCGCTTCAGATTGGAGCGCGCGGAATATTCGAGCAGGCGGCGGCCGACAGGGCCGGAGCCGGTGAAGGCGATGGCGTCGATATCCATGTGCAGGCCGAGCGCCTCGCCGGCGACGGAGCCGCGGCCGGTAACGACGTTGAAGACGCCCTCCGGCAGCCCGGCCTCGGCGGCAAGCTCCGCCAGGCGCAGCAAGGTAAGCGAGGCGATCTCCGGCGGCTTGACGACGATGGTGTTGCCGGCAGCTAAAGCCGGCGCGATCTTCCAGGCGCCGATCATCAGCGGGAAATTCCACGGCACGATGATGCCGACGACGCCGAGAGGTTCCTTGCGGATCAGCCCCAGCACATTGTCAGCCGTCGGCGCGATCTCGCCATAGACCTTGTCGATCGCCTCGGCATAGTAGCGGATGGTGCCGGCGGCCGAGAGCGGTTCGGCCTTGTAGGCCATGCCGATCTCGGTGCCGTTGTCGCGCACGCCGAGCACGGCAAGCTCGTCGACATGTTTCTCGACCAGCTCGGCGAATTTCAACAGCACCTTTTTGCGAAAGGCGGGCGCCGCGCGCGACCAGGAGCCTTTGGCGAAGGCCTTGCGCGCCGATGCGACCGCGCGGTCGACATCGGCGGCGCCGCCATCGGCGATGCTGGCGAAGGGATGGCCGTCGATCGGCGAGACCACCTCAAGGCTGGCGCCGCTCTCGGCATCCGAATGGGCGCCATCGATGAACAGACGCCGCGTCCCGACCTCCGCCTTGCGCAGCGTGTCGATGGTGTCCTGGTCGATCATTTATCAGTCGCTCCAAAGGCTACGTGAAGTGTCGCCGGCGCGCGGAACTCCCAGCCGCGGAAGACCGGCTCCTTGCCGGGCACCAGCTGCAGGTCGGGAAACCGCTCCAGCAGCAATCTTACCGCAAGGCACATCTGCTCGCGGGCGAAGAAACGGCCCGAGCAAAAATGATGGCCGAAGCCGAAGGCGGCGTGGTTGCCCTGGTCGCGATTGATGTCGAAGCGGTCCGGGTCGGTGAAGCGGCTTTCGTCGCGGCTGGCCGAGGAGACCAGCGCCGCGACCGGCGCGCCAACTGGAATTGTCGCGCCGCCGATCTCCACGGCACGGGTCGTTTCGCGCGTCTGCGTGCCGATCGGCGCCACCCAGCGCAGGCCCTCGTCGACGGCCTTGGGCACGAAGGTTTCCGGATCATCGAGCACCTGCCGCAACTGTCGCGGGTTCGTCAGCAGGCCTACGAGTATCGAGCCGGCGCCATGTCCTGGTTCCTGCATGCCGCCAAGCAGGATGACCTTGATGGTCGGCATCAGGAAGTCGATGGAGCGGGTTTTTCCCTCCGGCATGCCGTCATGCAGCATGTGCGACAGCGCCGAGCCGTCGCGTTCGCGCGCAAGCTTCTGCAAGGTCGGCATCACGGCATCGCTGACCTCGGCGCCGATCGCGTCGGCGATCCCCTGTCGCTGCGGGTCCTTTTCGAAGTTGATGGCGCCCTGGGCGAGCCCGTAGAACCAGCGGCGCAATGTCGGCATGTCGATGTCGGCGAGACCGAGCGAGCGCGCCAGGCTCAGCGTCGATACCGGCTCGAAATAGTCGGCCATCAGCTCGGCGGAACCGCGCTTGGCGATCTCGTCGAGATAGGGTTCGGCGATCGACCGAACGAGGTCGCCGGCATAGGAAGCGACAGTGCGCGGCCGGTGTTTCGGATCGACGCCCTGGCGAAGGTCCTTATGCACCTCGCCGTCGCTGGTCAGGATGGTCGGCTTGCCGAAGGAGCGCTCGACCGGAGAGACGCCCACCCTGACGATGGCGGAGAAGATGTCGGGCGACTTCGCCACCAGCTCGACGTCCTTCCAGCGGGTGACGAACCAGAGGTTGACCGCCGGCACGAAGGCCACCGGGGCGCTGCGCCTGAGCTCGGCGTAGATCGGATAGGGATCGGCCTCCAGCGCCTCGACCGTGATGCTCTCGGCAAAGCTCATACGGCTGCTCCTAGGGCGTTAAGAAGGGGCGGCGAGGACGCCGCCCCTTGTCCATCAATCGTTCAGCGGCTGGCCGAGCCGTTCGAAGGCGGCGGGATCACGGCCCCTGAGGGCTGCCGCCAGCAGCAGGCCGACCATGGCCGCGATCAGCACCAGCGCCGGCAGGAACACGCCGAGGAAGCCGCCGGCCCCCGACAGGCTGCCGAAATTGATGACGATCAGATAGATGATAATGACGAAGGCGATGAAGGTCAGCGCCGGCAGGATTGTGGTCTTCAGCCCGTTCTCCTGGTTGGACGGATTGGCGCGAAAGTACATCACGACGGCGAGCGAGGCGACCGCCATCATGACAATGACGCCGAGCGTTGCGACGTTGGTAAGCCACGAGAACAGCGCCAGCACCGGGTCGAGGCCGAGCACCGCGAAGAGGCCGACGACAATCGCCGCAAGCACAGTCTGGATAACCGAGGCGACATGCGGGCTCTGATGCGCCGAATGCGTCACGCCGATCGACTGCGGCAAGAGCTGTTCACGGCCGGCGACGTAGATATAGCGGGCGACCGCGTTGTGGAAGGCCAGCACGCCGGCGAACAGGCTGGAGACGAAGAGGATGCTCATGGCGTGCGTGAGCAGCGTTCCGGCATAGTGATCCGACAGGCCGAACAGGAAGGTGGTCGGATCCTGCAAAGCTTGCAGCGATGGCAAGAGCTTGTCGACGCCAGCGCCGACCGCCATCAGCCAAGCGGTGACCATGTAGAAGACACCGATCAGGATGACGGAGAAATAGGTGGCGCGCGGAATGGTCACCTTGGGGTCGCGCGCTTCCTCGGCATAGATCGTCGTCGCCTCGAAGCCGATGAAGGCGGCAAAACAGAACAGGATGGCGATCGCCGGCGCGCCGCTGGTGATCTGGCTCCAGCTGAACGGTGCAGCCGACAGGCCGCTGTCGCCGCCGGTCTTGAGGATGGTGAGATCGAGGATCAACACGACGATGTATTCGGCAAGCACCAGCACGGTCAGGATCTTGGCCGACAGGTCGACCTGCCGGTAGCCGAGCACGGCGACGATGGCGATGGCGATGAAGCTCCACACCCACCAGGGCAGATTGATGCCCCAGCCGGCGAACAGGCCGGCGGTGGCCGCGCCCAGCAGGCCCATGACGCCGATCTGCATGGCATTGTAGGAGAGGATTGCGATCAGCGCGACGGCGCCGCCGGAGAGGCCGCCGAGGCCGCGCGCGGCATAGGCATAGAAGGCGCCGGCATTGCCGATATGACGCGACATGGCGACATAGCCAACCGCGAACAGAAGCAGCAACAGCGTCACGATCAGATAGGTGCCGGCAAAGCCGGCGCCGTTGCCCATCAGCATGCCAAGCGGCGTGCCGCCGGCGACAGCCGTGAGCGGTGCCGCGGCCGAAATCACCATGAAGGTGATGGCGCCGACGCCGAGGCTGTTCTTCCTTAGCCGGTTCGCTGAGCCGGCTTCAATGGTCGTCATTTTTCCCTCCATTCCGCGCTGCGGAAACCAAGTGCCCCTGAGATGCCGAGGGCCTTCTGGCGGGCCGGATGTCATTTCATTATTCGCAACGGCATTTCGATATTAGACTTGCAAAGGAATCGACTTGCTGTCAAGTTAATTCGCACGTTAAGTATCTGAAGGAGGAACTGGGACGAGATGAGCACGGTGGCAAAAGCCATTTCGCTGCTGGATATGCTGGGCCGCGGCGCGCCGGAGACGGCGCTTGCCGATCTCGCCAGGAGTGCCGGCTTCGACAAGGCGACGACGCGCCGGCTGCTGGTTTCGCTGATTGCGCAAGGCCTGGTCGAGCAGGACGATGCCACGCGCCTCTATCGGCTCGGCGCCGGGCTGACGCGGCTGGCGCTGATGCGCGAAACGCAGTTTCCGTTCCTGCGCATGGCGGTTCCGGTGGTCGAGGCGCTGGCCGCCGAGACCGGCGAGACGGTGCATCTTTCAGAGTATTCGAAGCGCGGGCTGATCTCCGTCCACGTCGTCGAATCGGCCAAGGCCAACCGGGTCAGCGTGCCGCTCGGCGAAGTGCTGCCGATGCATGCGACGGCGTCCGGCATCGCTTTCCTGGCCTTTACCGACGAGCGCATCCGCGAGGCCGTCCTGGCCGCACCGATGCCGGCCTTCACACGCTTCACCATCGGCGATGCAAACACTTTGGCCGAACATGTCGCCGCTGCCCGAGCAAGTGGCCATTCGACCGGCACGCAAGGCTTCGAGGAAGGCGTCATCAGCGTTGCCGCACCAATTCTCGGCGCCGACGGTTTCGCGATCGGCGCTATCGCGGTGGCGGCACCCCGGGTGCGTATCCAAAAGGGCGATATCGATCGCTTTGGCGGCAGCGTGATCGCCGCGGGCCGCGAGATTGGCGAGCGGCTTTTCGGCCGGCTGCCCGGCCGGAAGCGAGCATAACGACCAACAGGAAATGCAGGGAGATTGACGTGGAGGAGAAACGCCGAATCCTGGTTATCGGCACCGGCGACACCAAGGCCGACGAGCTTCTGTTCATGCGCGAGCGTATCGAGGCCGTCGGCGGCGTCGCCGTGATGATGGACGTCAGCGTGCTTGGCGATCCGCCCTATAGACCGGAGCACGACCGGCATGCTGTGGCTAAAGCCGCCGACACGACGATCGAGGCAATCATCGCCAGCGGCGACGAGAATACCGCCATGACGCTGATGGCGGTCGGCGCCTCGCGGCTTGCTCGCGCTCTGCACGACAAGGGCGAGATCGAGGGCTTCATTGCGCTGGGCGGCTCGATGGGGACCGATCTTGCGCTCGATGTGGCGCTCGCACTGCCGCTCGGCGTGCCGAAATTCGTCGTCTCGACGATCGCCTATTCGCATCTCGTGCCGCCGGAGCGCATCGCCACCGACCTGATGATGATCCTGTGGGCCGGTGGCCTCTATGGCTTGAACAGCGCCTGCAAGGCGGTGCTGTCGCAGGCCTGCGGCGCGGTGGTGGGCGCCGCGCGGGCTGTGGTGAAGCCCGACGAGTCCAGACCGCGCGTCGGCATGAGCTCGCTCGGCAAAAGCTGCCTGCACTATATGGTGACGCTGAAGCCGGAGCTGGAAAAGCGCGGCTATGAAGTCATCGTCTTCCACACCACGGGCATGGGCGGGCGCGCGCTGGAAGCGATCGCCGCGCAGAAGGGTTTCGTCGCGGTGCTCGATTTCAGCCTGCAGGAACTCGCCAACCAGCTCACCGGCTCGGTGGTGAATTCAGGCACCGACCGGCTGGAGAATGCCGGGCGGCAAGGCATCCCGCAGATCGTCGCGCCCGGCGCCATCGACATGGTGGATTTCCCGACCTGGCAATCGGTGCCGTCGCGTTTCACCGCGCGGCCCTATCACGCGCACAACCGCCTGCTTGCCTCGGTCACCTCCGACGGCGCGACACGCCGGGAGATCGCGCGTGCCATCGGAGAGAAGCTCGCCGCGGCGACCGGCCCGACCGCGTTCATTCTACCCGCAGGCGGCATCCAGCAATGGGACCAGGAAGGCGAGCCGCTCTACGAACCGGAAGCGCTCTCGGCCTTTGTCGAAGCGATGCGCGCCAACGTGCCGGAGAATGCCGAGCTGCATGAGATCGCCGGCCACATCAACGACGCCGCGTTCAGCGCCAAGGCGTTGGAGATCTTCGACCGCTGGGTTGCCGAGGGCATCGTGCCGGCCGGCAGGCGGGCGGCATGAGCAAGGCGAAGCCACAGGCGCTGGTGCTCGATTTCGGCGGGGTCGTCACCCGCACGCTGTTCGAGACGCATGCGCTGACCGAGCGCGCGCTCGGGCTCAAGTCCGGCACGCTCGACTGGCGCGGACCGTTCGATCCGGCCTCCGATGCGCTCTGGCGCTCGATGCAGGCCGACGAGATCAGCGAGCGCGACTATTGGAAGACACGCACGCGCGAAGTCGGCCATCTGGTCGGCGAGGACTGGCGGGATATGTCGACCTTGGTGCAGCGGGCGCGCGGCGCCGACCCGCAAGCGGTGGTGCGGCCCGAGGCCGAGCGGGCGATCCGCATCGCGCATGACGCCGGAGTCAGGCTCGCAATCCTCTCCAACGAACTCGACCTGTTCTACGGCAAATCCTTTCGCGAGCGGCTGCCGCTGCTTTCGCTGTTCGAGACGATCGTCGACGCGACCTACACCAAAATTCTGAAGCCCGACGCCCGCGCCTATGCGATGGTCGGCGAAGCGCTGCAGCTGCCGCTTTCGGCCTGCGTCTTCGTCGACGACCAGAAGCGCAATGTCGACGGCGCCATTGCCGCCGGCATGCCCGCCGTTCATTTCGACGTCGCCAGACCGGCGCAAAGCTATACCGAGGCGCTCGGTCCTTTCGGCCTGACGCTCTCCTAATCGGAAAAACCGGAGTCCCTCCCGATGCGTGACATCAACTTCCTTACCGAGAACAACGCCAAGCCGATCTGGCATCCGATGGCGCATCCGGCCGAAATGCGCACGACGCCGCCGAAGATCATCATGAAGGGAGAAGGCGTTTCGGTCACCGATGCCGACGGCCGCACCGTGCTCGACGCCGTCGGCGGGTTGTGGAACGTCAACCTCGGCTACAGCTGCGATCCGATCAAGAAGGCGATGGCCGCGCAGTTGGATGCCCTGCCCTATTATTCCGGCTTTCGCGGCACCTCGACCGGACCTTCGATCGAACTCGCTTATGAGCTCGCGGAATGGTTCGCGCCGGAAGGCATGGTGCGCGCCTTCTTCACCTCGGGCGGCTCCGATTCGGTCGAGACGGCGCTCAGGCTCGCGCGGCAATACTGGAAGATCCGTGGCCAGGGCGACCGCACGAAATTCCTGGCGCTGAAGAAGGGCTATCACGGCACGCATTTCGGCGGCGCCTCGGTCAACGGCAACGCCAATTTCCGAAGGAACTACGAGCCGCTGCTGCCCGGTGTCTTCCATACCCCGGCTCCGATGACCTATCGCAACCCGTTCGACGAGACCGATCCGGCGAAGCTTGCAAAGCTCTGCGCGCGGGCGATCGAGGAAGAGATCGCCTTCCAGGGTGCCGACACCATCGCCGCCTTCATCATGGAGCCGGTGCTCGGCGCCGGCGGCGTCATCGTTCCGCATGAAAGCTTCATGCCGATGGTGCGGGCGATCTGCGACCGCCACGACATCCTGTTGATCGCCGATGAAGTGGTGACCGGCTTCGGCCGCACCGGCGCCTGGTCAGGCTCGCGGCTCTCCGGAGTGAAGCCTGATTTCATGACCATGGCCAAGGCGATCACCTCGGGCTATTTCCCGCTGGGCGCGACGCTGATCGGTGCCAAGGTCGCCGATGTCTTCGAGGCCGACAAGACCAGCTTCGGCTCGATCGGCCACGGCTATACCTATTCGGGCCACCCCGTCGGTTGCGCGGCCGGGCTTGCGGCGCTTGCCGAGACCAGGCGGCTGGCCGTCAACGAGAATGCCGCCGCGCGCGGCGTCGATCTCGGCAAGGCGCTGGAGGCGCTGAAGGCCAAGCATCAGCTGGTCGGCGATGTCCGTTATCAGGGCCTGATGGCCGCGATCGAGCTGGTCTCGGATCGTGCCGCCAAAAAACCGGTCGACAAGAAGACGATGGCCGTCGTTGCCGATGGCGCCTATGGCGCGGGCGTCATGCTGCGCGTGTCCGGCAATACCGTCATCCTGTCGCCGCCGCTCATCATCACCACCGCCGACGTGGCGAAGATTGCCGAGGGGTTGGATGCGGGGTTGGCCGCTGCCGCGGCAGCTTAGCGAATAGGGAATAACGAATAGCGAGCGATTTCCCTACTCGCTATTCGCTACCCACTATTCGCTCCTTCCGCCACGCCGCCGGCGACAAGCCGACGGCCAGCCGAAAGAAGCGCGAGAAATAGGCAGGATCGTTGAAGCCGGTTTCGTAGGCGATATCCTCGACCGTGCGGATGGTGAAGAGCAGCAGGCGCTTGGCCTCGACCAGGCGCCTTTCACCGATCGCCTGGCGCACGCCGGAACCCAGCACCTGATGCGCCGCCTTGTCGAGCAGATGTCTGGTGGTACCGAGCTCCTCGACATAACGCTCGACAGGCCAGTCGTCGCGAAAATGGCAGTCGATAAGCCGCCTGAGCCGGCCTCCTAGAGCGACGGCTGCAGGCACCGTGACCGCATGCGATTGCACGTCGAGGCGGGCGATGTGCGACAATGCCACTGCGATCAGCGGCGGTAGGATTTTTTCCGCGCCGGCTTGAGCCTCGGCATATTCGGCCTGGATCATCCTGACCGTGTCGCCGAGCCTTTGCCAAAGCCCGGTATCACCCCGCGCGGTGATGAAAACCGGCTGGTCGAGCGGCAGCGCCGAATGCTCGGCGATCGCCGCGAGCGCCGCATCCGCGACCGAAACGACGATGGCGTCGGTACCCGGCTCGATGTCGAACCCATGCACCACGCCGCTCGGCATGAAGCTCACCGTCGGTACCGAAAAACTCCATCTCTTGTCCTCGACCCGATAGATACCCTGTCCGCTCGTCCAAAGGGTGATCTGCGCCATTTGCGGGTGTTTGTGCGCCATAACCTGGCCGCGATGCACGGAAGCACGGGCCTGCACGGTCTCGACATGCAAGAAACCGACGTCGAGCGCCCGCGCCGGCTCGCCGTAGACGAAGAATTCCGGGATGGCGGTCTGGCGCATGATATGCCGGAAAAAGTCCAAGCGGTTTTGTGCTTTCGTCCATAAACCATCAGGGCACGCCCCGCTACTCTCCACCAATCAAGGGAGGATCATGATGCGATCGGAAGAATTCCGGGCCGACAGTTCGCGGCCGTTCACGGGCGCCGAATATCTGGCAAGCCTGCGCGACGGGCGCGAGGTCTATATCAACGGCGAACGGGTGGCCGACGTCACCAGGCATCCGGGGATGCGCAATTCGGCGCGCTCGCTGGCGCGCCTCTACGACGCGCTACATGATCCGGCCCAGCAAGCGGTCCTGACCTCGCCCACCGACACCGGCTCGGGCGGCTACACACACAAATATTTCCGCGTCGCACGCTCGCCCGCAGAGCTTGCCGCGCAGCAAAGCGCGATCGCGCATTGGGCGCGCATGACCTATGGCTGGATGGGCCGCACCGCCGACTACAAGGCGGCGCTGATGAACACGCTCGGCGCCAATGCCGAATGGTACGGGCCGTTCAAGGACAATGCGCGCGCCTGGCACAAACGCGCCCAGGAAGCCGTCCTGTTCATGAACCATGCCATCGTTAATCCGCCGATCGACCGCCACAAGCCGGCCGAACAGGTGAAGGACGTGTTCGTGCACATCACCAAGGAGAACGACGCCGGCATCTGGGTGTCGGGCGCCAAGGTGGTGGCGACGTCGTCGGCGCTGACCCACTATAATTTCCTGGCGCAGAGTTCGGCGACGGTGACCGAAGACCCGTCGCTGTCGGTGATGTTTATCGTGCCGATGAACGCGCCGGGGGTAAAAATGTTCTGCCGCGTCTCCTATGAGCAGACGGCGAACACGGTCGGCCATCCCTTCGACTATCCGCTGTCGTCGCGCTTCGACGAGAACGACGCGATCCTGGTGCTCGACAACGTCTTCGTCCCCTGGGAGGACGTGCTGGTGCTGCGCGACGCACAGAAGATCCTGTCCTTCCACCCGGCGTCAGGCTTCATGCATGGCTACTGTTTTCAGGGCTGCACGCGCTTTGCCGTCAAACTCGACTTCCTCGCCGGCCTGCTTGCCAAGGCGCTGCGTGCGACTGGTGGCGACGCCTTCCGCGGCAACCAGGCAGCCCTCGGCGAAGTCATTGCGCTGCGCCACATGTTCTGGAGTTTTTCCAATGCGATGGCGTATAACCCGATCCCTTGGGCGAATGGCGCGGTGCTGCCCAATCTCGAGGCCGCGCTCGCCTACCGCACCTTCATGTCGGAGGCCTATCCGCGCGTCATCGACACGGTGCGGCGGGTGATCGCTTCGGGCCTGATCTACCTGCCTTCCTCGGCGCGCGATTTCGACAATCCGGAGATCGACCGCTACCTCGCGCAATATGTGCGCGGCTCCAACGACATGGGTCATGTCGAGCGCATCAAGATCATGAAGCTTTTGTGGGATGCGACCGGCACCGAATTCGGCGGTCGCCACGCGCTTTACGAGCTCAACTATGCCGGCGCGCCGGAAGAGGTGAGGCTGCAGGTGCTGAAGGGTGCGGAGCGCGGCGGTCGGCTGAAGCAGATGGAGGAACTGGTCGACCAATGCATGGCCGACTATGACGAAAAAGGCTGGACCGGCGACACCTGGCTGCCGCCGCTTGCCAGCCAGGCCAACTGACGGAGGCCGGCCATGGAGGCGGCCATGACCACACAAGTCGCGAGGCTGGAATTCCGCGAGGCCATGGCGCGGGTCTGCGCGCCGGTCAACATCATCACCACCGACGGTCCGGCCGGGCGCGGCGGCTTCACCGCAACCGCCATGTGCAGCGTTTCCGACGACCCGCCGACGCTGCTTGTGTGCATGAACGAGCGTTCGGCGCAGACCGGCATGTTCCTCGCCAACCGGCGCTTCTGCGTCAACGTGCTGACCCAGTCGCATATGCATCTGGCGGCAAAATTCGCCGGCACGATCCGCGACATGGCAGAGCGCTATAACGCGGCGCGCTGGCAGACCATGCCGTCCGGCATGCCGGCGCTGCTCGATGCGATCGTGAGCTTCGATTGCGAGATCGGCGCGGTGAACAAGGTCGGCACGCATAATGTGATGTTCGGCCGCGTCGTCGACATCCGCCACGGCAGCGACAAGGCTGCGCTGCTCTACGTCGGACGAAACTACATGCAGCCGAGCTCGCTGGGGAGTTTTGGCGGGTAAGGATCTTCCCTTCTCCCACAAGGGGAGAAGGGAAAGAATTCACTCCTCCGTCGACTCCGACTGGATCAGGCTCTCCAGCATATCCAACAGGCGCTCATGCTCCGCGGCGCCATAACGCCTCTCGATCGCGTCGTAGATGGCGGTGCGCTCGGGCGAAAGCTCCTCGATCAGCGCCACGCCGGCCGGGCTGATGGAAAGCAGCGCACGGCGGCCATCGTCCTTGACCTTGTTGCGGGTGATGAACTCGCGCTCTTCCATCGCCTTGATGATGCGGGTGAGGCTGGGCGGCAGGATCGAGGCGCGATTGGCTAGTTCGGTCGCCTCCAGCGGCCCGGTTTCGGCAAGCACGCGAAGCACGCGCCATTGCTGCTCGGTGATGTCGTGGCGGGCAAGCATCGGCCGGAAATGCGCCATGATCACTTCGCGGGCGCGAAGCAGAGCCATCGGCAGGGAGCGGCGGGTGCTCGGTGGTAGCAAAATCAGGTCTCCGAAAAATCCAATCCAGTACGACTCGCGGTAAATATCCCGGATCACCAGCTATATCCGTGATTTTGCCGAGACCGGCAATCCCACTGCCGGAAGCTGCGCCCGCATAGCGAACGACGCTTGACATTCGGCCGTCAAGATGTAATTCACACGTTAACTACAAGGTGGAGGACACTTGCCTCATATGTCGATCGAATATTCGGCGAATCTCGACCCAAAGGTCGATATGGGCGAGCTCTGCACGCTGGTTTCGCGCACCATCCTCGAAACCGGCCTGTTCGAACCTGGCGCGGTCAGAGTACGCGCCTTCCGCACCGAGGCCTATGCGATTGCCGACCGGCTACCCGAGAACGGCTTCATCGACATGAATTTCCGCATCGGCAAGGGCCGCAGCGCTGAGGAGAAGAAAAGCGCTGGTGAGGCAATCTTCGCAGCGGTCTCGGAGCATCTCGCATCGCTGTTCGCCACACCGCATTTCGCGCTCTCGCTGGAGATCCGCGAGATCGATGCGGAGCTCAGTTGGAAGAAGAACGCCATCCATCCGCGGCTCCGCGGCAAGTGACATGCGGGCGGCAAGCAAGCAACAGGAAAGACCACCATGGCGGCACTGGACGACAATCTGAGGAAGGCCGAAGCCTATCTCGAGCGCTTCCGCAAGGGCGGCGTGCTCAACCAGATCGGCGGCAAGGCCATGCCGGCAGCAGATGGCTCAACCTACGAGACGATCTCGCCGGTGGATTTGAAGCCGATCGCGACGGTTGCGCGCGGCAAGGCCGTCGACATCGACCGCGCCGCCAAGGCGGCCAAGGCTGCCTTCAAGGACTGGGCATCGATCTCCGGCGGTGCTCGCAAGAAGCTGCTGCACAAAATCGCCGACGCCATCGTCGCACGCGCGGAGGAGATCGCCTTCGTCGAATGCATGGACACCGGCCAGTCGCTGAAATTCATGGCCAAGGCGGCGCTGCGCGGCGCCGAGAATTTCCGCTTCTATGCCGACCGCGCACCGGAAGCTCGCGACGGCCGGTCGCTGAGGGCGCCCGGCCAGCTCAACATGACGACGCGCGTGCCGATCGGCCCGGTCGGCGTGATCACGCCCTGGAACACGCCCTTCATGCTGTCGACCTGGAAGATCGCACCGGCGTTAGCTGCCGGCTGCACGGTCGTTCACAAGCCGGCGGAGCTATCGCCACTGACCGCCAGGCTGCTGGTCGAGATCGCCGAGGAGGCCGGTCTGCCGAATGGTGTGTGGAACCTCGTCAACGGTTTTGGCGAGGATGCCGGGCGAGCGCTGACAGAGCATCCCGACATCAAGGCGATCGGCTTTGTCGGCGAAAGCCGCACCGGCTCGATGATCATGCGCCAAGGCGCTGAGACGCTGAAGCGCGTGCATTTCGAGCTCGGCGGCAAGAACCCGGTCATCGTCTTCGCCGACGCCGACCTGGAGCGGGCCGCGGACGCGGCCGTCTTCATGATCTATTCGCTGAACGGCGAGCGCTGCACCTCGTCCTCGCGCCTGTTGGTCGAGGCTTCCGTGCACGACAAGTTCACCGACCTGGTGGCGGAGAAGGCCAGGTGCATCAAAATAGGCCATCCGCTCGATCCGGACACCGTGGTCGGCCCGCTGATCCATCCGGTGCACGAAGAAAAAGTGCTCTCCTATATCGAGATCGGCAAATCGGAAGGCGCGGTCGTCGCCGCCGGCGGCGGCAAGTTTGCCGGTCCGGGCGGCGGCTGCTATGTCAGCCCGACGCTGTTCGTCGGCGCCACCAACAAGATGCGCATCGCCCAGGAGGAAATCTTCGGTCCGGTGCTGACCGCGATCCCGTTCAAGGACGAGGCCGAGGCCCTGGCGTTGGCCAACGACACGCAATACGGGCTCACCGGTTATCTCTGGACCTCGGACGTGACCCGCGCGCTGCGCTTCACCGACGCGCTCGATGCGGGCATGATCTGGGTCAACTCGGAGAATGTGCGCCACCTGACGACGCCGTTCGGCGGCATCAAGAGCTCGGGCATCGGCCGCGACGGCGGCGACTGGTCGTTCGACTTCTACATGGAAACCAAGAACATCGCGTTCGCCACGGCGCCGCATTCGATCCAGAAACTCGGCGGCTGACCGGAGACATCAATGGCCCTGCCCCAACCCAACCTTTACCCCGCCTTCAACATCGTTCGGCTCAGCCATGTCGAGCTTGCCGTCACCGACCTGGCAAAATCCCGCGCCTTCTATGTCGACACGCTCGGCCTGCAGGTGACCGACGAAACCAGCGGCACCATCTATCTGCGCGCCATGGAGGAACGCGGCCACCACTGCATCGTGCTGCGCAAGGCGGCGACGCCCGAAGCGCGCGATCTCGGCTTCAAGGTGTTTTCCGACGAGGACCTCGACAAGGCCGCGCATTTCTTTTCGGCCAAGGGCCTGCCATTGGAGTGGGTCGAGCGGCCCTACCAGTCGCGCACCTTCCGTACCCGCGACCCGCACGGCATTCCGCTCGAATTCTATTCGAAGATGGAGCGGCTGCCGCCGATCCACCAGAAATACGCTTTATACAAGGGCGTGAAGCCGCTGCGTATCGACCACTTCAACTGCTTCTCGCCGAATGTGGATGAATCGGTTGCCTTCTACAACGAGCTCGGCTTCCGCGTGACCGAATACACCGAGGACGCCGAGACCGGGAAGCTGTGGGCCGCCTGGACGCACCGCAAGGGCGGCGTGCATGACATCGCCTTCACCAACGGCCTCGGCCCGCGCCTGCACCACGTCGCCTTCTGGGTGCCGACGCCGCTCAACATCATTGACCTGCTCGACCTGATGGCGACCACCGGCTGGCTGCCGAATATCGAGCGCGGCCCCGGCCGGCATGGCATTTCCAATGCCTTCTTCCTCTATATCCGCGACCCCGACAATCATCGCATCGAGATCTATTGCTCGGACTACCAGACTGTCGATCCGGACCTCGAGCCGATCAAATGGGACCTCAAGGACCCGCAGCGCCAGACGCTGTGGGGCGCGCCGGCGCCGCGAAGCTGGTTCGAAGAAGGCAGCCTCTTTGCCGGGGTGACGCCGCGCCAGTCGGATCTGGCAGCCTCGCCGATCATCGCGCCTTGATAGGCTATTAGGAGATGTTCGCGTTCCTTCGCGCCCCCCTCTGTCCTGCCGGACATCTCCCCCTCAAGGGGGGAGATTGGATGTCACCTCCGCCTTCGCCAATTTTCACCGCTGCAAGAAAAGCGCCGGCCGCGAGTTCTGCTGATCTCCCCCCAAGAGGGGGAGATGTCCGGCAGGACAGAGGGGGGCGCCGTAGAGCTCGACGCTGGCGCTTAGCTAGCAGCGCCGACTGTGGAGTACCAGCATGAGCGCGGGACGTCTTGCCACCTTCACCGCCGGCGGCAAGACGCGCTACGGCGCGATCACCGAAAAAGGCGTCGTTGACCTTTCGGCGCGCCATCTCGAATGGCCGACGCTGCGCGAGGTGATCGAGGCCGGTGCGCTCGTGAAACTCGCCGAGGAGTCCGGAGGCCTCGCCGCCGACTTCCCGCTCGACGCCATCACCTACGAAATCCCTGTCCCCTCCCCGGAAAAAATCATCTGCGTCGGCGTCAACTATCCGGACCGCAACGAGGAGTACAAGGACGGGCAGACAGCGCCCTCCAACCCGTCGCTGTTCATCCGCTTCCCGCGCTCCTTCGTCGGCCATGGCGCACCCTTGGTGCGGCCGCCGGAATCGCCGCAGCTCGACTATGAGGGCGAGATCGTCATCGTCATCGGCAAGGGCGGCCGGCGCATCGCCGAAGCCGATGCGCTCGGCCATATCGCGGCACTGTCGCTGTGCAACGAAGGCACCATCCGCGACTGGGTGCGCCACGCCAAATTCAACGTCACGCAAGGCAAGAATTTCGACCGCACGGGTTCCATCGGTCCCTGGCTGGTGCCGTTCACCGATGAGGCGCAGATCGCCGATATTGCGCTGACCACGCGCGTCAACGGTGAAGTCCGCCAGCAGGACCGCACCGGCCGCATGATCTTTTCCTTCCGCAAGATCATCAACTACATCTCGACCTTCACCACGCTGGTGCCGGGCGACGTCATCGTCACTGGAACGCCGACCGGCGCCGGTGCCCGCTTCGACCCACCAATCTGGCTGGAGCCCGGCGATGTGATCAAGGTCGAGGCGGAAGGCATCGGGATGCTCCGCAACGGTGTCGTCGATGAAGGAACCGGCCGATGATAACGGAGTTGCAAGTCGAGGACGCCGCCCGCCGGCTGTTCGAAGCCGAGCGCGACCGCCGCCAGATCAGGCTGCTCAGCCTCGATTTTCCCGAAGCGACGATGGACGACGCCTATCGCGTGCAGGCCGCACTGGTGAAGAGAAAGGTCGCATCGGGGCTGGCGATCAAGGGCTGGAAGATCGGCCTGACCTCGAAGGCGATGCAGTCGGCGCTCAGCATCGACATTCCGGATTCCGGCATCCTGTTCGACGACATGTTCTTCGAGGATGGCGGCACGGTGCCGGCCGGCCGCTTCATCCAGCCGCGCATCGAGGCCGAGATCGCCTTCGTCATGAAGGCGCCGCTCGCCGGCCCGGACATTTCGATCGACGACGTGCTCGACGCCACCGATCACATCACGCCGGCGCTTGAAATCCTCGATACCCGCATCGAGCGGATGAACAAGGGGACCGGCAAAGTCAGAACCTTCTTCGATACGATCTCGGACAACGCCGCCAATGCCGGCATCGTCGTCGGCGGCCGCTCGGCCGGCCCGCGCGAGGCGGATCTGCGCTGGATCGGCGCGATCGTCTCGCGCAATGGCGAGGTCGAGGAGACGGGGCTTGGCGCCGGCGTGCTCGATCATCCGGCGAAAGGCATCGTCTGGCTCGCCAATCGGTTGCACCAATACGGCATGCGCATCGAGGCCGGCCAGATCGTGCTGTCGGGTTCCTTCATCCGGCCGGTCGAATGCCGGCATGGCGACCGGATCGTTTCGGATTTCGGCGCCTTTGGTGCGATCCGCATCGCCTTCGCCTGATCGGCGCATTTTTCGCAGCACATGAAAGAAAAAGGCCGGGCGCGAAAGCGGCCCGGCCAAGAATGAAGGTCATAACCTTCAGAGGGGAACACCGCCCGGCGCAATGGGAGGAAAACACCGAGCGATGACATCTATTTGGGGCTGCGGCGGTATATTTTCCACGAACGAAATTCCAAAAATAGACGAAATTGCGAAAAAATCTCGCTCAACCATGGGAAATCGTCAGCTTGCGGCGGCCACTTTTTCCAGAAGATCGGCATAGTGGCGCCGCGCCACGTCGGGATGCGACCTCAGCCGGCTTTTCAGCACATTGGTTCCGACATCGCGGAACAGCGGATTGTCGGGATCGCTGGCCGGACCGCGCGCTTCCTCCGCCAGTTCCCCGGGCAGGTCGAGCAGCGGGATCGTCGCGTCAAGCCGGGCGCTGAAGAAGAAGGGAACCGAAATGCGCTCGACGCCGGCCGGCGGCGTGACGACGCGGTGCACGGTAGCCCTCAGATACCCGTTCGAGGCGAGTTCGAGCAGCTCGCCGATGTTGACGACGAGCGTTCGCGGGATCGGATCGACATCGACCCAGCTGCCGTCATATTCGACCTGCAGGCCCTTGTTCTCGTCCTGCAGCAGAAGGGTCAGAAAGCCGCCATCCTTATGCGCGCCGACGCCCTGGTCGCCGCCGGTGGCGTCGCGGCCGGGATAGCGCACGATCTTCATGCGATGGTTAGGCTCACTGCTGTAAATCGGATCGAAGGCGTCCTCAGGCTGGTCGAGCGACAGCGCGAAGGCCTTGAGCAGCCGGATCGCCACGTCGGTTGCCTTGGCCTGCCAGGCAAGCAGCGCCGGCTTGAGATCGGGAAGTGCTGCGGGCCACTGGTTCGGACCTTGCAGCCGCGTCCAGGCCGGCACGCCCGGCCCTTGCGAAATCGTCGTGCGCTCGACACCGATGTCGAGCTGCTCGCGCCAGTCGGCCTTGCCCCTGGTCAGCTCGCCGCCGGCACGCGTATAGCCACGGAACTGCGGCGACTTCACCATCTCGATGGCGAGCTTGTCGGCTTCCGGCAGGGCGAAGAAGCGGCGCGCCGCGTCGAGCACCGCATCGATCTCCGGCTGGGTGATGCCGTGGCCGCTGAGATAGAAGAAGCCGACATCGCGGGCGGCGGTACGCAGATCGAACAAGAAAGTCCGCAGTTCCGACGCGCCCTGTTCCAAGCGATCGAGATCGAGCACCGGAATTATTCTGGGCATGGACGGGCTCCTCTTGGCGGTAGCTCTTTGTTTTTCGCAATTCCGGACGGAAAACCGCCGCGCACTTTTCCTGGAATTGCTCTAGCGACCCCACCGCACGATGACATGAGCGTCATTGCCGGTGAAGAAATGCACCGACCAATCTCATTGCAAACGGAGCAAGCCGCCGCTCAATTCCCGGCTTTTGCGGCAAATTGCGTTCAAACGGGCTTCGGTTGAGGCCAATTGGTCGGAGGTCTCCACGAGCGGTAAATTCCTATGAGGCCCGCTGCGCGGCGCGCCAGGTCAATCGGCCGTTCCCCTGCAGCCGAGGCACGGTCGGCAGGCCTCGCGCTTCCTGGCTACCGAAACCCAACCGTATCAGGCAGGCCCGCGCCAGGGCTGCATTGCTGTCGACGACCATCAGCCCAGCCGGGTCGTTCAGGCTGGCGGCCACGACCGACAGTTCGGTGCAGCCGAGAAGCGTGGCATCGGCGCCGGCCGATTGCGCGATATCAAGCGCGCGCTCGGTCTCGGCCGCGGCTTGCGCGATCGCACCGGCCTTGACGAGGCCGATTGCGCTGTCGACGCGCTCCTGAAACTCCGCACTTTGCGGAACGCAAGCCTCGAACCCCGCCGCCGATATCCTGTCCCGGTATTCCAGCCCGCGAAGCGGCGTATCTGCGCGTGCGGAAAAGTCGTCGCCGCATAAGTGGCGAAGGATGAGCCCTCGATCACGCCGAGATCGCCGGAGAAATCGCGAATGATCTGTTCGGGCGGCTTGCCTTGCGCAATGCGCGCCAGGTTGAGGCGGTTGGCGAGCAGACCCTGGTGAAACATGGCGTAGGGCCGGGAATAGAGGATCGAGCGACCGCGCTGAAGCGTGCGGCTGAGCTTGCCGATCGCCGTGTCCGCCTGACCGGAAATCAGTTGTTGCACCATGGCATCGAAGGTTACCGCGGATCGGTCGAACACCGGTTCGACGCCCAGCTCAGCGGCTATGCCGCGCGCCAGGTCCATGTCGATGCCGTTGTCCCCCGAGCCGTCGGCCGGAAAGAATGGATCGGAGGCGAAGGCCGGCATGGCAATGCGCAGCTTGTTGTCGCTCACGATTGCTTTGGAGTGTCTTGCGCCTGTCCTGGTCGCCGCCTGTGCGACCAGCAGCCCTGCGCCTCCGGCTGCAAACAGCGTGCGACGTGTAAGCGGCATGCGCATTTCTCTACCGTGCAGGAGAGCCGGATGACAATTCTGACCAATGCGCAGTATGCATGCCGAAGTTAAGCAAAAGTAGCTTTTGCTTTTCGCCTTGTTACATAGCTGATCGCTAAAATGGCATCAGGAAATATGCGGTTTTCCTAAAATAACGAAGGTCGCCGGTAGGGCGCGTTACTGTACGGGTCCGGGCGGTCAACGTGAATCGTCAGAACGTCTCGACCCAGGGTCGGAGCTCGACCTCGAAACTCCAGGCGCTGCGATGCTGGCGATGGACGGCGAGATAGGTCTCGGCGATCGCGTCCGGCGAGAGGCGCCGATCGGGACGGTCCGCGTCGGCAACCTGCCCGGCCGGCTCGATCTGGCCGTCGATGATGAAATGCGCGACATGGATGTTCTTCGGGGAAAGCTCGCGCGCCATCGACTGTGCCAGCCCACGCAGGCCGAATTTCGGCATGGCGAAACCGGCCGAACCCGAAAAACCCTTGAGGCTTGCGCTGGCGCCGGTGAACAGGATCGAGCCGGAGCCACGCGCCAGAAGCCGGCGCGCCGCCTGCCGGCCAACCAGGAAGCCGCCATAGGCGCCGACGAGCAAGGCTTGCTTGACCGCCTCGGGATCGAGCTCGGCGATCGGGCCGCGCGTGCGGCCGCTGGCGTTGAAGACGGCGATTTCGAGCGGGCCTGCCTTGTCGGCCGCCTCGAACAGGCGCTCGACGGAGGCGGCGTCCGACACGTCGGTTTCTATCGCCTGCGCGCCGGTTTCCTTGACCAGCGCGGCTAATTTGTCGACATTGCGGGCGGCAAGGATTACGCGGAAACCTTCCCTGCCGAGAAGCCGCGCCAATGAAGCGCTGAGCCCCTGCCCCGCGCCCGCGATCACCGCAACATTGTCAGCCATGTCGTGTCCTCCTTGCGAAAATCCACCCGGACAGTCGGCCCGCTGGTTTTCTTTGTCCGCAGCCTCGCGCCTTCTTGGCCGAGAGGCAAGAACGGCGTTGCTCCGTTTTCACCATTCGACGTAAAAAGCCGTCGGCCCATGCGGCGGCCTGCCTGGGCGTGGCGAGATACTTGCCTGACGAGCCGATCCGTCCGACACGTGATTTGAACGGCGATTCGAGGAACGACCATGGAACCAATCTGGGCCGTCGGCCTGATGACCGGCACGGTGCTCGACGGCAACATCGACGTGGCGCTGATCAAGACGGATGGCGAGCGCATCGCCGACACCGGCACCTATACCTTGGCCCCCTACCCGCAATCGATCCGCACCCTGCTGGAGGAAACCCTGCGCCAGGCGCGCGCCTGGAATTTCGAAGGGCCGGAACCGGCGATCTTCCGCGCGGCCGAGGAGGCGCTGACACGGGCGCAGTCGGCCGCGGTGAAGGATCTGGTCGAGAGCCAGGGGATGGGCATGGCCGATATCGGTGTCGTCGGTTTCCACGGCCAGACCGTGCTGCATCGCGCGCCGCAGCCGGGGCGGATCGGCCGCACACGCCAGCTCGGCGACGGCGAGCTGATGGCCGCGCTGCTCGGCACCAAGGTCGCCTATGATTTCCGCTCGGCCGATGTCGCGGCCGGCGGCCAAGGCGCGCCTCTGGCCGCCGCCTATCATGCGGCGCTGCTCAAGGAGGCGGACGCCAGCGGCGACACCGCCGTGCTCAATCTCGGCGGCGTCGGCAACATCACCTGGTGGGACGGCAAGGACAATATCGTCGCCTTCGACACCGGGCCGGCCAATGCGCCGGTCAATGACTTCATCAAGTCGAAGGGCCTCGGCGAAATGGACCGCGACGGCAGACTGGCTGCCGCCGGCAAGGTCGACGAGGAAAGGCTCGCGCGGCTGCTGCAACATTCGTACCTGACCAAACCCTACCCGAAATCGCTCGACCGCTTCGACTTCACCGCGGCGATGGCCGAGGGGCTCGACGCGGAGGATGGCGCGGCGACGCTGACGGCCTTCACCGTCTCGGCGGTCGGCAAGGCGCTCGACCTGTTGCCGCGCCGGCCGAAGCGGCTCGCGGTCAGCGGCGGCGGCCGCCGCAACCCGACGATGATGGCGATGCTCTCAAGCCGCGCCGGCGCCCAGGTCGTACAGGCCGAAACGCTTGGATGGAAGGGCGACGCGGTGGAAGCGGAGTGCTTCGCCTTCCTCGCCGTGCGCGTGCTGCGCGGCCTGCCGATCAGTTTTCCAAGCACCACCGGCGCTCCTGAGCCGATGCGCGGCGGAAAACTGGCTGGCTAAGGCAGCTTCTTCTGCAGGAAGATGCGGTTGCGGCCGACAGGGAAATCCGGCAGCGATCCGAACGGCTTATAGCCCTGGCGCTGATAGACCTTCTCGGCGGTCGGATTGAAGGTGTCGATCCAGGCGCCGCGGCAGCCGCGTGCGATGGCTTCCTGTTCGGCGGCGCCGAGCATGCCGGCGGCGATGCGTCGGCCGCGCAGCTTTTCGTCGACCCACAGCCACTGCACGTAGAGCCAGCCCCAGGCGGTGTAACCGGCAATGCCGGAGACGACGGCGCCATGCTCGTCGCGCCCAAAAACAGCCAGCGGCTTTCGGCCTGACACGCCGACGTCTGCATCATTGAAGGCGGCAAGGCTCCCGCTCAGAAAAGCGAGGTCCTGCGGCAAGGGCTCGGCCGTGACTTCAAGGGTCGTCTTCATCGCGCTTCAGCTCCGGCCGATATTGCGCCAAGGCATATCGAAAGACCCAGGGTAGCGGCAAGCCAACCCCGTTCCTGAAAAAATTCGCCGCACCACGTATCCCGGAGCGCGCCTCGAACGTCCTAGGAGGGTCGTCCACGCAGCAGGAGAATTTTGTGGTGAGGAAATTGACCATAGGCAGCTTCGTCTCACTCGACGGCGTTGTCGAGGCGCCAATGAACTGGGCGTCGCCGTTCTTTGTCGGCGATGCGGTGGAACATTCTTACGAGAAAGCCGGCGAAGCGGATTTCTTTCTCCTCGGTCGCGTGACCTACGAGTTGTTCTCCAACCGCTGGCCGCAGATCGAGGGCAAGTACATGGACCGGATGAACGGGCTGAAGAAACTCGTGGTATCGCGAACCTTGAAAGAGGTCGGCTGGAATGCGTCATTGATCGAAGGTGACGTCGCCACCCGGATCGCCGAGATCAAGGCGCAAGGTGACGGTGACATTCTGAAATACGGGGTGAGCAATCTCGACCAGACCCTGCTGGCCAATAAGCTCGTCGACGAGTACCAGCTTTCAATCGTGCCGACGCGGGTGGGCCACGGCAAACGCGCCTTCCAGGATGTCGACCCATCGCTGGTCAGGCTGGAACTCACGGACACACACCGGTTCGACAGCGGTGTCGTCACGCTGACCTATCGCGTGCTGAAATGACCTTGGCGCAAAGAAGTCGATCACGTGATGTCCGGACCGGCTCCGATGCCCAGCCCAGCCGAAGACTGCAAGCATGCGCCACGTATCCTTTTCTCACCGCCATACGTCTTGGAGTCGGCCGGCGATCGTGCCGGTCGCCAAGCGCGGAGACTATTGGGCTATGTTGAAGACCTACGCAGGTAGCTGCCATTGCGGCAAGGTGCGGTTCGAGGCGGACATCGATCTCAGCCGGGGAACCGTCAAATGCAATTGTTCGACATGCTCCAAGACGCGCTCCTGGGTGGGATTTGTCGGCCCTCAACATTATCGCCTCATGTCCAGGGCCGAATTGCAGACCGAATACCAGTGGATCCCGCCGGGCAGGGATGCGCCCAGCATCCAGTATCATTTCTGCGCGACCTGCGGCGTGCGCATGCCGGCGCGCGGCGATATTCCGGCCCTTGGCGGCATCGTCTTCGCCATTCCGATAGCGGCTCTCGACGGGATAGATCCGGAAGAATTGGCGACGGCGCCGGTGATGTATGTCGACGGCAGACACGATCGCTTCGATCGGGCTCCCGATGACATCAGGTTGATGTAACATGGCCGGGCCTTGCTCCGGCGAGACGCGCATAACGATGTTCGTGTTGTCATGACAATGCAGCCAAGACTTGAGCCAACCGGGCTCTTCGACGTTCGCTATGCCGCATTCCTGGAAACGGTCGCGCATTTGCGCGGCCGGTTGCACCGCTATTGCGCGCGCATGACAGGCTCGGTGCTCGACGGCGAAGACGTCATGCAGGAAGCGCTGTTCGAGGTCTATTGCAAGATCGACAGGCTCGACGATCCGAGCGCTCTTCGCTCCTGGCTGTTTCGCACCGCGCACAACCGCTGCATCGATTTCCTGCGCAACCAGAAAACGCGCCGGCGCGCCGAAGCCAATTTCGCGGTGGACGACATCGTTCTGCCTGCCGAACCGGCGGGCCAGGGCGCCGATCGCGCGATCGAGCGGCTGGTGATCCACCTGCCGCCCAAGGAGCGTGCCTGCGTTCTTTTGAAAGACGTCTTCGACCATTCGTTGGAGGAGATTGCCGACCTCGTCGGATCGACGGTCGGCGGCGTCAAGGCGGCGCTCAGCCGTGGTCGCGCCAAACTGGCGGCGTTGCCGTGCCGGCCAGTCGTCCGCTCGGAGCCTTCGCAAGATCCACAGCTCGCCAGATTGCTCGCCCGCTATGTCGAACTCTTCAACCGCCGTGACTGGGACGGCGTGCGGGCATTGACCAGCGCCGACGCGCAATTGCGGGTCTCGGACTGCTTCAGGGGCCTCTTGTCGGAATCGCCTTATTTCGTCGAATATGAAAAAGGCAAGGCGAACTGGAAGATGGAAATCGGCGCGGTCGATGACGAAATCGTGCTGCTCGTGCTCCATCGAAGCGAAGGCGGCCGGACACCGGTCTATCCTGTTCGAATCGAAGCAACCGACGGGATCATCAAACGGATAAGCGACTATTATGCGTGCCCTTGGCTGATAAGGGCGGCACACGCGGTTGTCGTTGCAGGCCCAAACTGACCGCGCGGACCGGTCAGCCCGCCGACCGCCACGCCGCGGCGCTCGCCGCCACCAGCATCAGTCCGGCCGCGATCAAGGCGCAGTTGGCGAAGCCGAGGCTCGTATAGAGCGGGCCGAAGCCTGCCGTGCCGACGGTGACGGCGAGGTAGGTGACCGCGCTGTTCAGCCCCATGATGGTGCCGCGCCGCGAAGGATCGAGCGCGGTGAGGCGCATGACCAGCACGTTCAATCCGAAATGATTGGCTAGGCCCCAGACGGCTATTGACGCAAGGAGGAGGCCGAAGCTGCCGCTCGCCAGGGCGATCGCGACATAGACGGCGGCGACCAGCAAATAAGCGAAGGGCATGACGCGGCGGGCACCGAGGCGGTCGATGATGCCGTCGAGCAATGCGGCCGCGCCGAAGCCTAGGCCATAGGCGACCGCCGCCAGGCCGTTGGCGCTGACCGGCTCGCCTAGGGCTTCATGGAGATGATCGCCGAGATAGCCGTAGACGCCATAGAAGGCGGTCATGAAAGCGCCGCAGGCAATGAGCAGCGGGACGATGCCAGGCACGGCGAGCGCGCCGAGCGGCGACGGCGCCGGGCCGCTTTTCCTGATGTCGTGCAACGAACTCATCGCCAGGCCGGCAACGGCAGCTCCCGCCAGCAGCGCCACGGCGGCGAAGACGGCGCGCCAGTGGATGAGATCGGCCAGCACCGCCGACAGCGAGACGCCGGCGACCATGGAAAGCGTCCAGCCGGTCAGCACGACGCCGATCGTGCCGCTCTCGCGACCGGGCGGCGCAATCGCGGCCGAGCTGGCATAGATCGCCGGCATGGCGATGCCAGCCGCAATGCCGGCAACGAGCTGGGCGGCCACCAGCGCCGTCACCTTCGGCGCGAGCGCGCTGGCGACAAGAGCCAGCGCCAGCAGCAGCAAGGCGCCCTGCAGCATGCGCCGCGCGCCAATCCTGTCGATGTAGCGGGCAAGGAAGAGCGCGCTGGCCGAAGTGCCGAGGCCGAAGGCGGCGGCCGCTGTCATCACCGCCGGAACGCTTGTCTCGAACGATGCAGCCACGGCCGGCGCTATCGGACCCAGAACCAGCGAATTGGAGCCGATGACGGCGATGCAGCCTGTCAGCAGATAGGCGGCGGCCGGGATCGGAGCGCGCGGCGCCGCAGTCAGAATTGCTGATTGATCACTGTTCGACATATCTTCATAATGGCCGAATTGAGTTCCGCATCAATGGAGAATTTCCATATGGACGCAGAAACAGATGACATTCAGCGGAACAAGCATCCCGCTCGCGAGGTCGACGCCATCGACCGAAAGATATTAGGCGTTCTCGTCGAGGACGCGACCATCAGCTATGCCGAGCTCGGCGAGCGGGTCGGCCTGTCGCCGCCGGCCGCGCATGAGCGGGTCAAAAGGCTGAAGCGCAGCGGCGCCATCCGCGCCACATCGGCGATCATCGATCCAAGGGCGGTCAAGAAGCCGCTGCTCGCCTTCGTGCATATCGACACCAGGGGCTGGGGCAAGACGCCGGAGCTGATGGCGGTTTCGAAATTTCCGGAGGTCGAGGAAATCCACACGGTTGCCGGCGACACTTGCATGCTGCTCAAGGTGCGCACCGAGGATACGCGCGCGCTCGAAGGCCTTCTGGCCCGTCTCTACGACACGCCCGGCGTCACCTCGACGCGCAGCTATGTCGTGCTGTCGACCTATCTCGAGCGTCCAGTGCAGCCGGAGACCACGGCCGAATGGCCGGCGCCCAAACATATGGCGACGCCGGTCTATTAGGTCGCGGCGGGCCGATGGCGCCTGGAACGCGCCAGCAGATAGAAAGCCGCGACATGCGTGATCATCAGCAACGGCACATAGATGATCGGAATCGCATAGGTGGCGCCCAATTGGCCGGCATGGCCAGGAAGGTCGAGCATAGTGCCGTTATAGTAGTCGCCGACGATGTCGATCACACCCACGAGATTGAAGGCGACGACGAGCGGCCAGAAGAGCGAAGGTCTCCTCGCCGCAAGCAGCGTCAGCATGGCCAGCAACCCGGTTGCAAAGTCGCCATAGGCAGCGAAGACAGCGAAGCCGACGGGAAGGTTCGGACCGACGACGCCTGGAATGAGGAAGACGAGGCCGAAGAAGCGGAAGCTGTGCAGCATCGCGATGGCGCGCTGCGCTTCGAAGCTGTCCATTGATTTGAGCCTGGGCCAGATATAGGCGGCGAAGCAAAGCAGCCACGGCACATAGCCCAGGCCGAGATGGATGTTGAGGATTGTCGCCGGCGACATTTCCGTCTCCTTCAAGTATTTGCTCTGACGCAATTCCCGACGGGAGGCTACGGCGAGGCCGCCGAGCCTAACCACTGCACACTTTCCTGGGATTGCTCAACTGGTTGGAACGGCTTCGAACACCGCTGTCAGAATGCCCAGCCGGCCTTCCATCAAATTGCGTCCGAGATTGAAAGTAAGGTCCACGAAGCCAGACCCCATGACGACGCCGAGATTGAGCGAAGGCGGACCGGAGGCGCGGAGCTCGGCGAACCAGGCCTTGGCGGCAGCCGTGTCGTCGCGGCGCACGAGCGCGTCGAAGCCGGCGGCTTCAATCGCCGCGCAAGTCGCGTCGGCCGTCAGCAGGAAGCTTTCGCCCGGCGTCTTCGCCCACGGAACCGGATAGTGCGGGTCGCCACCATTCAGCACAACGTCGAAGGTGGCGAATTTTCCGCCCGGCCTCAGCACCCGCCTGATCTCGCGGTAGAGCAGCGGCCGGTCGGCTATGTTCATCGCCACGTGCTGCAAAAGCGCTGCATCGAACCGGCCCTTTTCGAAAGGCAGCGCCAGCGCGCTGCCGGTTTCGAACGACACTTCGCCATCCTGCCCGGTTCGCGCGGTCAAGTAACACGCGGCCTCGACGAAGGGTTCGCTGAGATCGACGCCGGTCACCTTACAGCCATAGGTCGCAGCCAGGAAGCGAGCCGGCCCGCCAACGCCCGATCCAACATCCAGGACCGACATATCCGCGGTGATAGCCGCAAGACTGGCCAGCTCCGCCGTCGCGGCCAGTCCGCGGGTGTGGAACTGGTCGAGCGTGGCCAGTTGCTCGGGCATCAGCGGCTGTTCCTCTGACCCAAAGACCGCCAGGGCCGTCTTCAGGCGTTCGGTCAGGCCGGTCGAGCGGTAGTGATCGCGCACGCGATCGAGTTCATCAGTCATTGCCGCTTCCCTTCAGGTTTCAAGTCACGGAAGGAATACGACCGCTTTCTGCCAGAGACTATCCGCGATAATATCGATGGGTCATGAAGCAGAACTTCACAGTCAGGCATGGCGCGCTCGATGGCGTCGAGGCTTTTTTGAGCGTCGCCAAGCACCGCAATTTCCGCAAGGCGGCGGCAGAGCTTGCCGTCACCCCGTCAGCGATCAGCCAGGCGATACGCACGCTGGAGGCGCGCATAGGTGCTGCGCTCTTCATCCGCACGACGCGCAGCGTCGGTCTGACCGAAGCCGGCGAACGCTTTTTCGCACGCGCCCGGCCCGCATTCGAGGAATTGATCGCCGCGAGCGAGATCGCGCGCGGGATGGGCCGGCGGCCGGCGGGGCTGTTGCGCCTTTCGGTACCGCCGGCGGTGGTGCCTATGCTGCTGGAGCCAATGATCGCCTCCTTCTGCCAGGCCTATCCAGAGATCGAGCTGGAGATCGTCGCCAGCGGCGAACTGGCCGATCTCGCCGCCGAGGGATTCGATGCCGGCATACGCATGGGCGACTTGATCGCGCCCGATATGGTCGCGGTCCGTCTGACGCCGTCCTTCCCGATGGTGGTCGTCGGCAGTCCCGAATATTTGGGCCGGCGCGCGGCGCCTGAGCGTATCGAGGATTTGCGCGACCATGCCTGCCTGCGCCTGCGGCGCTCGAATGGTTCGGTCGCGCCATGGGCCTTTGTCGACGGCAACAAGGCGGTCGAGGCAATCGTCTCGGGACCGCTCATCGCGCACGACTATCCGTCGCTTCTCGGCGCGGCGATCCAGGGTGTCGGACTGGCCCAGGTGCCAAGCCCGATCGCCGAAGCGCCGATTGCCGATGGGCGTCTGCGGAAGCTGCTCGGCCGCTTCGCGGTGACCATGCCGGGCGTTTTTCTCTATTACCCGGAGAGGCACCAGGTTCTGCCCAAACTGCGTGCCTTCATCGACCACATCATACATCCGGGCGAGCCAGGTGCTTCCCCGAAGCCATCGGGCAGGCGGCGGCAAAGCTGACGCTTCATCGTGCCGACTGTGTCCGTGGATATTCGAGCTGCATGGCGACGAAATCGGTGGTGCGCGCGCCGTAGCGCGCCATGATGTCTTCGAGCGTCCGGTCCAGGGCCCTTGCCGGCTGCGTGTCCGCCATGGCCGGCAGCTTTCGATCCGCCGGCCAGTCGCTCGCGACCTGATCGGGCAGGATGCGGATACCGTCGCGGCTGACGACGGCGCCATCCTTCGCGGCAAAGGTGACCGCGCCGGAGCGAAAGGTTCGCGACCAGGCGTCGGCCACCAGCGCCAGCGACACCTCGTCCATGCCCGGCGTCAGCGGGATGCCGAGCTGCTCGTGATTGAAGAAGGCGAGCGTGTTGCCGATCGCCGTCAGCGCGAAAGGCCGTGTGAACTTGAAGCCGCCGCTGTCGTGGCGTGCATCCCAGCGCTCAAGCCCAAGACCGCGGGCGACGGCCTCGGCCTTTTCACGGCCGGCAATCGCCTCGATCAGGGTCAGCATCATCGGCATCGACGCGGTGATGCCGGTCGTGGTCGCGACCCCTTGATCGACGACATAGCGGCGGTCGGCGACATAGCGGATCGTCGGGTGTTTTTGACGCAGCTCGTCCAGCGAATACCAGTGCGTCGTCGCGCGCTTGCCGTCGAGCAATCCGCTGGCGCCGACCACCTTGGCGCCGGCGCAGATGCCGATCACCATGGCGCCCTTGGCCGACTGGCTTCTGAGCCATTTCGTCACGTCCGGATCGTCGTCGCGCATCATGGCGGGAACGATGACATAATCAGCGCCTTCCGGATGCTCGGCGTCGAACGAAGCCGTCGTGGCGTCGGGCTCGACACGCAAGGCCGGGTGCAGTTGAACCGCTCCCGGTCGGGTCGCCAGCGCAACGACGTCGGCGACATCGGCGCGGCGCAGGATGCCGTAGGGCATCAGATAATCGGTGGTCTCGGTGCCGTCATTGACGCCGACGATCGCGATCAGCGGGCGCTGGCGCTTCGGCGGCTTCAGCGCCGCGAGCGTGGCCTCGGCCTCGCTGGCGGCGATCGCCGGCTGCACGGCGGCGATGGATGCCGAAGGCAGCGACAGCAACCAGACGGCGCCAACCACCACCAAGAGCGCAACGACCCCCAGCGTGCTCCACAACAACATCCGCAACCTCATGGCTCAGCCCTCTTGATCTAAACGCTTGACTATCAGCCTAGCTGCGTCTGATCTTGTCCGAAATGACATATATCGGGCAAAAACTGCCATGCTGCGGACGATAGGCATCATCATCCATCCCGGCTTCCAGTTGCTGGATGCGGCCGGGCCGGCGGCGGCCTTCGAGCTGGCGGAACATTACGCTCCCGGCAGCTACCGGGTGGATATGCTGGCGCCAAGCGGCGGCGAGGTCGAGAGCTCCTCCGGCATGCGCCTTTTGGCACGCCCATTGTCCGACACCGAGCCGCTCGACACAGCCGTCATCTCCGGCGGCGAGATCATCCGCTCGCTTGCCGCCGCACAACAGATCGTCGCCTGGCTGCGGCACGCCAAGGTGCGCCGGACAGCCAGCGTCTGCACCGGCGCCTATCTGCTGGCGGAAGCAGGACTCCTCGACGGCCGGAGCGCCACCACGCATTGGTGGAGCACCGACGATTTTGCCCGCCGCTATCCGCAAGTGAAGCTCGAGCCCGAACGCATCTTCACCCAGGACGGCAGCGTATGGACTTCGGCCGGGATCTCCGCCGGCATCGACCTGGCGCTGGCGCTGATCGAGGACGATCTCGGCGCGGCGATCGCGCGCCGCACCGCTCAGCAATTGGTCGTCCACCAGCGCCGGCCGGGTGGGCAGTCGCAATTCTCGGCACTCGTCGAACTTGGCGGACGCTCGGGCCGCTTCGTCGAGCTGATCGAATGGATGCGCGGCAAACTCGCAGAGCCGCTGACCGTCGAGCGCCTTGCCGACCACGCCGCCATGAGCCCGAGACATTTCGCCCGCGCCTTCACGGCGGAGACCGGCGCCACCCCGGCCAAGGCGGTAGAGCGATTGCGCCTCGAAGCCGCGCGGATGGCGGTGGAGACCGGCAATGCGCCGCTCGACCGCATCGCCGAGCAGAGCGGCTTCGGCGATGCCGGTCGCATGCGCCGCGCTTTCTTGAGAGGCTTCGGCCAGCCGCCGCAGGCACTGAGGCGCGGGGCGGTGCGACGGTGATGCCTGCAGGGCCTATTCCTTGTGCCAGGAAAGGAACCTGTGGATCTCCTCCCGCTTGTCCTCCGACAAACCGGAAAGCTGGCTCTCGTTCAGATATCCTTCCCGGATGAGAGCGGCGAAAACGACGATCAGCTGCGAATAGCGATAGTCGAACATCTGATCGATCTTTCGGCGTTGCTGACGCAGATAATCTTCGATCTCCCACATGTCATCAGGTGTCGTGACTGCACCGACCTTGCTTTTGAGTTCGGCCATCGCCTTGCCGAGCGCTATCTTCAGCGCGGTATCGAAAGCGCGGCGTGCGACTTTCTTTTCGGACGACGACCACCTGAGTTCGTTGACGCTCACGGATATCTCCCTGGAGAGTTCCCACTCTTACTGCCTAAGTAACCTGGCGCAGGCATCAGCGCCAAGCATCTCATCTTCGTTTCCTCTCGGCCGCCGCCAGCAGGTCGACGAACGCGCGCACCTTGGCCGGCCTGAAGCGGGCCGGCGGATAGACGGCATGGATGCCGCCAGACGGCAGGGTCCAGTCGGCGAACACCCGCACGAGCCGGCCGGCGGCGATATCGTCCTCGACGGCGAAGTCGGGGAAGATGCCGAGGCCGATGCCGGCACTGACGCAAGCCTGCACCGCCGGGGTCTTGTTGCAGATCACGACCGGATTGAGTTCGGTCAGCACCGTCTCGCCGTCCTTGAAGAACAACCACTGCCCGATGCCGCGCAATTGCGCGTTGCCGACCCATGGTAGGGATTTTGCGTGCTTCGGGCTCACATCGGCCGGAAGGCCGGCCGCGAGCTTCGGGGTCGCAACGACGAATTGCTGCAAGGTCCCCAGGCGGCGCGCCTGGTTGGAGGAATCGGCGAGCCAGCCGATGCGGATGCCGAGGTCGATTTGTTCGTCGACCAGGTCGCTGATCGCATCGTCGAAGTTCGCCTCGACCTTCATTTTTGGGTATTTCCTCAGATACTCGGCAATGGTCGGGGCGACGATCTTCGCGCCATAGTCCAGCGACGCGGTGAGACGCAGCGTTCCGGTCGGCCTGCCCGCGCTTTGCGAGATGTCGCCATAGGCCGCCTCCGCCTCGCGCAGGATGATGGCGGCGCGGTCGTAGAACTGCCGGCCCTCCTCCGTTGCGGTGACGCGTCTTGTCGTGCGCTGCAACAGCGTTGCGCCAAGCTCCGCTTCAAGCTTGCCCACCTGGTGGCTGACCACGGCCTTGGCGACGTCGAGGCGAGCGGCGGCGGCGGTAAACGATCCGGTCTCCACGACGGTGGTGAAGTAGACGAGCCGGTTGAGATTGAGGAGGTCTGCCATCGCCATTGTCCGATTTGATCAGACAGTTTGTATGATTGATCGCGGTTTTTCGCAACCGGCCGAACTGCCATCTGGGTCCAAGACGCTTCCCCCAACGGAAAGGACTTCCCATGAAGATCGCACTCGTCGGCGCGTCCGGCCAGGTCGGCTCGCGCCTGCTCAAGGAGCTCTCCGATCGCGGCCATGCCATCACCGCGATTGCCCGCAACCCGGAAAAGATCGCCGCGCTGCCCGGCGTCACCGCCGTCAAAGGCGACGCCTTCGACAAGGATGCCCTTGGCGCTTTGATCAAGGGCCACGATGCCGTGATCAGCTCGGTGCATTTCACCGCCAGTGATCCCGACACGCTGATCGCGGCCGTGCGCGCCTCCGGCGTCAAGCGCTATCTCATCGTCGGCGGCGCCGGCAGCCTCGAAGTCGCGCCCGGCAAGCGACTGGTCGACACGCCGGAATTCCCGGCCATCTACAAAGCGGAGGCGCTCAAGGGCGGGGACTTCCTGGACAAGCTCGGGACCGTCACCGACCTCGACTGGACCTTCCTGTCGCCTTCGGCCCTGTTCGTCGCGGGCGAGCGCACCGGCAAGTTCCGGCTCGGCAAAGACACGCTGCTGACCACCGACAAGGGCAGCAGCATCTCCTTCGAGGACTATGCCATCGTCATGGCGGACGAGATCGAAAACCCGAAGCATATCCGGCAGCGCTTTACCGTCGGCTACTGAGGCGGACTACCTTCAGTTCTTTGTGGCGGGCCGCCGGTCGCGGCGGACCGCCATTACAGGGAACGGGACTCGATCAACGATTGGATGCGTTCGGCGTCCGCGCGCGTGACGGGGTTGTAGACGATCATGCCGAGTTCCGGGCGGCCGTCGACCGCGAAGACGGAGAACTCCAGTTCGATCAGCCCTATCTCGGGATGCCGCAGACGCTTCACACCTTCGCCATGGGCGGGGACGACGTCATTGTCGCGCCACAGCGCCGCGAATTCGGGACTCATGCGGGAAAGATCCTCGACGAGCTCGGTGACCTCCGCGCCGGCGCCGGCGCGGACCGCGTCGGCCCTGAACGAGCCGACGACGAAGCGAGCGACATTCTCCCAGTCGTCCTGTGCCTCCCGCACGCGCGGGTTGCCGAACATCAGGCGCAGGATGTTGCGCTGTTCGCGTGGCAGCTTGGAATAGTCGGTCAGCATTGCCGCCGCGGCACGGTTCCAGGCAAGCACGTCCCACGTCGCGGTCTTGATGATTGCCGGGCTGGGCTCCAATGCGTCCAGCACGCGCTGCAAGCGCGGCGTCACGCTGTCGACATTTCTGTAGCGGACTTCCGGAGGCCGCCCGAGGCCCAGCATGAACAGGTGCTCGCGTTCGGGCTCGGTCAGCATCAGCCCTATCGCGATGCGGTTGAGCACATCGGCGGACGGCGCGCCGCCCCGCCCCTGTTCCAGCCAGGTGTACCAGGTTGGGCTGATATTGGCGCGCTGCGCCACCTCTTCGCGGCGCAACCCTTGCGTTCGCCGTCGCCCCGTGGCGAAGCCGAAGGTGGCGGGGTCGAGGCGCATGCGACGATCGCGAAGGAAGGTGCCAAGCTTGTTGGTCGTCTCGACGGGCATTGCGATCCTGTTGGCTATTATACCATGATAAAGTCACTACTTTAACAGGATGATTTATAGCGCAATAACGGCCAACGAGCAACACAGGAGACCTTCCCATGCGTGTATTCCTTACCGGCGCGACCGGCTTCATCGGTTCCAGAATCGTGCCCGAACTTCTTGCCGCCGGGCATCAGGTGCTTGGCCTGACACGGTCGGACGCAGGGGCGCGGTCGCTTGCGGCTGCCGGGGCCGAGACGCATCGCGGCGACCTAGAAGACCTCGACAGCCTGCGCGACGGCGCGGCTAAATCGGATGCGGTGATCCATACCGCCTTCGACCATAATTTCTCGAACTTCGTCGCGAATTGCGAGAAAGACAAGCGTGCGATCGAAGCGCTCGGCGGCGCGCTCGCCGGCTCGGACCGGCTGCTCATCATCACGTCGGGCGTCGGCATGGGCTCTGCCGAACACGGACAGCCGGCGAGAGAAGATTTGTTCAACACCGACCATCCCAATCCGCGCATCCTGTCGGAGCTTACCGGCGCGGCGATGGCGCAGGCCGGCGTCAAAGTATCGGTGGTGCGGCTGCCGCAGGTGCATGACACGGTGAAGCAAGGGCTTATTACCCCGCTGATCGCTCAGACGCGCGCCAAGGGGGTGTCGGCCTATCTCGGCGAGGGCCGTAACCGATGGTCGGCGGCGCATGTGCTCGATGTCGCGAAGCTCTACCGTCTGGCGCTGGACAAGCAGGAAGCCGGCGTGCGCTACAACGCCGTGGCCGAGGAAGGCATTGCCATGCGCGAGATCGCGGAAGTGATCGGCGCCGGGCTCAACATGCCGGTGGTCTCGCTGTCACCCGAACAGGCAACGGAGCATTTCGGATGGCTAGCCATGTTCGCCGATCTCGACCTGCCCGCATCCAACGCTTGGACCTGCAAGCACCTCGGCTGGCAGCCGAGCGGACCCGGCCTTATCGCCGATCTTGAGCGGATGGATTATTCGCAGGCGGCCGCGGCTTAACGCCATGTCTCTTGGCGGTTCGGCGATCCGGCTGAACCGCCTCACATTCCATGTTGCGCTAGGCGCGCAGCACGTCGGCCAAGCTGTCGGACTTCTCAACCTTGTCGGTGAGATCCAGTCCCGACAGCAGGTCGACCAGATGGCTGTTCATCAGGGCGGCGGCGTTGGCGCTGTCGCCGGCCTCGATGGCGTCGACCAGGGCGTGATGGGCGTGCTTCTCGCAGGTCGCGTCGCGGCGCTTCCAGTAAAGCGCGATGATCAGCGAGGAGTGCGAAACGAGGTCGCGGACAAAGTTGGTGAACACCGAATGCGCCGCGATCTCGGCGATGCCGACATGGAAGCGCGCCGACAGCATGATGGCATCGCTGTCGCGGCCGTCATGCAGCGCTTCATGCTCCTTTTCGAGATGTTGTTTCAGTTGCGCGATGTCAGACGGCACAGCCGTCCTTGCGGCAAGCGCCGCCACCTTGGGTTCGATCAGCGCCCTCGCCTCGAACACCTCGCGGGCCTCGATCTTCGACGGCTGGGCGACGAAGGCGCCGCGATTGGGCTCCAGCCGCGCCAGCCGGTCATGCGCGAGCGCCTGCAGCGCCGCGCGGATGACGGTTCGGCTTACCGAATAGATCGACGCCAGCTCGTCTTCCGGCAGCTTGGTGCCCGGGGCAAGGCGATGGCTGACGATGGCGTCCCTCAATCCATAATAGATCGGCGACCAGCGCGCCGCCGGCTTGTCGTCTCGCTCTTCTTCCCTGAGTACCGTCAACATGCTTTCAATGCGCGGGCCCAACACGGGCCAATCTGCCCCAAATCGCCAGCAGCCGCCTCAATCTAATGTCGCTCGCGCGCCGGTCAATCCCAGCAGACTAAGGCCCGCCCATCCCAACAGCGTCAGACGGACGGAACGACCTCGGCCTCCGCCGGCGAGAGCGAGGCGAAGATCCCGGCGAACCGTTTGCCGCGCGGCGCGGCATAGCCACCAACCTTCGAGGTCCGTAAACCCACCTTGAACAGGCCTTCGGCCAGCGTGACGGCACAGACGACGCCGTCGAGCACCGGAACGCCGTGCTCTTCGGACAGGCTGTGCGCAAGGTCGGCCATGCCGGCACAACCGAGCACGATCGCCTCGGCCTTATCCTCGCTGATGGCGCGCGCGATCTCCTCCGAGATCCTATGCCTGGCATTCGATCCGGGCTGTTCGAGGTCGAGCACGGCGACTTCCGACGAACGCACCTTGGCGCAGCGCGAGGCAAGGCCGTACTTCGCCAGGTTGTGCTCGATCGCCGGAACCGACCGGGCAAGCGTGGTAACGACGCTGAACTTGCCGGCGACAAGGCTCGCCATATGGAACGCCGCCTCGCCGATGCCGATGACGGGAGCCTCGGTCGCACAGCGAGCAGCGTCGAGCCCGGTGTCGTCGAAGCAGGCGATCACATAGGCATCCGCCGCCGGCGCCTTGCCCATCTCCGCGATGATGCCCGGAATGGCAAAAACCTCATCGAAATAGCCTTCGATGCTCGGCGGACCGTCGGCCGGATTGACGGCGATGATCTCGGTCGCGCCGGAGGCGACGCTTGCAGCCGCCTCGCCGATCTTGGCGGTCATCGATGCGGTGGTGTTGGGATTGATGACGACTATGCGCATTCCAATCAGCCTCAGATCTCGCCGCCAAGATAAAGACGCTTGACCCGGTCGTCGGTCAGCAATTCGGCGGAGTTGCCGCTCAGCGCGACGCTGCCGGTGGTCAGCGCATAGGCGCGCTGCGAGATGCGCAGCGCCATGCGCGAATTCTGCTCGACCAAGAGCACGCTGACCTTCTCGTCGCGGTTGATGGCGACGATCGAACGGGCGATATCCTGGACGAGCTTGGGCGCGACGCCGAGCGACGGCTCGTCAAGCAGCAAAAGCTTCGGTTTCGCCATCAGCGCGCGGCCGATGACCAGCATCTGCTGCTCGCCGCCGCTCATCGTGCCAGCGGCCTGCGAGAAGCGCTCCTTGAGCCGCGGAAACCGCCCCAGCACCATCTCCATCGATGCGGCGATCTCGGATTTGCTGGAGCGCGTGAAGGCGCCCATCAGAAGATTGTCCCTGACCGTCATGTAGGGGAAGACGCGGCGTCCTTCCGGCACCATGGCGATGCCCATCTTGACGATCTCGTCGGGGGCGGCGCCATCGATGCGCTTGCCGCCATAGTGGATCTCGCCGGACCTGATCTTGCGCAGGCCGGTAATGGCGCGAAGGATCGACGACTTGCCAGCGCCATTGGCGCCGATCAGCGCGACGGTCTCGCCCTCGTTGACCTCGAGCGAGACTCCCTTCAGCGCGTAGACGTGGTCGTAGTAGAGCTCGACATTGGCGAAGTTCAGGATCTGGTTCATAGGCCGATCGCCTCGTCTTCGCTGCCGAGATAGGCTTCGATCACCTTCTCGTTGGCCTGGATTTCCGACGGCGTTCCCTCGGCGATCTTCTGCCCGAAATTGAGCACGACGAGCCGGTCCGAGATCTTCATCACGGCCGGCATGTCGTGCTCGACGAGCAGGATGGTGAGGCCGCGCTCGCGCAGGCGCCGCACCATCTCGACCATGCGCATGGTCTCGTCGTGGTTCATGCCGGCGAAGGGCTCGTCGAGCAGCAGGATGGAGGGGTTGGTGGCCAGGCCGATGGCGATGCCAAGCGCCCGCAAATGGCCATGCGGCAGGTTGCGGGCGGTTTCACCGGCAAGCGGGGAGAGACCAAGCAGCGCCAGGATCTCGTCGGCAGAAGTGCCGAAGGCGGCCTCGTCGGCTCTCGCCGCGCCGGTGCCGAGGAAGAAGCCGAAGAGGCTCGCCTTGGAGCGCAAATGGTGCGCGATGATGACGTTGTCGCGCACGCTCATGTTCTTGAAGATCGTCGTCTCCTGGAAGGTCCGCACCACACCCCTGCGGGCCGCGATGTGGGGGGCGAGACCGGAGATGCGCTCGCCTTTCAGGCGCACCTCGCCGGTTGTCGGCTTGAGGAACGACGAGATCAGCTTGAACAGTGTCGACTTGCCGGCGCCGTTCGGCCCGATCACCGACAGGATCTCCTTCTCGCGCACCGAAAAGGAGACGTTGTTGACCGCGACGAGACCGCCGAAGCGTTTTGTGAGGCCGGAGACTTCGAGCATTTCGGCCATGGCTCAACCCTTTTTCCGGGTCATTTCGGCAAGGCTGAGCAAGCCGTTGGGCAGCACCAGCATCAAGACGATCATCAGGCCTGAATAGATGAGCAACTGGAACCGGCCGGTCTGGAACAGAAGGTCCCAGCCGAAATAGAGCACCAGCGTACCGAGCATCGGACCGAACACATAGCCGAGGCCGCCAAGGAAGCAGTTCAGCATGAAGTTGACGGAATCGGTGACGGTGAAGCTCGACGGATAAATCGATTGCGAGATGGCGGCAAAGATGGCGCCGGAAACGCCGCCGAAGAAGGACGAGACGGCATAGGCGATGACGCGCAGATAGGCGATGTTGACGCCGATCGAGGAAGCGAGTTCCTCATTCTGCTGCAGCGACTGGCAAAGCTTGCCGATGCGCGAATTGACCAGCCGGTACATGACCGCGAAGCAGACGACCATCAGCGTGACCGCCAGCAGGTAGAAGGCGAGCCGCGAATTCTGTAGCGTTGCGAAGTCCGGGATCAGCGTGATGCCGAAGACCGACAGCGCGCCCGGCAACGGGATGCTGACGATGCCCTTGGCGCCGTTGGTGATCGGCAGCGCCAGCGCAAGCAGGCGCGCAACCTCGGTCAGCACCAGCGTGACCATGGCGAAATAAACGCCGCGCAGGCGCAGGATCGGCAGGCCGATCAGCACGCTTGCCGCAGCGCAGAAGAGACCCGCGACGGGGAGCGTCAGCCAAAACGACCAGCCATGGGTCATCACCAGGATTGCCGAGACATAGCCGCCCGTCAGCGCGTAGGCGCCCTGGCCGATGTTGATGCGGCCAATGTAGAAGGTGAGCCAGACACCGGCGCTGGCGATGCTGAGCAATGCCACCGAGGTCAGCGTGTAGTAGAGGTCGAAGCGGCCGCTCAACGAGATCGCGGCCGGCACTGCGATGAAGACGATCGCGAGAAAGGCGGCGACCGCGGCGATCTTGATATTGCGATTGAGGGTCATGGCGCGATCAACCCCACGGCTTGCCCATTAGTCCGTTGGGGCGGACCGACAGGAACACCATCAGGGCGGCGAAGATGACGAGGTAGGTGACGTCGCCATATTCGCGCAGCACCGTGAGGCCGACCGATTCCATCATGCCGAGGATGAAGCCGCCGGCGATGGCGCCGCCGACGACGCCGGCGCCGCCGATCATCACCATCATGAAGGCCTTGATCGAGATCGGCCCGCCGATGCCGGAATTGACGCCGGTGATGGTGACCAGCAGCCCACCGACGACGCCCGCGAGCATGGCGCCCATGGCGAAGCCGATCATCGAATAGCGGTCGACCTTGACCCCCATCAGTTGGGCGGCAACACGATCCTGCGCGAGCGCCCGCATGGCGCGGCCGACCCGGCTGTATTGCATGTACAAGACGAAAGCGGCGATGAAGATGATGGCTAAAGCGCCGACGACCAGCCGGTCGTAAGGCATGATGATGCCGGCGTCGTTGAAGACGCCCTTGACGATCTTGGGAACGCCGCGCTGCTTTTCACCGAAGATGAGCAGGATGACGGCATCGAAAAAGAAGGCGGTGGCCGCGGCGAGCAGCATGGTGCTCTCCTCGCGGTGGCTTCGCCTGATGACGGTTCGAAAGAGGAATTTCTCCATCAGCGCGCCGATGACGGCGAGCGTGACGCCGGAGGCGAGCAGCGCCACCACGAAAGGCAGGCCGAGCTGGCCGTAGACGGTATAGGTGATGAACCCGCCCAGCACGTACATCTGGCCGTGGGCGAAATTGAGCACGTTCATCAGGGCAAAGATCAGGGTGAGCCCGAGCGCGATCAGCGCATACTGGGCACCCAGATACAATCCGTTGGCGATGACCTGTTCCATGGACACCTTCGATCTTCCACGGGGTCCGGCCTATCGACCGGCCCCATGGCAAGCTGGAGGAAGTGGTGCTCGAAGGTAATGCTAGTCGACGGAGCCGACGAACAGGGTCTGGAAAGCGCCGTCCTTGTACTCGTTGACCACCATCGGCACCGAGAGCTGGCGCTTCTGGCCGAAGGACGTCGAGCCGACATAGCTCAACTTGGCGTCGCCCTTGAGGAAGGGATTGGGCGCCGTGAAGGCGTCCATTGTCTTCTTGAATTCCGCGACGTCGTTGATTGCCGCTGGATTGGCCTTCAGCGTGTCGAGAATGTATTCCAGGGCGTAGACCTTGGTGTTGGACTCGTCGTTGTATTCGCCGAACATCTTGGTGTAGCGGGTGACAAATTCCTTCATCGTGTCGGAGGCAATCTCGGGCGTGGAAGCGCCACCAACGGAGATGAAGCCGTTGGCGTATTCGCCGGCACCTTCCTCTAGAACCTTGGCGTCCTGCGCGGTTTCGGTCGAGATCAGACCCTCAAAGCCGAGCTCGCGTGCGGCGCGGATGAGCAACGGCGCGTTGGCCGGCGCAACACCCGACAGCACCAGCAGGTCGGGCTTCAGCGCGACGATCGGCGTCAGCACCGGGGTGAAGTCGCGGGTGTCGTTCTGGTAGGTGTCGTTCTGGGCGACGATATCGAGGCCGAGCGCCTTGGCCGCCTCGACGCCGCCGTCACGCTGGCTCAGCGGGTCGGACTCGTTCGCAGCGACAAAGGCGATCGTCTTCACGCCCTTGTTTTCCTTAAGGTATTTGTAGATCGCCGGACCCGACTGGTAGTTGGCGATCATGCCGAGCACCGCGTTCGAAGCCGGCTTTTGGTAGAGCGCCTTGGGGAAGGCGTAAGGGAAATAGATGATGCCGTTGGCCTCGGCGACGGGGCGCACCGCGGCGGCGCCGTCATCGACGTTCGGCCCGACGACATAGTGGACGCCTTCCTGCGCCATCTTCTCCATGCCGGCGATGGCACGCTTGGGATCCTTCTGGTCGTCGAAGGTGACAATGTTGATGTTGTAGGTGTCGTTGCCGATCTTGACGCCACCGGTTTCGTTGAGCCAGGCGGCGCGCGTCTGCATCGAGCGCACGTTCGAGGTGCCCCAGGCAGCGGCCGGACCGCTGGTGACACCGACAAAACCGATTTTCAGTTCCTTGTTTTCAGCCTGCGCGGACGAAATGCCGACTGCGGCAATCGCCAGGGCCGAGACGGCGCCGAGCGCCATTGATTTCAGAGTCGAGCGACGGTTGATCATATCTGCAGTTCCCCTTGGTTATCGCGCTTTATGTTTTGCTCGTAGGCTGCGCGGATAGCGTAAAGGGAAACCGGCTGCGACAGATTGTCAACATCTTTCTTCCGTATTGTATACAAAGCTCGAACCGATGTGTGCGAGCTCATCGAGACCGACCCCGCGGAACGCCGCCGGGGAACCTATTTCCCGCAATAGTGGTCGCTGATGTCGTTTACCGCATCCGCGTCCGGCCCGACGCGGTGATACGCGCAGGCGCCCGCCGCCGTGGTGGACATCTGCCGGTCGTAGTAGCGCGGGCCGCCGAACAGAGCGTCGATGATGTCGTCGCTGGCCGGAACATAGCGCTCCTGCTCGATGATGCGGTGGCGATGCCGTTCGCCGGCGGAAGCCGGGCCGGCGGCAGCCGCGGCAAGCATGAGTGCGGCGATTGCAAAATATTTCGTCATGGCAGCGACCTTCCGGCAATTGGATCTGCAGCATATTCAAAATCGCCAGCGGAGCAAAAGTTCCCGCATGGGGCTTGTCCGCACACCGCTAGTGCAGATGCCGCAGCTTGTCGGGGTTGCGCATGACATAGATCGCCGTGATCTTGCCGTCCTCGACGTCCAGGGCGGTGGTCTGCAGCTCGCCGTCGACCTCCAGCGTGACGAAACCGGGCAGGCCGTTGATGAAGCCGTAGCGGACCAGCTCCGAGCGGTTGTCCTTGAGCCACGCCGCCACGACCGCGTATTGCGTCATGACCGCCTCGAACCCAAGCGCCGGCTCGGTCGCCGCAGGGCGTTTGCCGCCGCCATCGGCGTGGGCGGTGACATCGGCGCTCAGCATCGCGCCGAGCGCTTTCATGTCGCCGCTGCGCGAAGCGTCGAAGAACGCCTCGGCAATCTCCAGGCCGCGCTGTTTCTCGACCTTGAACCGGGGCCGCGCCTCTCGGACATGCTCACGCGCGCGGGCGGCAAGCTGGCGGCAAGCGCCCGGATCGCGCTCGATCTCGGCCGCGACTTCCTCGAATTGGAGGCCGAACACGTCATGCAGCAGGAAGGCGGCGCGCTCGAGCGGCGACAGGCGCTCCAGCGCCATCATCAGCGGCAAGGTGACGTCCTCCGCCTCATCTTCCTCCACGACCGGCTCGGGCAGCCAGGGGCCGACATAGGTCTCGCGCTGGTGTCGCGCGGATTTGAGCTGGTCGAGGCACAGCCGCGTGACCGTTCGGCGCAGGAACGCCTCGGGCTGGCGCACCTCGGCGCGCTCGGTCCTCATCCAGCGGATGAAGGCTTCCTGCACCACGTCCTCGGCATCGGCGACCGAGCCAAGCATGCGGTAGGCGACCCGCATCAGCTTGGAGCGCAGCGGCTCGAATTGCGCCGCCGCGCCCGCATATGCCGGCTCCGTCGTCAAGCGGCTGCAGCCTTGGCGGCAACCGCCTTGTTGGCAGCCTTGACGGCCGCCGGATCGACAAAGCCGCCGAAGCCGACGGCGATGCGGTTCCAGCCATTGATTATGTTGATCATCAATGTGAGCTTCACGCGCTCCTCCTCGGAGAAATGCGGCTTGAGCGCTTCATAGGCCGCCTCATGCGTATGGCCTTCGCAAATCCTGGTCAGCGCCTCGGTCCAGCCGAGCGCGGCGCGCTCGCGGTCGGTATAGCATGGCGCCTCGCGCCAGGCCGACAAGAGATAGATGCGTTGCTCGGTCTCGCCGCGCTCGCGGGCATAGGTCGAATGCATGTTGATGCAGTTGGCGCAGCCATTGATCTGGGAGGCACGTATCTCGATGAGCTCGGCAAGCGCCGGATCGAGGCTGCCGGCAATGGCTAAAGAGGCACGGTGCCACTCCTTCATCAGCGAAGGAGCGGCGGCAAGGGGGTCAAGTCTGACAGTCATGGTCGGTTCCTTTCATTGCTTCCGACCTCAAGACGAGCGAGGCTTGCGCGATTGTGACATCGGCCCGGGTTTTTTGCCTGCCGTGCCGCCAATTGACCGGTCGTGCCGACTCCTCTCGGATAGCCCGACACCGCCGAAGTAAGATAACGGCAATTGCGACGGCGGATTTTCGATAATATCCGGCGCTGAAGGCAGCTATCCTGTGTTCGTTCGGTCGCAAAGCAGCCGGTCCCCGGCACGCGTAAGGAATAGCCGCCCAGATGACAGCCAGAGTGGTAATTCTCGACGCCAAGCCGCTCGGCGCGGCCGATGTCGCCGAGGTCGCGCGGCGCAATGCCCGCCTCGTGCTCGGCGAGGAAGCCATGCGCCGCATTCGTGCCAGCCGCGCCGTCATCGAGCATCTCACCCAACTCGGCAAGCCGCTCTACGGCGTCACCACGGGCCTTGGCGCCTGTGTCGACACGCCGCTTGCGGCAGCCGACCTGATCGCCTTCCAGCACAGCGTGCCGCTCAGCCACTCCATGGGCGCCGGCCCGTCGCTGCCGACCGAGGCGGTGCGGGCGCTGATGACCGCGCGTATCTGCGGCATGGCCGCGGGCGGCACCGGCACATCCGAGGGCGTCATCATGGGCCTGGTCGCGGCGCTCAACGCCGGCGTCCATCCGGTGATACCCTCCTGGGGATCGGTAGGTGCCGCGGACCTTGCGCCGCTCGGCCATCTGGCGAGGGCGCTACGCGGCGACGGCGAGACGGAATATCAGGGCCGGATCATGGCTTCAGCCAAGGCGCTCAAGCTCGCCGGGCTCGAACCGCTCGACCTGCGCGAGAAGGACGGCCACGCCATCATCGTCGCCAACAGCCTTTCGACCGGAACGGCCTGCCTCGCCCTGGAAGACGTCGCATGCCTGATCGATTGGTCGCTTGCGGCCGTGGCGCTGAACTACGAAGCTTTTCGCGCGTCGCTCAAGGCCATCGACGAGCATGCCTTAGCGGCGCGCCCGGCTTTCGGCCAGCGCGAGATCGGCGCCAGGCTGAGGGCCGAGCTTTCGGGAAGCGGGCTCTGGCAGGAGAGCGCCGCGCGACGCCTCCAGGATCCGCTGAGCTTCCGCTGCGTGCCGCAAGTTTGGGGCGGGCTGGTCCATGCGTTCGAGCAAGCCAGGCTGGCGACGGAGATTGAGCTTGGCCATTCCGGCGATAATCCTGTCATCCTGCCCGGGGCCGAGCGCGTCGTTTCCAACGGCAATTTCGACCTGACGGCGTTCACGCTGACCTGGGAAAACCTCGGCCAGGCACTGGCGCATTGCGCGGTCGGCACAGCCAACCGTTCGATGAAGCTGATGTCGCCAACGGTGGCGGAGCTGCCGCGCTTCCTGTCGGCCAAAGGCGGCAGCCGCCAGGGTTATGCGGAACTGCAGAAGCCGGTCGCGGCGCTCGAAGCGGAGATCCGGCATCTCGCCAATCCGATGTCGCTCAGCCCGCTTGCGATCTCCGACGGCGTCGAGGACCAATCGTCGATGGCGCCGCGCGTCGTGGCCAAGACGGCCGCGATCATCGAGCGACTGCGCTATATGGTTGCAATGGAACTGATCTTCGCGGCGACCGGCGTGGAGCTGCGCGGCGTGCTGGATAGCATGGGCGACGGCCCGCGGCGCAGCTATGAAGCCGTGCGGGCGCTGGTCGCCCCGCTCGGCGACGACCGCGAAATGAGCGCCGACATGGCGCGGGTCGCACGCATGGTGGCGGGGCCGCGGTTCTGAGCGACACGGAGCGGGCCGAAGGCTCTCATGCCGCGTCGTCGGCAGGTTCGACGACGAGATCGTGCCTGTCTCGATCAAGGCCAGGCAAGGCGAGCTCATCGTCGAGCGTGACGAGCACCCCAATCTTTCGACCACGATCGAAGGCCTTGGCCGGCTGAAGCCGGTCTTCGACGCCGCAGGAACAGTCACCGCCGGCAACTCGTCGGGCCTCAATGACGGCGCCGCCGCGGTGCTGGTGATGTCGGAAGCGCGGATGAAGGAACTTGGATTAAAGCCCCTCGCCCGCATCGCATCTTACGCCTCCGCCGGCGTCGTGCCGATGGACATGGGCCTCGGTCCTGTCGCGGCCTCGCGCCGTGCGCTCGACAAGGCCGGATGGCGGCATGCCGATCTCGAAGCGATGGAGATCAACGAGGCCTTCGCCGCGCAGGCCATCGCGGTCAACCGCGAGATGGGCTGGAACGAGGACATCATCAACATGAGCGGCGGCGCCATCGCGCTCGGCCATCCGCTGGCCGGCTCCGGCTGCCGCATCGTGGTGACGCTGCTGCATGAAATGATCCGCCGCGGGGCGAAGAAGGGCTTGGCTTCGCTCTGCATCGGCGGCGGCCAGGGCGTGGCAATCTGCCTGGAGCGGTAAACCCAAGTGATTGCGTTCGTCGCCGCCAGGCTCACCTGGTGACGAACCTCATAAACCGGGATGACTGCTTGCCGCAGTTGAAGAGCAGATCGATGATCGACACCTCGTGCACGAATCCCGTCCAGAGCTGGGGATAGGCGGGATAGCCTGCATAGTCGAACCACTCGAGCTTTATGCGGGCCGTGTCGAAGACATCCTGGACGATGTAGTCTTTCGCCGACGGTCCGGAAACATAGACGGTCCCTCCCGCCTGGGCGCATATGCTTGCCAGGCGCTCGGTTCTTTCGCCGTGAAACTCGTAGGCGCTGGACGATTTTATGGTCGTGGCGATGCCAAGATACCCGCATATTGCCGCGATAAAGCAGCGGTTCAGCTCCGATATATGCGTGTAGCGGCGGCTATAGAGCGGCTCCGCCCATTCAGCTATTTCCGCGAAGCAGCTTGCTCGACGATAGTTCGCCTGTAGCTGCCGCCAATGCGATTGAGCCCAGTCGGCGCCGTCGATCTCGGTCTCGCAAATTTTCTGAAAATATCTTCCCTTGGTCACCACCGGAACGGTCAGCCATTGCGGGCCGAGCGGTGTTTTGATCTTGTTGCGGTTACGCCAGTCACGGCGGGTATATTGCATGTCGTCGTAGAGAATGAACTCGTCGACCGAGGCAATAAGGTCGAAATAACCCTTCCAGGGGATATAATTGGACTGGAGGATCGCTACACGCTTCGTCATCTGCTCGCAGCTTCAGCCTGGATCCTTCGTGCAGCCCAATGGGTCCGGCTTGCCTGCCTAACGCTGAACGGCACCAAGCAGTGCGACCACGCGCTCCTGAGCTGCGGCATTGATGCCATACCAGAGAGGAAGCCTGATCAGGCGTTCGGCCGTTTCGGTGGTGACCCGCAGATCGCCGTGAACTCGGCAGAAGCGCTGCCCCGCCGGCGATTCGTGCAGCGGAACATAGTGAAAAATAGCGTTGACGCCATTTTCGCGAAAACGCGCCAGCGCGCCAGGGCGGTCCGCCGCCTCGGGGAGCAGCACATAGTAGAGATGGGCATTGTGCTCGCACGCGGCCGGAACAACAGGCCGGCGAAGCTGCCCGGCATGCTCGAGCGGCTCGAGCATGTCGTGATAGAGGCTCCAGATCCGCAACCGCTCGGCGGTGATCGATTCCGCGTCCTCGAGCTGGGCAAGCAGAAACGCCGCAAGCAGATCGCTGGGAAGATAGGAGGAGCCGATGTCCTGCCACGTGTATTTATCGACCTCGCCGCGGAAGAACCGGCTGCGGTCGGTTCCCTTTTCGCGGATGATCTCGGCGCGCTCGCTCAGTCCGGGGTCGTTGATCAGCAGCGCTCCGCCCTCGCCGGAAATCAGGTTCTTGGTTTCGTGGAAACTCAGCGTGCCCAGATCGCCGATGCTGCCGAGTGGCCTTCCCTTGTAGCGCGCTGTCGCGCCCTGGGCGGCATCTTCGACGACCTTCAGGCCGTGCCGGCGAGCAATATCGAGTATTGCGTCCATCTCGCAGCCGACTCCGGCATAGTGGACGACCACGATCGCGCGTGTCCGCGGGGTGATCGCGGCCTCTATCAGACGCTCGTCGAGATTGAGCGTGTCCTCGCGGATATCGACGAATACCGGCACGCCGCCACGCAGCACAAACGCATTTGCCGTCGAGGTGAAAGTGTAGGAGGGCATGATGATTTCATCGCCGGGAGCGATATCCAGAAGGATGGCGGACATCTCCAGCGCCGCGGTGCATGAATGGGTGAGCAGCGCCTTTGCGCAGCCCACATTCTCCTCGAGCCAGGCATGGCAGCGTTTGGTGAAAACCCCGTCACCGGACAGATGCTGGGCTACCCGCGCTTCGGCGATGTAGCGCATCTCGCGGCCGGTCAGGTGAAGGCGGTTGAATGCGATTGACTGCGACTCCGCAGCCGCCAAAGGCCTGTTCAAGGAATTGGACACCGCCACCCCCCGCCAATCGGCGCTCTCGTATCGCCGAAGGAAGTATTTCCTGTACCTCGTTGGGGCACAGTTCCATCAATCGGCGGCTCAAGCAAGCCGATGTCGAAAACTATGCGCGAAACCTCCGATTTTGGCGTGGAAAGCGTCGAACGAAGCAAGTCCGGTTGACGGCGTTGCTTTTACTGAGGCAACGATAGCCGGTATCGTCGGGCGAAAGCGCCTCGCGCAGCAACGGATCCGCCGCCTTCATGAAGCTTTCGATCGTCAGCACGCTCTACAAATCCGAGCCGTATATCAATGAGTTCTGCGACCGGGCCTCCGCCGCCGCGCGCCGCCTGGTCGGCGATGAATTCGAGATCATCCTGGTGAATGACGGCTCGCCAGACCGCAGCCTGGACCTCGCGGTCCAGCGCAGCGCGGCCGACCGGCATGTGACCGTTATCGACCTGTCGCGGAATTTCGGCCACCACAAGGCCATCATGACCGGACTGGCCCATGCCACGGGCGATCGGGTCTTCCTTATCGACAGCGATCTCGAGGAAGAGCCGGAGTGGCTGATGTCCTTTGCCGACCAGATGTCGCAATGCAAGCTCGATGTGGTCTATGGGGTGCAGGAATACCGGCGCGGCGGCGTCTTTGAGAGGTGGACCGGCGCACTGTTCTTCTCGATCAACGATGCGCTGAGCGACTTCCGCCTGCCACGCAATCTGGTGATCGCCCGGCTCATGACACGCGCCTATGTTGCAGCCCTCGTCAGCCATCAGGATCACGAGTTTATCATCGCCCATCTGTTCCAGTTGGCCGGCTTCCTGCAGGAGCAACAGGTCGTCGTCAAGCATTCCCTCTCGCCAACGACCTATTCGATCAGCCGCCGCATACAAATGGCAGTGCGCTATCTGATGACGACATCGACAAGAATCCTCTATATAATACTGTATTTTGGTCTGTCTATTTCAACGTTGTCCGCATTGCTGATTTTCTTCTATATATTTAGATACATGTTTTCCGGCATCGGCGTGAACGGCTTTACCTCCATCATCATATCCATCTGGTTTTTCGGCGGCATGACGATGCTCGTCCTGGGCATTCTGGGCATCTACATCGCCAACATTCTGTCCGAAACCAAACGCCGCCCCTATACGATCATCCGGGATATTCATCGCGGCGGACAGAGCGTCGTCAGCACGGCCCAGGACCGGTCGTCTTCCCGGCCGGAAGGCGTCAGCCACTAGAGCGTTTCACCGTCTCACGGAAACGGCGAAATGCTCTATCTCCTTGTTTTGACGCAATTCCGAACGGAAAACCGTTTACACTTTTCCTGGAATTGCTCTAATCGTCAACGCCATCCCGCGCCACGTTCCGGGTCGCTCTGCCAAGCGTCCTTTCCAGCCAGGCGGTCACCGATAGTCCCTCGGCCGCAGCCGCGTCCAGCACGCGGCCGCGCAATTCGGGCGAAACGCCCTCCAGTTTGCCGAAATAGCGGGTCCGATGCGACCCGCCCCGCCGCCCGGGGAATTCGACGTCGAGGTCGAGCGGCGGCTCTCCCTCGCCCTTGACGAAGCTGATCAGATAGAATGAACCGCTGAGAATCCACCGGCAGGTGACCTGCCGCGCCGCGACCGGGAGACAATCCAGCGGCGCGCGATGGCGAAACAGCGGATTGGAATTTTCGAGGATATTGGCGAATTGGCTGTTCGCCAGCCAAGGGGCGATACCTTCGTCGCCGACAACCACCCGGCCGTTCGGCTTCACGACGCGGGTAATTTCCTCCAAGGCTTTCTTGTGGTCGGGGAATAGATTGAGGCCGCCAAAATGATAGACGGCATCGAAGAACTCGTCCGCGAAGGGCAAATGCATCACGTCGGCGCAGAACAACTGCAGCCGCGAGGTGTCCTTTGCGGCGCGGCGCAGGCGATCCTGCCCCGTCAGCAGCATCTCGAGCGACAGGTCGCCGGCAAATATATCGATAGGCATATCCAGCAGATGGATGGTGTCGCGGCAGGTCCCGCAACCGATTTCAAGCACCCTGCTGTCCTGCCGAAGGTCGAGCTCGGCAAACATCTCCCGGCGCGTTTGCTCCTCGTTGGCAAGGAGCATGGCAAACAAAGCCTCGATGCCACGATCGTATTCACTCGCACGGTCACGATAGTAGGCCTGGCTCTCGCCAGAAGCCTGCGCTTGACCAGAGTGGACAAGCAACTGCGGCATGCCCTCGATCAACGGATAGCGTTCGCCTGGTCCGCCCAGCAAGGCAGAGCCGTCCGGCGCCTTCGTCAGCGGCTGCTTCGTTGAGGGGGAAACAAAACTCAATTCCGGTATCATTCGCACAGTCGTCCATTTAGTATCGGCTACGATACACGATTCCGCGCGTAACACCTCACCCATGGTTGTACCCATGACGTCTATCGGCGCCCCGGCAACGGACAAAAGCGGCACGATCCTGCACGAGGTCGCACGCTACTATGCCGACAAGGTGCAGGCGCATGGCGCCAATCCCAAGGGCGTGGACTGGAATACGGAAGAAGGTCAGCTCCTTCGCTTCCGGCAATTGGCAACGCTGATCGACCTGCCGGGCGATTTCACGGTCAACGACCTCGGATGCGGCTACGGCGCCCTGCTGCCCTTCCTCGCCGACCGCTTCGCCGGTATTCGCTACCATGGCTGCGATTTGGCTGAAGAAATGATCGAAGCAGCGGTCAGGCTTTTTGGCGATCGTTCAGATGCGCGGTTTGCAGTCGGATCGGCGCCAGCGCAGGTGGCCGACTTCGGCTTCGCCAGCGGTATCTTCAACGTCAGGCTGACGCGCCCGGACGACCAATGGGCAGCCTATCTGGAGGCGACACTGGATGTACTCGATGCCACCAGCCACCGCGGCTTCGCCTTCAATTGCCTGACCTCCTACTCGGATATTGACAAGCGAAGAGCCGACCTCTTCTACGCCGACCCAAGGCATCTCTTTGACATCTGCAAGAGAAAATATTCGCAGCGCGTGGCACTGCTGCACGATTATGGTCTCTATGAATTCACCATGCTGGTCAGAAAGACATGAAGCGGCCCATCGTCATATTCGGAGCAGGCGATATCGCCGAGCTTGCCCACTATTATTTCACCCGCGATTCGGCTCACGATGTCGCGGCGTTCACCGTCGACGGCGCGTTTCTGACGCGGGACCGGCTGGCGGGCCTCCCGGTCGTGCCATTCGAGACGTTGGCCGAGCAATTTCCCCCGGATGCCCATGCGGCATTCGTGGCGCTCAGCTACAGCAGGCTGAACGAGCTTCGCCGCCAGAAATATCTGGCGCTCAAGGCGCTGGGCTACGATCTCGTCAGCTATCTCAGTTCGAAGGCCACCCTGCTCAATGACGGCAGGATCGGCGAGAACTGCTTCATCCTCGAGCACAATGTCGTTCAACCTTTTGCGACCATCGGCAACAATGTGACACTGTGGAGCGGCAATCATATCGGGCATCATTCCCGCATCGCCGATCACTGCTTTCTTGCCTCGCATATCGTGGTCTCGGGCGGCGTCGATATCGGCGAAGCCTGCTTCATCGGCGTCAACGCAACGCTGCGCGACCATATCCGCGTGGGCGAGCAGTGCGTGATCGGGGCGGGAGCGCTCATTCTGGCGGATGCGGCGCCCGAGGGTGTCTATCTGGGCGGCGAGACGGAGCGATCGAAGGTGCCGAGCTCGCGGCTGAGACGGATATGACGCGGTCGCGTTTCAAGCGCACCGGATTGGTATGTCGCCCAGGTGGCTCGGGCTGGGAGCGGTCGCATTGCCAGAACCCGTTTGCCCAAAGCCTGGGCAATGAAACATACCGCATCCATTTTGCCAGCCGCGACGACAGCAATCGCTCGCGCGGCGGTTGGGTCGATGTTGCGGCAACAGCCGGCGGCCTCACCCCGACCGGCCGTTCGGATGGGCCGTCCCTCGACCTCGGGCGTCCAGGAACATTCGATGATTGCGGCGCCATGCCCGGTTGCCTCGTCAATCACGACGGCCGTCTGGTGCTCTACTACACCGGCTGGTCACTGACCCGCCCGGTGCCCTTCACCTTCGCCATCGGGCTCGCGGAATCGCGCGACGGGGGCCGTCATTTCGAGCGCGTATCGGAAGCGCCTGTGCTCGGCCGCAACCACTATGATCCCTTGCTTGCCGGTGCGCCCTGGGTGCTCGTCGAAGACGGCAGTTTCCGGATGTGGTACGTGTCGGGCCTGCGGTGGCAGGTCGACCCGGAAGGCAAGGATGCGCCGATCCACTACTACACCGTCAAACACGCCACGAGCAGCGACGGCGTGATTTGGAAGACCGACGAGCACATTTGCCTGCCTTTCCTCGAGGGTGAACACGCCATCGCCCGACCTGTCGTTCAAAGGACCGAGGCGGGCTACGAAATGCTCTATTGCACCAGGCGCCTGGGAGAGACCTATCGGGTCTATCAAGCGACATCCGCCGACGGGGTCCATTGGCAGCGCGAGAGGGCGCCGCTGCTCGACACCAATGCGAGTGGATGGGACAGCGAAATGGTCTGCTACGCCAGTCTGCTGCGCACCGCCGAAGCCAGCTTTCTGCTCTACAACGGAAATGGCTACGGGAGGGATGGAGTCGGCGCCGCCATCCTTGAATCGTGACGGAGCTGGTATCGGGAAATACCGTGAAGCAAGCTTTTGCCTTCGGAAGGATATAGTCCCGTGCGATGGGAGAAACTTGGCCGCCTGTTCTGCCCGACCGGCGATGTCGAATGGATGCGCTCGCACGCGACCATGCCGATTGCCGAGCACGTCAACGGCGATCTGTTCAGGATCTACTTCGGCTCCCGCGACGCGTCGCAACGCTCCCACACCGGCTATGTTGTCATTGAGCTTTCGTCGCCGGAGCGCGTCCTCGACATAGCCCGCTGGCCTGTCCTGGTGCCGGGCAGTCTCGGTGAATTCGATGACAGCGGCTCCCTAGCGAGCTGGCTTACAACGGCGGGGCCGACACGGCATCTCTACTATGTGGGCTGGAACCTCGGGGTGACCGTCCCGTTCCGCAACGCCATCGGCCTCGCCACAGCCTCGCTCGACGGATCGTTTTCACGTTTCGCCGCGGGCCCGCTGATCGATCGCTCGATGAGGGAGCCGCATTTTGCCGGCAGTTGCTGCGTGCTGAACGAGGCTGGCCTCTGGCACATGTGGTACACGTCCTGCGTCGGCTGGACCGCATCGGCGAAGGAGCCGATCCATCGTTATCACATCAAATATGCAAGCTCGGACGACGGCATCCATTGGCGCCGCGACGGACGCGTCGCCGTCGATTTCGCGAACGAAGAGGAATATGCGATATCCCGCCCGGCGGTTAAGCGGGACGGTGAGCTGTGGCGCATGTGGTATTCCTATCGCGGCGACAGCTACCGGATCGGCTATGCCGAGTCGGACGACGGACTGAACTGGGTGCGCCTCGACCATGCCGCGGGCATCGCGCGCGCTGAGTCAGGCTGGGATAGCGAGATGATCGAATATCCGTTCGTGTTCGATCATGAGGGGCGGCGCTACATGCTCTATAACGGCAATGGTTACGGAAAGACCGGCTTCGGCTTGGCCGTGCTCGTGTAGCGGGGTTGATCCGAAGCATGATCGTTTGCCCGCGCTGCAGTCTGGAACATGCGTCCGCGGATGCGGGCTGCCCGAACTGCGGCTTTGCGCCGGCCAACCAGAACGGCTTTCCTGCCTGGGCGCCCGAGATGGCAAACGAAGGCGGGGGATTCCGCGAGAGCTTCTTTGCCGAGCTGGCACAGCGCGAGGTCGGCAATTTCTGGTTCGAAGCCCGCAATACCATCATCATGCGCACGCTGAGGCGGTTCTTTCCGCAACTCCGGTCATTCCTCGAGATCGGTTGCGGCACAGGCTTTGTCCTGAACGGCGTCGTCCGTGCCTTTCCCGGCGCCCGGCTGATGGGGACCGAAATCTTCATTGCCGGTTTGCCCTTCGCCGCCGCCCGCTTGCCGTCGGCAAGCTTTGCCCAGATGGACGCAAGGCGATTGCCTTACGCCGCCGAATTCGACGTCGTGGGAGCTTTCGACGTGATCGAACACATCGAGGAAGATGTCGAAGCGCTGGAGAACCTGAAGCGCGCGGTGAAGCCCGGGGGCGGCGTGATCGTTTCAGTGCCGCAGCACAAATGGCTCTGGAGCGAGATCGATAAGCAGTCGTTTCACTTCCGGCGTTATGAAAAGCGGGAGCTGCATGAAAAGATCGAAAGCGTGGGACTGGAGGTCGTCTACAGCACCTCGTTCGTGTCGCTTCTGTTGCCGCTGATGTTGCTGTCGCGACGACGCAACAGCGAAGGCAGCGAGTTCGACGCCGGCAGGGAATTCCGCATCGGGCCGGCCGTGAATGCCTCGTTGCGATCCGTGATGGCGATCGAAAGCCTGCTCCTCGCGACGGGCCTCACCCTTCCCGTCGGCGGCTCCCGCCTGGTGGTGGCGAAGCGTCCGTGACCGCGGGGAACCTTGCCAAGGTTAACCGTTAAGGCAATTGGCTCGCCGCCAGCACCACGCCGAGGACAATCAAGCCGTTGCCGGCAAGGGACTGCCAGCTGAATCGCTCATGCAGGACAAGGATCGAACTGGCGAAGACAAGAGGATAGGCGAGCGCTGCAAACGGGAAGGCCAGCGACAGCGGGATTCTTGAAACAGCGGAATACCATAGAATGCTGGAGGCCACGAGGCCAAGGCCGCCCAGCCAAGCCCGCCAGTCGGCGAGCAGCCCGAGAAGATAGGGCCAACCTTCGGCAAGGCCGAACGGTACGGCCCCATGCTCGGTCAGCCGGGATTTGATGATGATCTGGGCCATGGTGAGCAGGAATACGGCCGCAACAATGAGCGTGATGCCGATGGCGCGGTTGTCCAGTTTGTGTCTCCGTTCCCTCGAATCGGCGAGCGCCGCAACGCCTGGACTGTAGCATGCCGGACATCCATTTGGGTTGAGCCCGCGGCTATAAGCGCGCCGGACGGCCTTTCGCCAGCACTTCTGTCTCCGGCCGGCCAGGCCGCCTTCCGCCAGGAGCCGTCGATGCCAGTTTCGATTGGCCCGTGCCGGTTGACAAAGGTAGTGCCAGACAGTCCATCTAGGCCGGTTCCCGTGCCTGCTCCTCGCTTTGGTAGCATGCACGGCCTAGGGGGAGCTCAACCGAACGATGTCAATCCAGGAGTCGTCGCTGGCGATCCCGACCATGCAGAACTTACCAGCGGCGAGGCCGTCCGAAGGCAGGTCCTATTGGTTTCCCGCGGCTGCATTGATTCTGGCCGTCAATTTCTGCTTCCTCGTATTCTACGTTTTTGTGGGATACAAAAAATTATTTAACGCCGACAGCGCCATGAAGATACTGCTGGCGAGGGAGATCATCGATAGCCACCACTTCTTCCCGCCGGACTGGTATTATGGAAACAATGACATTGTCGTTGTATTTGGACAGCTCTTCGCCATTCCGGCGATGATTTTTCTTCCCGCCGGCTTTACCGTTCACGCGATCTCGGGTCTTGTTACATCCATACTTGTGCTGCACAGCGTCTGGCTCGCTACCGGCCTGGCACCGATCGGCAAGACACAGCGAACGCTGATAACGGCGTCCATGGCGGCGGGAATTTCCGGACTGCTGGCCGAAAATCTCTACGGGCAGGCCTCATACGGCACCATCCTTTATATGTCGCTCTACTTGATATACTGCCTCGTCAGGCTGACGAGGGCGCAGTCGACGAAGCATGTCGTCCTATGGAGCGTGCTGCTCTGCGTCCTGATTACGACCGAGTTCTGGGGCAACCCCCAGCGCGCGCTTATTACCATCGGAATGCCGTTCGTCACCGCGGCGCTGTGGTCGATATACAGACCAGGCGACCATCGGGGCGGTGCGGGAAGAGCATCCCTGCTGGGCATGGCGGCTTCGATCTGCGCGGGGATAGGCGGCGGGACCATCCTCTACGCAGTGACCTTCGCGCATGTGAACAATGCCGCGCGCGACGCGTCCTCCATCAAATGGCTGCCATATGACGCGATCGTCGGCAATCTCGCGATCCTGGGCAAGGAGATGCTGGTCATTTTCGGCGGGCAGCCGCCGGGAGACAGCGAACTTCTGTCCGTGATCGGCCTGTACGGCGCGGTGCGAATGGTCGTGGCGATCCTGTTGGTCTGGTTGATCGTGCGGGCGGTGGCAACATCGGCCAGACCGGACGGCGAGGTCAGGCCGCTCGCCATCTACGGATCGGTGGCGCTGCTGTCGGTGTGCTTTCTGCAAGTGGCGACGACGATACCGAACCTGGCCGAACCGATCGCAAGTTCCCGTTACCTGGTGCCGTCGCTGATCACGATGGCCATCGCGGCGTTGGCAACGCCTCTCGACATGCGGCTGCGACCTATCGAGTTCATCAGCGTGGCGGTGGTCCTTGCCGGGCTGCTGACAAGCGCCTATCCGACCTTCGTCAGGTCGGATCCCCAGTCGCATATGAACCTGGGGCTGCAGCAACCCCGAGCCATCGATTTTTCGGGCCTGGCGCGCTATCTCGAGGATAATGGGCTGGCCTATGGCTACGCCACCTACTGGAATGCCGGTCCGCTCAGCGTGCTGTCCGATGAACGGGTTCTGGTTCGGCAGATCACCCTGGACGGCCCACTGCCGACGCCGATGCGCTTCCTGTCCTCGGACCGGTGGTACCTTGCCGATGCGTGGAAGGGCGAGACGTTTCTTGTGCTGACACAGGAGGAAGCAAATAAGGTCGACTGGAAGCAGTTGGCGGCACTCGGGTTGCCCGTCTCGCGGAAGCTTCAATTCGGTAACCTTGGCATTTTCGTATTCGGAGAAAACATCGCGGCAAAGCTGCCGGGTTGGGATATTCGCTTCAAGCAGCCGGTGACTTTTCATGCCAACGCCGGCGCGCCTACCCAAGTGGGCTCCCTGCAAGAGCGTGGCGATGCGAAGGCGCTGGTGGCGCGGACGACGGCGAAAGGGGCACTGTTTTATGGCCCCTATGTGAGTGTTGCCCGAGGGACGTATCGCCTTACCTTCGATGTCGAAGCCAATGGCAATCCGGCTGCGGTTGCCCGCCTCGACGCGGCATCGTCGCCAGGAGGGACGATCCTGGCACAGAAAGACCTGACGGAAAGTCATGGGCCGCAACAATTGCTCTTCTCGATCGAGCACACATCAACCATGGAATTTCGTGTCTGGGCCCTGGGAAATGGCGAGGTGGCGTTCAAATCGGTCACCATCCAGCGAGCGGAACCTTAATGCATGTCGCCCAACTGCGCAGCGGTTTCGGACAACGACATGCATCAAAACAAAGACTTAAAGCGCGTCGCCTGAATCCGTTTCATCGCGACGCGCTTTTAGAGCGGTTTGGCGTTTCACCGCAGTCTCACCGCCATGCCGAGACAATGTACGGGATAATCTATGGCCGACGAACCTAGCCCACACCGGCGCGGCTCGAGAGTCGGGCCGGCCGCGTGCCAGATCCGCGCCCGCCAGGTAGACAATGCCAGCGACTATGAGTAGCGCAGCGATGATGATGGCAACCATTTCTGCCTGCTCTCATCAGCCTCCGCAAGAATGAAACGGTCGTGACGGCTGGCAGATTCCGGCAAGAGTACGCGCTGTCTTAACTTCGGCCAGCATGCCGGATCATGCGCCGAAAGCTCATGGAGATATGGGCGCGCCTTATATGCCCGATCGATTCCCAGTCGCCGATCTCTGCCGCGGCCAGAACTTCCTCCATTTCACGCCGGAAGGCCGTGAACTCCTCCACCAAACCCAGTTGCGGCATCATCTTCAGAACGACACGCGCCACCTGGAAATATAATCTCTCGCTTATCTCGCGTAGCGGCTGGTTCCCGGTCATGGCGGTCAGTTCGGAGAAGAAATCCATATTCAGCTGCAGGAAAGCGCGCTGATCCGGATTGAGCATATCGGAATCACAGCGCGCAATGAGCGCCCGGATCCGATCCAGGTCGGCCGCCGTTCGCGGGATCGGCGAAAGCTTGCCGACCAGAAGCGCCAATTCCAGGCGCAAGTGATAGACCTGCTGCAGTTCCTCGATATCGACGTCGGTGACGATCGTGCCGACGCCATGCACGGATTGAACCAGGCCTTCGGATTCGAGCCGCGCCAGCACGCGGCGGACCGGCGTGCGGCTGATCTCGAATTCCTGGGCGAGTTCTTCTTCGGAGAGGCGGCTTCCCGGCGGGTAGTCGAGCAGGCAGATGCGGTCACGCAGGATGAGGTAGATGCGCTCGAACCGTTCGCGCGCCGAAAGCGGTCGTGGCGCCTCTGCGATCGCCGTGGTGGCCGAGGCATCCGTCTCCAGCGTCATCCAGCCTCCAGGACAGCGTGCAGGAACTGCCGCGTCCGCTCGTTCTTAGGGGCACCGAACAGCTCGCCTGGCGGTCCCTGCTCGCAGATCTTGCCCTGGTAGAAGAAGCAGACGCGATCGGAAAATTCCTTGGCGAAACCCATCTGGTGGGTGACCATGAGCATCGTCAAATCATGCTCGCGGCCGATTTGCCTTATCACCTGCAGCACTTCGCCGACAAGTTCCGGATCGAGCGCGGAGGTCACCTCGTCGAACAGCATTATCTTGGGCCGCATCGCCAATGCCCTGGCGATGGCGACGCGCTGCTGCTGGCCGCCGGAGAGCTGCGATGGGTAATGGCCCTTCTTCTGCCCGAGTCCTACCATCTCAAGCAGCTCGGCTGCCCGCGCCTCGGCGTCGGCCCGCTTCATGCCAAGCACCGTCATCGGCGCCTCGATGCAGTTGGCCATCGCGGTCATGTGCGGGAAGAGGTTGAAGGACTGGAACACCATTCCAATCTTCGCCCTGATGCGGCGAATGTGGGCGAGGTCGGCGGGAACGAGCGCGCCGTTTTTCTTCATATGCGTCAGCGGCTCGCCTTCGACCCAGATGACGCCGTCGTTGATCGTCTCCAGCGTCATCAGCATGCGCAGCACAGTGGTTTTGCCTGAGCCGGACGGACCGATGACGGAGACCTTCTCACCGCGCGCGATTTCGAGGTTCAGGCCGTCGAGGACGGTCAACGAGCCGTAGCGTTTGGAAACATTGTCGAAGCGGACCATCGGTTGTTCCGTCATCGCGCGTTCCTCCGGTTGAGCAGGCGTTCGAGGGCACGAATAAGCGCGGCCGAAACCAGGCTCATCGCGAGGAAGAACAGGCCGACCAGTGTGATCGGTTCGGTGTAGCGGAATGTCTCGGAGCCGATGATCTTGGCCGTCTGCATGAGCTCCAGCACAGCGATGGCCGAAAGCAGCGGCGTCTCCTTGAACAGCGCGACGAGATAGTTGCCCAGCGCCGGCACGATCGGCGGGATGGCCTGCGGGATGATGATGTCGCGGAAGGTCGTCCAGGAGGAGAGGTTGAGCGCGATCGAGGCTTCCCATTGGCCGCGATGGATATTGTCGAAGCCGGCGCGATAGACCTCGGAGCAATAGGCAGCGTAGTGGATGCCGATGGCGAGAACACCGGCGGTGAAGGCGTCGAGCACGACGCCGAATTTCGGAAAGACGAAATAGAGAAAGAATATCTGGATGAGCAGCGGCGTTGAGCGGATCAGCTCGACCAGCACCGAAATCGTCCAGCCCGTCCGTGGCACGGCGATCCGGACGACCGCCAGGACCAGGCCGAGCGAGGCGGCGAGCACAAAGCCGATCAGCGTCGCTTCGATGGACACGATCGCGGCGCGCGCGAGCACCGGCAGGATTTCCAAGGCAAATCCCCAATCCCAGATCATCCTGCCTTCCCCCGAGCCAATCCGAGCGAAGCCCGCGTTTCGAGAAGTCGCATGCCGATGGTGAGAACCAGCGACATTGCCAAATACATCAGCAGGACGAGCGTGAAAATCGGAATGGTCTTGAACGTGCTCTGGTTCATTTCCTGCGCCTTGAAGGCAAGGTCCGAGAGCGTGATCAGCGAGACCAGCGCCGTCGATTTCAAGAGTTCGATGAACAGATTGCCCCAGGGCGGGATCATAGCGACGAAAGCCTGGGGCAGGATGATCCGCCGCAGCATCTGGCCACGGCTCATGTTCAACGCCGTACACGCTTCCCATTGGCCGCGGGCAACGGACAGGATCGCGCCGCGCACGCACTCCGACCCGTAGGCGCCGACATTCAGCCCCAGCGCCAGAACGGCGACCAGAAATGCATCGAGCGTGATGCCGAATTGCGGCAGGACGAAAAACAGCCAGAACAATTGCACCAGCGCCGAGGTGCCGCGAAAGATCTCGACATAGACGGTCGCCAGCCATCTAAGCGGCGCCGGGCCGTACATGCGTGCCAATGCGGCGAGCACGCCCATGGCAACCGCCAGAAGGCTGCCAAGAACGGCGATCTCGATCGTCAGGAGGGCGCCCTGCAACAGCCCCGGCAGGAACAGCCTGTAGGTTTCTTGCGTCGCCAGCACGCCGATGACGGCGAGCGAGACGACCAACATGCCAACGAGCGTGCGGATTCCCATCTGCTTCTCCGAAGAAAAAAGAGGGCGGCGTTTTCACACCGCCCAGCAGTTGGGAACTTATTCGCCCTTGCAGAGCTGCGCGGTCGTCTTGTTCGGCAGATAGTCCTTGCCGAAGCCGAGCGGCTCGACCAGGGCGATGTGCTCGGGTGACCCGAGGAATTTCTTCAGTTCGGCGTTGAACGCTTCCTGCAGATCGGTGTCTTCCTTGCGGAAGCCGAAGCCGCCATGGCCTTTCACCGACTTGCCGGCAACCTCGCCGAACGGCTTGGTCGATTCGACGCCATCCGCCTTCTTGGCCATTTCAGCAATCGAGAGCGCGGTCAGCGTGGCCGCATCGGCGCGGCCCGACTGGACGGCGGCAACCAGGCTGGACTGGTCGGGCAAGGTGACGAGCTGCGCCTCGGCGACACCGGCGTCCTTGGCAAGGCCGCCCTCGACGGCGCCTGCCATCACGGCGAGCTTGAGATCGGGATTGTCCTTGATGCTCGTATAGTCCTTCAGGCCTTTCGGATTGCCCTTCGCAACCAGCATGGCCTCACCGATGCCGTAGGACGGCTCGGAGAAATTGATCTCGGCGCAGCGCTTCGGATTGATGAACATGCCGGCGGCGATGATGTCGAAGCGTCCGGCCTTGAGACCGGGGATGAGCGAGCCGAATTCGGTCAGCACGCCGTCCACCTGCGGGATGCCCATCTTGGCGAGCACCGCCTTGGCGACTTCCGGCGCTTCGCCGGTCAGCTTGCCGTCAGGCGTTGCAAAACCGAACGGCGCCTCGTTGGCGAAGCCGACACGGATGTAACCGTCCTTCTTGGCCCGTTCGAGGGTCGTTTCCGCATGGGCTGGCAGCGATGTGAACGCGGTCGCGGCGAGCGCAAGGCAGGCGGCCGCCTTCACAACCGCGCGGCGGGTTATCTGAGACATGAGCATGCATTCCCCTTTTCTTTTTGACGATTGCCTTGACCCGGACGACGTTTCTCCTCCGTCGCAGCGAGCATGTAAGACGTATACAACTCATCTGGACATATCGCAAGACGCGCGGTACGAATCCTGAAAAATCGACGCGTTTGGTTCGAATGTACGGCCGAGGTGGCCGATAGTTGTGCACAATTACCCATTTGTCGAATTGGTGTGACGTTCAGGGGAACGAGTGTTGAGCGGCTCAGGCAGCTTTACGAAGACGGAATATGCGCAGCGCCTGACAGGCGTGAAGCAGCGCATGGAGAAGACCGGCTTCGATCTCATCGTCTGCCAGGACCCCGCAAACATGTGCTGGCTGACCGGCTATGACGGGTGGTCCTTCTATGTGCCGCAATGCGTGCTCGTCCATCTGGAGGAAGAGCGGCCGATCTGGTTCGGCAGGGCGCAGGACGCCAGGAGCGCCCGCATGACCACCGGCTTGCCCGAAGAAAACATCGTCTCGTTCTCGGAGCGGCTGGTGCAGCAGCCCGTCGAGCATCCCTATGACGAGCTCGCCGGCCTGATCCGGGCACGCGGTTGGGAACGGGCGCGCATCGGCGTCGAGATGGATGCGCATTACTATACGGCGCGCTGCCATGCTCATCTGGTCGGCGGTCTGCCCAAGGCGCGCTTCAGCAACAATCATGATCTCGTCAACTGGGCCCGGCTGGTGAAATCGGACGCCGAGCTGGCGCTGATCCGCGAAGCCGGCGCGATCTGCAGCAATGCCATGAACCGCGCCGTCGAAAAGATGCGGCCGGGCGTGCCGCAGAACCACGTGATTGCCGAGATCTATCATGCGCAGATCATGGGCGTGCCGGGCGCCGGTGGCGACTATGCCGCAATCTGTCCGCTGATGCCGGTGGGTGAAGGCACCAGCACACCACACCTGACCTGGTCGGACGCGCCGCTTCCCGACAGCGGGCTGGCGATCATCGAAATCGCCGGCGTGCGACGGCGCTACCACGCGGCGCTGACCCGGACGGTGCATTTCGGCAAGCCGCCGACCGCCCTCTCCGACATGGCCAAGGTGATCGTCGAAGGCGTCGATGCCGGCCTCGAACTGGCCCGGCCCGGCAACAGCGCCGAACAGGTCGAAGCCGCCTGGCAGGCGGTGTTGCGCCGAAACGGACTAAAGAAGGAAAGCCGCGTCGGCTATCCTGTCGGCCTCGCCTATCCGCCGGATTGGGGCGAACGCACCGCGAGCCTGAGGCCCGGCGACAAGACCGAGCTGCGACCCGGCATGTGCTTCCACTTCATGGCCGGCGTCTGGCTCGACGATTTCGGCGTCGCCATCTCCGAATCCTTCGTCGTTACCGAAGACGGCGGCGAGCGGCTCTGCGACGTGACCCGCGACCTCATCATCATCGACTAACCCCGACATCAAAGCCGGCAATTCAAGGATACAAAATGGACCGAAATCCTTTTTCCGAAGCAGAAATCGCCGGCCGCCTGTCGAAGGTCCGCACGGCGCTGGCCGAGCGCCAGCTCGACGCCGCCGTCTTCGCTTCCCCGGAAAACATCTTCTACCTCACCGGCCTCGACCATTGGGGCTATTTCGCGCCGCATCTGTTGATCGTCCCGCTCGACCGCCGGCCGGTCCTGGTCACCCGGTCGATGGAGAAAGTGACGATCGAGAACCAGGTGAAGGCGGCAGAATTCCGCGGCCATTCCGACAGCGAGACCGCGGCCGATCTTGCCGCGCGCATGATTTCCGAGCTTGGCCTGACCGGCAAGCGGATCGGCCTCGAACACTGGACCTCGGGGCTGAGCCATGGCCTCGCGCTGAAACTCGAGGCCCAAACCGATGCGCAGTGGAGCGATATCTCCGGGCTTGTCGATGGGATGCGGCGGGTGAAGAGCGCCGAGGAACAGGTGCTGATGCGTCGCGCCGCCAAGGTTACGGATGCCGCCGCAGGCGCCGCGATCGCGGCGATCTCCGACGGCGCGGCCGAACAGGAGGTCGCCGCCCAATGCGTGGCGGCAATGATCCGCGCCGGTGGCCATGCACCGGGCTTCGGGCCGTTCATCCGCCCTGCCCGCCGGCTTGGCGAAGAACACACGACCTGGGGCGACGGCATCTACCGCGCCGGCGAGCCTGTCTTCGTCGAACTCTCCGGCTGCATCTCGCGCTATCATGCACCGCTCGGCCGGGTGATCCGCATCGGCAGCATCAAGGATGAAGACGCGGCGATGGCCGAGGTCACGGCCAAGGCATTCGACGCCGTCGTCAAGGCGCTCAAGCCCGGTGTGAAGGCGCGCGACGTCTATGCCGCCTGGCAGGGCGTCGCCGACAAAGCCGGCCTCTCGCATTATCGCCGCCATCATTGCGGCTATCTGGTCGGCATCGGCCAGCCGCCATCCTGGACCGGCGGCAATTCGGTAACCGGGCTTAGGCACGATTCCGATCTCGAGATCGAAACGGGAATGAGCTTCCACATCCTGTCCTGGCTGATGGGCACCGGGCGCGGCGACCATTTCGTCTCAAACACCGTGCTGCTGACCGATGCGGGCGCCGAAGTGCTGACACGCACCCCGGCTGGCTCGATCGTCCGTTAGACCATCAACATGGCACGCTATTCGGCGCTTTCGATTTTCCGCAACGGCTTATCCGGCCAGAAGAACTGGCAGCGCGCGTGGCGCGCGGCAGAGCCGAAGCCGGCTTACGATGTGATCATCGTCGGCGGCGGCGGACACGGGCTGGCCACCGCCTTCTATCTCGCCGAGAACCACGGCATCCGCAATGTCGCCGTGCTGGAGAAAGGCTATGTCGGCGGCGGCAATGTCGGCCGCAACACCACCGTCATCCGCTCCAACTACCTGCTCGACGGCAACACCCAATTCTACGAATTCTCGGTCAAGCTGTGGGAAGGCATGTCGCAGGCGCTGAATTTCAACGTCATGTTCTCGCAGCGTGGCCAGATCGTCACCGCCCATTCGGCGGATCAGCTCGACGCTTTCAGCCATCGTGCCAACGTCATGCGTCTGAACGGCATCGACGCCGACATCCTCGACCGCGACGAAGTGCGGCGGCTGGTTCCCTATCTCGATTTCTCCGAGACGGCGCGATTTCCGATATATGGCGCGATCCTGCAGGGCCGCGCCGGCACCGCCCGCCACGATGCTGTCGCCTGGGGCTATGCGCGCGCCGCCGATGGTCACGGCGTCGACATCATCCAGAACTGCGAGGTGACCGATTTTGTCCGCGACGGTGACAGGATCGTCGGCGTCGAGACCAGCAAAGGCCGGATCGGCGCCGGCAAGATCGGCCTCGCCGTTGCCGGCCATACGTCCGTGCTCGGACAGAAGGCAGGGCTGGAATTGCCGATCGAAAGCCACGTGCTGCAGGCATTCGTCACCGAGCCCCTGAAGCCGCTGGTCGATCATGTCGTCGCCTATGGCGCCGATCATTTCTATGTCAGCCAGTCCGACAAGGGTGGGCTTGTCTTCGGCGGCAATCTCGACGGTTACAATTCCTACGCCCAGCGCGGCAATCTCGGCGTCGTGCGCGAAGTGGCCGAGGCCGCGATCGCGCTGATGCCCTGCATCTCGCGCGTCCGGCTGCTGCGCCATTGGGGCGGCGTCATGGACATGACGCCCGACGCCAGCCCGATCATCTGCCCGACGCCGATCGACGGGCTCTATCTCAACGGCGGCTGGTGCTATGGCGGCTTCAAGGCGACACCTGCTTCGGGCTGGTGCTTTGCGCACATGCTGGCGACCGGCAAGCCGCATCCGCTGATCGCCGCCTATGGGCTCGACCGTTTCCGTACCGGCCACACGCTCGACGAGGCCGGCGCCGGCCCCTCGGCCTGGCTGCAATAGAGGGCCGAAACAATGCTTCGCATCGAATGTCCGTGCTGCGGCCTGCGCGATCATGACGAGTTCCGCTATGGCGGCGACGCTTCCGCGGTGCGTCCGGCCCACGACGATCCCGATCCGGAAGCCTGGTATCGCTACGTCTACATACGGAAGAACCCGGCCGGGCTGCATCGCGAATTCTGGCAACACGTGACCGGCTGCCGGCAATGGCTGGTCGTCGAACGCGACACTCGCAACCATTCCATCCTCTCCGTCGGCTTCGCCAGGAAATAGAAGCATGAACCCGAACGACAGACGTTTGCCGGCCGGCGGCCATATCGATCGCGCGCAGCCGATCGGCTTCAGCTTCGATGGCCGCACGCTGAACGGCTACCAAGGCGACACGCTGGCGTCGGCTCTGCTGGCCAACGGCGTCACACTCACAGGACGCAGTTTTAAATATCACCGGCCGCGCGGTATCTTCTCGGCCGGGCCCGAAGAACCGAATGCCTTGGTCACGCTCGGAACCGGCGGACGGCGCGAACCGAACCTGCCTGCCACCACGCTCGAACTGGCGCAGGGCATATCTGCCGAAAGCCAGAACCGCTGGCCGTCTCTCGCCTTCGACATGCAGAGCATCAACGGGCTGTTCGCGCCCTTCCTTTCCGCCGGCTTCTACTACAAGACTTTCATGGGGCCGACGCGGCGCGCCTGGATGTTCTATGAGCATTTCATCCGCCGGGCCGCAGGACTGGGCCGAGCCGGCACCGAGCCGGACCCGGGCCGTTACGAGGTGCGTCACGTATTTGCCGACGTAGCGATCGTCGGCGGCGGCCCTGCCGGCCTCTCGGCAGCGCGCGCCGCGGCAATCGCGGGCGCAAGCGTTGCGCTGGTCGAGCAGGATTTCCTGCTCGGCGGCCAGCTTCTATCGGAGCGTTCCGATGGCGAGGCGGCAGCCTGGCTGAAGGCGATCGGGACCGAACTGGCAGGCCTCCCCAACGTCACTGTGCTGCGCAAGACGATGGCGTTCGGCACCTATGACGGCAACGCCTTGGGTCTGATCGAACGAAACGATGATCCGCTAGAGGAAGGCATTACGCGGCAGGTCTTCACCATGCTTCGCGCCCGCTCCATTGTCTTTGCTGCCGGTGCCATCGAGCGGCCGCTGGCGTTCTCCAACAATGACCGGCCAGGCGTCATGCTGGCATCGGCCGCCCGAACCTACCTCAATCGCTTCGCCGTCCTGCCCGGAAGAAAGGTTCTGGTCGCCACCACCAATGACGGCGCCTATCGCACCGCCATCGACCTTGCCGCCGCCGGCGCGCAGGTGACGGTCGCGGATCAGCGCGACGCTCCGCCTGCCGGTCCGGCCGCCGAAGCCGCGCGCCTGAACATAGCGATCCGATCAGGGACACAAATCGTCGATCTGCGTGGCGGCCATGCTGTGAAGGCCGCGAAGCTTACTGGATCCGGCGGCAATCCGGAAATCGCCTGCGATCTCGTCTGCGTGTCCGGCGGCTGGTCACCGACCGTGCACCTCACCTCGCATCTCGGCGTCAAACCAATCTATCGCGACGACATCGACGGCTTCGTTCCCGGCGGTTTTCCGGCAGGCCAGTTCGGCGCCGGCGCGATGACAGGCCGCTTCTCGGCTGCTGGTGCCATCGAGGACGGGCACCATGCCGGCATCGAAGCGGCATCCTTCTGCGGCAAATCGGCGGCTGCGCCAGCTCCTTTGAAACTCGATCTCGGCGAAGCCGCTGCCAACGCGTTCCGCGCGATCCCGTTCGTAGGGCCCGGAAAAGCCTTCGTCGATTTCCAGATGGATGTGACCGCCAAGGACGTCGAGCTCGCCCATCGCGAGGGTTATGAATCGGTCGAGCACCTGAAGCGCTACACCACGCTCGGCATGGGCACCGACCAGGGCAAGACCAGCAATTTTGCAGCACTTTCGGCCATGGCGGTGTTGCGCCAGGCGACGATCCCGCAAACCGGGACCACGAACTTCCGTCCGCCCTATGCGCCGGTTGCCATCGGCGCTCTCGCTGGTCGCGCAGTCGGCCACCATTTCAAGCCGTTTCGCCGTACGCCGATGCATGACTGGCATGTGGCGAATGGCGCCGAGATGCTCGAGGTGGGGCTGTGGATGCGTCCGTATTTCTACCGCCCCGCCGGGAGCGACGTGAACGAGGCCTATGTCGCCGAGATGCGCACGGTGCGCGGGGCCGCGGGTCTGATGGACATTTCCACCCTCGGCAAGATCGACGTGCAAGGACCGGACGCGGCCATGTTCCTCGACCGTGTCTACGCCAACGGCTTCGCCAAGCTGCCAGTCGGCCGTGCCCGCTACGGTGTAATACTGCGCGACGACGGCATCGTCTTCGATGACGGCACCACCACGCGGTTGTCGGAAACCTGCTTCTTCATGACCACTTCGACCGCCAAGGCGGCTGACGTGTTGTCGCGGCTGGAATTCCTCCTCGATACCGCCTGGCCGGACCTGCGTGTCGCGGTCACCTCCGTCAGCGATGAATGGGCGGCAATGTCGGTCGCCGGACCGAGGAGCCGCGATATCCTCGCCGCTGCCTTTCCGAAGCTCGACATCTCGAACGACGCGCTGCCGCATATGGGTTTCATCGAAGCGGAGTTCGGAGGACGGGCGTTGCGCATCATCCGCCTCAGCTATTCCGGCGAACGCGCCTACGAAATCTATGTCGGCGCCAGCGCCGGCGAACAGGCCTGGAGCCGCCTGCTGGAAGCCGGCGCGCCGTTCGGCCTCAAGCCCTATGGGGTCGAGGCGCTCGGCGCGCTGCGTGTCGAAAAGGGCCACGTCGCCGGACCCGAGATCGATGGCCGCACCACGCTCGACGATCTCGGCCTTGGCCGTATGGTCGGCAAACGCGCGGGGTTCGTTGGCGACGTCCTGCGTCGCCGCACGGCATTTCTGGCGCCCGACCGCCAGCGACTGGTTGGACTGGAATGCATCGAGGAGGGCAAGCGACTGCGCGGCGGGGCGATATTGTTCGCGCCCGGCGATGCAGTGGCCGGCCATGGACGCGGCCGGATAACTTCGGTGACCTTCAGTCCGGAGTTCGGCCGCTATGTCGGCCTGGCCCTGCTTGCGGGTGACGTGGCGGTAGAGGGAAACCAGGTTCTCGCCGCCTATCCGATGAAGGCCGAAACGGTTCGCGCGCGCATCGTCTCGCCCGTCTTTCTGGATCCGAAGGGAGAACGGCTGCATGGCTGAGGTCTTGGCGTTGAAGGATTTCAACCTATCGATGGCTGATTGTCCGATCGTTCAGATCGAGAGCTGGGGCGGGATGCTGACCCGGTTCGAGATGAGTGTTTCGCAGCTGCTGGGAACCGCCCTGCCCATCTCGGTCGGCGAAACGGCCCGCCACGGCGATACGCTCACCGTCCGGATCTCTCCGCGCCGTCTCTGGCTGATGACGGAGGCAGGTGCAAAACCATCCCCTCTGACGATCGATCCCGGATTGGGCTGTTCGGTTGCTCTCGACGAGGGACGTGTACGCTTCAGGTTGAGCGGGGCGCGCGTCCTGGAAACTCTCTCCAAATGCATCGCCGTCGACTGGCGCTCTCCAGCCTCAGCGTCAGGCCGCGCGTTCCAAACGGCCTTTCATCACGTATCGGTGCTCGTATTGCGCACCACCGAGACCGGCTGCGACATGATTGTGCCGCGAAGTTTTGCGCGAAGCCTTGCCGACTGGATGGTGGACAACGCCGGTTAGCTGTCTTGACCTATGGTCTGCTCGGGCCGGGAATGCCCGCTACGGCAGCTGCCGTCGCCAACGTCAGCTTCCGACCATTTGAACGCCCAACGGCCGCATGTTCCAGTTGGTCATCAAGAAAGGATACTTCACAATCGTTCCAGAAGAGCTCGCCACGACGGACGTCGAAAGGTCGCGCTGGAATTCTTAAGCTGAACACGCTATATGACCATCTACATGGTCAGGAGAATGGCATGGATGTGATCAGTCTGGCAGACGCCAAGGCCCATCTGAGCGAGTTGGTCGACCGGATCGAGGCAGGCGATTCAATTGACATCACCCGGCGCGGCAAGCCGGTTGCACGGCTCAGCGCCGTGGCCAAGCCTCGCAAACCGATCGACGCTGCCCTGCTCCGGTCTCTGACGGCGACTATGCCGCCGCAGACTGAAAGCGCTGCTGATCTGGTGCGAGCGATGCGGGACGGCGACCGCTACTGATGCTTTATCTCGACACGTCGCTGATCGTCGCTGCGCTCTCCAATGAAGCGATGACGCCGCGCGTTCAGGCCTGGCTGGCGGAGCAGGACGCGGCGCAGCTCCTGATCAGCGACTGGACCATCACCGAGATGTCTTCGGCCATGGCGATCAAACTTCGGACCAGCCAGATCAGCCTGCAACAGCGCGCTGGGGCGCTCGCCATGTTCAACAAGCTGGTCGCCGAGAGCTTCACCGTGCTCGGTGTGACGGGCGGGCAATTCCGGACCGCGGCGAAGTTTGCCGATCAGCATAGGCTTGGGCTTCGGGCCGGCGATGCGCTGCATCTCGCCATTGCATCGGAGCACGGCGCCACGGTGTATACGCTCGACCAGCGGCTCGGCGAGGCCGGTCCAGCGCTCGGCGTGCCGACGCAATTGCTGACATGAAGCGGGCTGGCATACACCTCGGACGTTGCGGCGCAGGCAGGCATCCGCAGCGGCCAGCTAATTATGGTCCTGGAAAAATACATGCCGCCCCCTGACAGTCTTTTTCTCTACTTTGCAGCGCGAAGCCAATCCCAGCCAAAGCTGCGCGCGTTTATCGACACCGTGGTAAGTCGATCTTAATTTCGCTCAGCTCTTGTCGTTGCATATGAGTTCAGAGACAATCTCCGAAAAACCGTTCTAAGGTTGATCGAGATCTTCTCTCCAATATCCAGCACTGCCTAATTCTAGGCTGCAGTCACACGATCCTGCCTCGCAACCCTTCCGCGAGTGCCGAAAGCGCATCGGCGAGCTGCTGCGCGGTTTCCGGCGGCGGGAGCGGCATCTTGAGACTCTGCGTGCCGGTTGCCGCATCGCGCTCGATCCATGGATGCGCCGGAGCCGTGGGATCGTTGGCGGCCGCCAGAGCGGCAACGAACTGCGCACCTACCTGCACCAGGGCTTGCCACGGATCGGACCTTGGATCGCGACGTGCCACCGCGGGTCCATTCGAGCGCGTGATATCGCCGGCGACAATATCCGCATCTGCTTCCAGGCCTTCATTTGCCTTCACGTCTTTGGCGGGCCGTCGATCGTCAACAACGATGACGCTGTTCCCGGCTTCCTCGGCCGGCGTCACAGCCTCGCTCTCGCCCATGCGCCCGGTGACGTTTTCCACGTCCTTCATGAAGCGGGTGAGCCGCGAGCCGCCGAGCGCAATCTCACTGCTGCCACCATCGAGGATTCCTGCCGCCAAGGAGCGCTTGAACGCCAGCACCGAAAGCATGCCTTCCTCGATGGTGCCCTTCGCGACGAAGTTGATGACCCGCACCGGCCTTGCCTGACCAAGGCGATGTATGCGCGCGATGCGCTGCTCGAGTATCGCCGGATTCCACGGCAAGTCCATGTTCACAAGAGTCGAAGCGTGCTGGAGATTGAGGCCAGTGCTGCCGGCATCCGTGGACAGAAACACCCGGCAGGCGGGGTCGGTGCGAAAACGATCGACCAATGCCGACCGCTTGTCCGACGGCACGCCGCCGTGGAAGCTGACATAGCCCAGGCCACGCGCATCGAGGCGCCTGCTAATGATGTCGTGGGTCCGCGTCCATTGCGAGAACACCACCGCCTTTGCCTCGGGGTCGGCGAAGAGATCCGCAAATAGCGCGGCCAACTCGTCAGCCTTCACGCCGTGGTCGGTCTCATGGTCCAGGAGGTAGGTGCTATTGCAAGCCATGCGCATATTCTGCAGGGCACAGGTCAGGCGTCGCTGATCCTTGTCCGACAAGAACCGGGTCCTGCGCCAGCGCTGGACGATTTTCGCCACCACGTCCGCGTTCTCCTGATGATAGAGCATCTGCATCTCCGTCATCGGCACGAGAAGGTTCTGGTCGATACGGCTCGGCAATTGCCGCAGCACTTCGGATTTGCGCCGTCGAATCATGATCGGCGCCAGTGTCTGGCCGATCTTCTCGAGCCCGGCATAGCCGGTGACGCGTCCACCCTCGTCCTTGATCTGATGTTCGTGCAGCAGCTTCCAGGTCGGTCCCAACCGATGCTGATCGACGAACTGAACGATCGAGATCAACTCCTCGAGCTTGTTCTCCAGCGGCGTCCCGGTCAGCACGATCGCGTAGGGACTGTCGATCCGCTTCAAGGCCCGTGCAGCGATGGTGTTCCAATTCTTCACCCGCTGCGCTTCATCGACGATCACTAGGTCGGGTGCCCAGGCGGCGATCAGGTCGAGATCGGGCTTCAGCTTCTCGTAATTCGTGATCTTGCAGAAACCGTCCGAACGATAGTCCTTCAGCCGCTCTTCCCGGCCGCCATTGATGACCCGCACCGCATTCTCATCTTGCCGGCCCGAGAAACGCGTAATCTCGCTCCGCCACTGGTATTTGAGCGAGGTCGGACAGACCACCAGCACCTTCGAGACGCCAAAATGCCGTGACAGTATTTCCGTCGCGGCAATGGCCTCGATGGTCTTGCCCAGTCCCATATCGTCGCCGATCAGTGCCCGGCCGGCCCGGACCGCGAACAGCGCGCCTTCGGCCTGGTAGGGGTACAGCGGCACTTTCAGAAGCTTGCCAAGCTTGGGGTCGGCGGCTCCCTGAGGAAACAACTCCTCGAGCTTCGAGGCCCGCCGCTCCGCATCGCGCCTTCCTGCGATGAAATCGAGCGCATCGTCATAGGCACGAAACTCGTGGCCCGACTTCGATACCGTGGCCATAAACGTGTCGAGTTCTCCGAGACGATCGTCCGGCAGCATGCCGTCGTGCTCGGGGTCGAACAAGGCCGCGGCGGCCTTGCGCACCGCCGGCGGGCAATCCGTTCCGGCCCGGAAATATATGCGGCGCCTCCCGTCGTTGCGTAGAAACAGTTCGGAAAATACGGGCTGATAGCCGCGCGCAAAAGCGGCCTTGGCGCCACGCTTCTTCAGAAGCCGGGCAAGCGTGAATTCGATGTGCTTGCAGGTACCCAATTCGCTCGTCGCATAGTCAGCGCAAGAGCAGAAATTGCCACCGGGTCCCAAGCCCCGGATCGCCACGCGATAGCTCGATTTCGAGGCGGGATTGCTGACCCGAAACTCGGAGAAGAATGGTTCGCCGGTCAGATTCTCGAGCCCGAAGGCCTGCTCGCGACCGAACTGGCGGCGCAAGCCGCGTTGCCAGTCCACCGGAGACAGATCGGCAGGCGCGTGCATTCGCGAGAGCTTGGGTTCCTTGTGAGGGGTGGCTGCGGATTTCAGGCTTCGGCGTCTGGATTTCATGGAAGGATATTTCCGTTCAACAAAGGGTCGGCAGGGTCTGGTCCAGCACCAATGATTTTGGATAATGCCGGATGGCCAGTGTCCACCAAATCGATGACCGGCGCATTGCGGCTTTCACGGTCTTCCACCGATTCCTCGACAAAGCTGAGCTGATTGATATTTTTTGCCAGGTGCCGATAGCCGCATCAGGCGATCCTCGAATTGGCACCGCAAGCGATGCACCGTCTTGACACCAACCGAGAACAAAGCGAAAACATGCAATGTGGGCCGTGGGAAGGAGTGGCTATGCAAGTGGCGGATGACCGGGCAGATTTATTTCGCCACGTGAGCGCCGAGAAGGCCGCGTTCTACCGCTGCATCATGGACGTCTTCGCTGCGGCAAAGCGACAATATCGCCTGCAATTGAGGCCCGACGAAGTGCTCGCCGAAGCCCGATGGCCGGATGGGCCGCCTCACATTGAGGAAGTCAATGCGGGGCTCGCCCAGCTTGCGGAATGGGGCAATCTCGAATCGCATCCCGACACCGCGCGGGTTTCCAGTCTCAGCGACTTCTATCGCGCCCGCTTCCTCTACCGTCTGTCGCAGGGCGGCGAGGCGGTGGAATCGGCAATGGCGGTCTTCGTGCAGACCTTGCAGCGTCGTGCCGAATTGCAGACGGTGGCGCTCGAAGACATAGCGAGCCGGCTGCTGGCGCTTAGAGCTCTGGCTGCCAAAGCCGAGCCCGACGTGGCCAAGATCCATGAGACGCTGAGGGATCTGGTGCGCGTCTTCGAGGGTCTGGCCGAAAACGCGCAGGCATTCATGGCCGGCGTCTCACGCAGCATCGAGCTGCAGCAAGCCGAGGCGGGCGCGGTGGCGAACTACAAGAAGCGGCTGATCGACTACCTGGAGCGCTTCATGGGCGATCTGGTGCGCCGCTCCGATACCATCGCGCGCCTTATTCTCGCCCTGGAGCCCGGGACAGATGCCCTTTTGGGGCAAGTAGCCGACCGTGAATCGCGCGACGCCGCTCCTGGCAATGCGCAGGATCAGGCCGATGCGCGAGCCCGTTACCTGCAAGCTTGGCGGGAACGCTGGAAAGGGCTGCGCGGCTGGTTTCTCAGCACCGGTCACGAGCCGCCGCAAGCCGAGCTGCTGCGGGCGCGGGCACGCTCGGCGATCCCGCAACTGCTGGCGGCGATCGCCGCGCTCAATGAGCGCCGCAGCGGCCGTAGCGATCGCTCGGCCGACTTCCGCATGCTCGCCGGCTGGTTCGCCGCCTGTGCCGATGATGGCGAAGCGCACCGTCTCGCGCGCGCCGCCTTCGCGCTCAATCCGGCGCGGCATTTCTCACTCAACGCCGACGCGGGCGCCGAACTGCCGGCCAGCACCTCCTGGGCCGACGCCGAGCCACTCAGGATTCATCCGCGCCTGCGCGAATACGGCGAGGCCGCCCCACGCGGACCGTTGCCCCGAGTGCGCGACCGCGCGGGGGACCGCACGTTCCTGGCGCTCCAACTTGCCGAGGAATCGCTGCAGGTCGAATCGGCACGCAAACGCCTCGCCACGGGCCGGACCGCGCGCCTTTCGGAGCTGGGCGAACTCGACACGTCTGCCTTCGGCCTGTTCCTGGGACTGCTCGGAGAAGCGCTTGGCGAGCAGGCCGGGCCGGAGGTGCCCGTGGAACGGCACACCGGCGACGGCTTGCTGCACATTCACCTGAAGCCGCTCGCCGCCGACAGTTATGCCAAGATCGATACGCCGCGAGGTGTGTTCGCCGGGCGCGACCACCTCATCACCATAACACCCTTGCAAGGTAGCCTGTGAAAGCGGTGCGCGACTATTCAGGGGACGGCCGCAGCATCGGTCTGCAACAGCAGCGCTTCCTGCGGGAGGAGTTTCGCGACTGCCTGCGCGCCCTGCTGATGACGCCATTGATGAGCCCGGCACATGACGATTTCGCTGCCGTGCGCCGCCAGGCCGAAGCGTTGCGGGAATGGTTTTCGCGCGAGACGGGTTGGACGCTGCAAGTCGAGCGCGAGGGTGCGCGTCTCTACAAGCGTCCGGGAAACGTGACCGACTCCATGCGCGGTCTACCTGGTTACGATCGCCGCCGCTACGTGTTGCTATGCCTTGCTTGCGCGGTGCTCGAACGCGCCGACCCGCAGATCACGCTGCGCCTGTTGGGGGAGAGGCTGCTGGAGTTCGCCGCCGAGCCTGAGCTCGACTTCACCTTCACCCTCGAGGCGCAACATGAGCGGCGCGAACTCGTATCGGTGTGCCGCACCTTGCTGGGCCTAGGGGTGCTGCACCGTGTGGCCGGCGACGAGGAAACATTCGTGCATGCCGGAGGCAACCAGGCCGACGCGCTCTACGACGTGCAGAGGCGCATGCTTGCCGGCATGCTGGCAGCCGTGCGCGGCCCGTCGACATGGACGCCGGAAGAAGCTCCGGCCACGCTCGAAGACCGGCTGCATGCCGTCGTCGACGAGCATGTAGCGGACAGCGAAGATGGCCGGCGCACGGCTTTGCGCCAACAGCTCGCGCGCCGGCTGCTCGATGATCCGGTGGTCTATATCGAGACTTTGGATCCAGATGCCCGGGCCTATTTCCTCAATCAGCGCGGCGCCATGGCCGCCCGCCTGTGCGATGCCGCCGGCCTCGTCGCGGAGCAACGCGCCGAGGGGTTGGCGCTGGTCGACGAGGCGGGCATGCTGACCGATATCGCCATGCCCGCCGAAGGTACCTACGCGCATGTGACGCTGCTTGTCGCCGAACATCTGGCCGCAGGCCAAAGGCAGCGAAAATCGAATGGCGCCGATGGAGCGAGCGAACCTGTCCGGGGCATCCGGGAATGCGACATTGCCGACTTTCTGCGCGAGGCCAGGACAAGCTACGGTCGCTACTGGCGCAAATCGGCGCGCGAGCCGGGCGCCGAACACGAACTCGCCGCCATCGCAGTCGAGCGGCTGGAGAAATTACAGCTAGCCGTGCTAAAGGACGGCACCGTATATCCGCTCCCGGCGCTTGCTCGTTTCGCGCTGGGCGACGCTGAAATACGCGAAACACGCAACGTGGCGGCCGCTGCCGCAGGTCCCCTCTTCGGACTGGCATGAACGATAGCTTCATCCCATTCGCCGCACAGCCGGGAAAGCCTACCCTGCCGGCGCCGACGAGGAAACGCTGGCAACCCCTGCGCCTCGGCCTGGTGGAGCTGTTTCACTACGACAGCGAGGAATTCTGGTTTCGCGACGGCCATCTGCTGCTGCGTGGCAACAACGGCACCGGCAAGTCTAAGGTGCTGTCGCTGACGCTGCCTCTGCTTCTTGACGCGCAGCTCAAACCTTCACGCGTCGAGCCCGACGGGGACGGTGGCAAGAAGATGGCCTGGAACCTGCTGATGAACAGCTACGACCGGCGCAACGGCTATGCGTGGGTCGAGTTCGGCCGTATCGCGGAAGACGGCCTGCCACGCTATCTCTCGCTTGGCGTTGGCCTGTCGGCGACCGCTGCCCGTCCGCAGGTCGACAGTTGGTTCTTCCTGATCGAAGACGCCGACGACGCGCCGCGCATAAACCAGGATCTGTGGCTGACGAGCGCGCAACGGGTAGTTCTGACCAAGGAGCGGCTGCGCGATGCCCTTGAAGGTCGCGGCCAGGTGTTCGATACCGCCGCCAGCTACCGCCGTGCTGTCGACGAGCGCCTGTTCCACCTGGGTACCAGGCGCTACGACGCGTTGATGGATACGCTGATCCAGCTTCGCCAGCCGCAGCTCTCCAGAAAGCCTGACGAAACCGCCCTTTCGAACGCCTTGACCGAGGCCTTGCCGCCGCTTGCGCCCGAACTGCTCGGCGATGTCGCCGAGGCCCTTGGTCAATTGGAGGAAGACCGCCGCCAGCTCGATGAGTACCAAGCGCTGGCCAAGGCTGTCGGCCACTTCGATGAACGTTATCGCGCCTATGCCGGCACGCAGACCCGGCGGCAGGCACGATTGCTGCGCCAGGCGCAGACCGAATTCGACAATGCCAGCCGGGCGCGCGGCGAAGCCCAGGCCCGGCTCGATGAAGCACGAGCGCAGGAAGCACTTGCTCGAACTGCCCATGACGATGCCGAGATCAGCCTTACGCGTGGGAGTGCTCGGCTCGATACGTTGCGCTCCGACCCAACGATGCAGGATGCCAACCGCCTCGAAGGCGCAGAGAGAGAGGCCGCGGCGCGCCGGCAGGCGATGCAGAAGGCAGCCCAGACGGTCGAGGAGGCGGGCCGGCGGCTGGGGCTCGCTACGGAGGAAACGGGACGCGCGGCCCTGCGCATGGGGCAGGCGGAACGCGGTTTGACCGATCTGCGCCGGGAAAGCGCAGGCCACGCCGATGCGGCGGGCATTGCCAGCCAGCATGCGGAAAGCCCGCTCGCTGTATCCGAAACGTCCGAATTGGTCGAGTTGACGCGGCATGCTTTCGACAGGGCATGCGTCGAGCTACGCAACCTCGTTGCCGGCCGGCGCGAGCAGATCGCCCTGCTGCGCCGCCGCCAGACCGAAGTCGCACAAGCCGAGGCAACTTATGCGCAGCGCCGTGTAATCCAGGACGAACGGCAACTCGACGCCGAAGAGGCTACCGAGCGCCGTACGCAAGCCGATGCCGAGGTCGAACGGCAAGGCCGGAGCCAGGTGGAAAGCTGGGATCGCCATTTCACCGACCTGAAGCAACTGCAAATCGATTCCGACGGCAGGTTCGCGGCCCTGACTGCTCTGGCCGAGTGGGCGGTAGCGTTGCAAGGCGACAACCCTGCCCGGCATCTCCTGCAATCGGCACATCAAAAGGCCAGCCTCTCGCTCACACAGCGTCAGGTGGCGCTCGATGGCCAGCGTCAGGCGCTGGAGACCGAACGCGCGAGCCTGGAAGACGAACGTGGACACCTGGAAGCCGGCGGCGATATAGCGCCGCCCCTACGCTACCCGCGTGACGCATCCGTTCGGGAAGCACGTCAAGGCGCGCCATTTTGGCAGGTGGTGGACTTTCGCGATGCTGTGACGGCCCCGCAACGCGCTGGTCTTGAAGCGGCGCTCGAAGCCGCCGGGCTGCTCGACGCCTGGATATCGCCGGATGGCCGCCTCCAGACCGGCCACGATGGCGCGCCGCTGTTCGATGTGCAGGTGCTGGAACGGCAGAACCGTCCACCGTCGCTTGCCGACTGGCTGCATGCCACCGTGCCTGCCGGCTGCAATGTTCCCGATGACGTCGTCGAGCGAACGCTGTCCGGCATCGCCTGCGCGGATGACGACCCTATCGACGGCGAGGCGTGGATTGCTCCGGATGGCCGCTTTCGCCTCGGCGCCCTGTCTGGCGCTTGGGGCAAGCCGACGGCAATCCATGTCGGCCATGCGGCCCGTGCCGTTGCCCGCACACGGCGGTTGGCCGAGATCGCCGACCGCCTGGCGCAGCTCTCGGCCGAACTGGCGGCCGCGCAAGCCATGACCGGGCAGCTCGCGCTGGATCGCGAGCAGGCCGACGAGGAATTGCGTCGCGCGCCCGCCGACGAGGCGCTGCGTAGCGCTCATCTGGCTGCCGCGGCGTGTACCCGCGAGGCCCGGCTTGCCGGCGAAAAGCTGGCCGAAGCCGACATAAAATGGCGCGAGGCCAAACAGGCGCTCAAGGCCGTTCGCGAACAGCTCGCTGCGGATGCCGCGGACCTGCGGCTGCCCGAATCGCCCGACGCACTGCCGCTCGTGGAGGCAGCGCTGGAGCACTATCGCGACGCGCAGGTCCAGCTCGATCAAGCCGCCCACGAGCTACGTCTGGCCCTGCCTGAGTGGCAGCGGCAGCGCGCCCGCGAGGACGAGGCGCGCGGCGACCTGCGGCAGCGCGAAGAGGAACTCGCGACAGCCCGCATCGAGGCCGAAGACGCCTCCGCCCGATTCGATGTGTTGCGTGAGACGGTCGGTGCCAAGGTCGAGGAACTGCAACGGCATCTGGCCGATGCCCGCATCGCGGTCGAATCCGGCGAGACCGCGTTGAAGCTTGCTCGCGAGGCCCTGCGCAATAAGGGCGAGGCGCGAGCAGTCGCGAACGAACAGGCGGAGACTGCGAACATCGTCTTGCAGCAGCGCGGCGAAGCGCGCGCCCGGACGATATCGAAGCTGCAGCAGTTCACGGGAACCGGCTTGTTGTCGGCCGCGCTGCCGCATGTCGAAATGCCCGACATGGGCAGTGTCTGGACGATCGACCCAGCACTCACCCTGGCCCGGCGCGCCGAACAGGAGCTGTCCGGCCTCAAGGACGATGACGAGACCTGGGCGCGCGTGCAGCGCCAGATAGCGGAAGAGCTGACCGAGTTGCAGCGCGCGCTCGGCGCGCTCGGCCACCAGGCCCAGGCGGACCCCAGCGACTGGGGCTTCAGCGTGAATATCATCTACCAGAACCGGCGCGAACGGCCGGATCGCCTCGCCATGCGCCTCGCCGAAGAGATCGGACAGCGCAGCGAGCTTCTCACTGCGAATGAACGCGCCGTTCTGGAGAACCATCTGCAGGCGGAGATTGCCGCCGAAATCCAGCGCCTGCTGCAGGCCGCCGAACGGCAGGTCGACGCCATCAACAAGGAACTGCACAAGCGCCCCACCTCCACCGGCGTGCGCTACCGCCTGGTGTGGCAGCCGTTGTCTGAAGAGGAAGGCGCGCCCGTCGGCCTCGACATGGCGCGCAAACGCCTGCTAAATACCAGCGCCGACCTCTGGTCCGCGGACGACCGGAGCGTCGTCGGCGCCATGCTGCAGCAACGGATCTCCGCGGAGCGGGAGCGTGCCGATTCGATCGGCGGAAAGGATGGCGGCGGCACCCTGCTCGACCAACTCGCCCGCGCTCTCGATTATCGCCATTGGCATCGCTTCCGGGTCGAGCGCTGGCAGGAAGGGCATTGGCGCAAGCTTTCCGGTCCCGCATCGAGCGGCGAACGGGCGCTCGGCCTTACCATACCGCTGTTCGCCGCAGTGGCCAGCTTCTACAGTCAGGGCAGCTATGCGCTCGCCCCGCGGCTGATGCTGCTCGACGAAGCGTTCGCCGGCATCGACGACACCGCGCGTGCGCACTGCATGGGGCTGATCCGCGAGTTCGACCTCGACTTCGTCATCACCAGCGAGCGCGAGTGGGCCTGTTATGCCGAGCTGCCCGGTGTCGCCATATGCCAGTTGCAGCGGCGCGAAGGCATCGACGCCGTGTTCGTCTCGCGGTGGACCTGGGACGGGCGGGAGAAGACGCTGGAGGCCGATCCCGATCGCCGATTTGCGCCGGCATGAGCGGTGATGCCCGCCTTCAGCGCCTGCTCGGCGGCGACCATCTCGCTTCGCTGCGCAGGCGGCTGCGCCAACGCTTCGAACGCGCGCCGCTCGACGATACTGTTGACCACATTCGAATCGGCGATCTCGGCGCGGAGGAACACGCGGCGCTGGCCTCCCTGCTCGGCCGCCCGCAGCGCCGCACGAAATCCTTGCGGATCGACGTCCGCAGTGTCGATGGCGCCTTGCAGCGCTCCGGCGTCGCAGCTTCCTTGCGCGACGCTTTGGAAAAGCTCGACGGCCCTATCATTCATCTCGCCGGGACTCGCCTCCGGTTGCAGACGCTTTGGTCGGGCGTGATCGACGGTTGCGGTGATCCCGGCCTAGCCGGCTTGCTGCGGACGCCGACGGGCATCGGCCTCATCAAGCGGCTCGCCCGACAGGATCCGGGCGCGGCGACGCAGCTTTGCCGCCGCGCCGAAGAGGTACTGCAGCGTCTGCCTGCAAACGGCATCACCCGTTCACAGCTCGCCGCCGACGCGCTGGGCGACGCCCATGCGCTCGACAATGGCCAGGGGACGGCAGCACTCGTGCTGGCAGTCTGGCGTCAGACCATCTCCCCTGTTGCTTATGAGGGTAGCGAAACGCCCGCGGAACCGAAAGACGATCCAGATGCGCAACCGGCTGGCGGCGCGGAGCGGGTCCGCGACATCTGGGCCAGGGCAGGCGTTCTGGTCAACGAACTGGCGCGTCCGGCTCTGTTCCTCAACCTGCCGATGCGAAAGGCCGAAAGCGACCGCTGGCCCCCGGGAGAGCCGGCCTACGCATCGCTGCGGTCGTTGCTGCGCTCGCCGCCCCAATGGGATGTGGCAGACCGCAACGTATATATCTGCGAAAATCCCAACCTGCTCGCCATCGCCGCGGATCGCTGGGGGGCCGACTGCGCGCCCCTGGTCTGCACAGACGGCATGCCAGCCGCCGCGCAAAGATGCCTTCTGTCCCATCTGGCGCAGGCGGGGGCGCGGCTCTGCTATCACGGCGACTTTGACTGGCCCGGATTGCGGATCGGCAACCATGTCATGCGCGAACATGCCGCGGAGCCATGGCGCTTCGGTGCTATCGACTACCTTGCCGCCGTCCGGACCACGCCGAGCTCGGCGCCTCTCGAAGGCAGGGCGGTCGAAGCGTCATGGGATGGGGCGCTGACGGTCGCCATGCAAGACCATCAAGCGGCCATCGCCGAGGAGGCTTTGGCCGCCTCGTTATTGCAGGATCTCGACGAGAGATAGTGCTTCTTCTCAAAGAGACCTTCGTCTTTCATCTAGCGCAATAACGTCAGTGGATGGTTTCCATGCCCGGCTCATTGAGCAAATGGTTGCCGACGAAGAGGTGCCCATTGTAGAGCGTGCGGCGATTGCGCTCCAGTGCAGCAGGTTATTGGCGCCGTATCGATCCATGCTTCTCCAATGCCAATGCACCGGCGGCCTGGCGTAGTTGTTAGGGCGCGGCGGACCCTGTGGTTGGCAACCCAGATGAATCGGATGATCACATTCCTGGCGGCTTGCCATCCCAAATTGTCACGCAATTTCAGCAGCGCAGAAACCTTCGACATTGCATCAAGGACGTTTCCTGAACGTCAGTGATCATGCATGAAAGTGCCTGATCCGGGAAGATCCGCGCCAGGTCTTGCTGTACCCGCAGCGAATACCGAGCTAGCCTCGCTAACGATCGAGACGTGATCCCTGGCAGCCTTGCCTGCCGCCGCGGCATCGGCGCGCATGATCGCGGTGACGATCACGTCATGTTCCTGCCAGGATTTGGCCAGCCGGCCGGGCAGCATGAATTGCGCGCGCCGGAACGGCGCCAGGCGGCTGCGGGTCATCACGGTCAGATCATAGATATGCGTGTTGTGGGCGCCGCGATAAAGCCGGGTGTGGAACTCGGTATTGAAATACTCATAGTCTTCCTCAGCGCCCAACTGCACCAGCCGCGCCGAGGTCCGATGCTCGATCTCCAGCGAGCGGCGCTCGCCGCCGGTCATGCGCTCGGCCGAGAAGCGGGCGCAGATCGCCTCCAGTTCGGCCATGCTTTCGAACATCGAAGCGAGGTGCTCCTGCGTCACCACGGCAACGATGGCGCTCCGGTTCGGCCGTCTTTCGACCAGCCCTATGGCGCTCAACTGGCCGAGCGCCTCCCGGACCGGTGTGCGTGACACCTCGAAGCGGGCAGCAAGCGAGCCCTCATCGAGCTTTTCACCGGGACGCAGGAAACCGGTGACGATGCGGTCGCCGATCGCTCTCACCATCTGATCGACGGTCGTGCCCGACCTGATCAAGCTGCGCTTTCCCGACACGTCTCCTCCGTCCAGTTTCTTGCATCCAAGCCCGTAAGGTGGACGGCCCAGGGGCCGATTTCCGATTCAGCAACGTCTCTGTATGCCTATGTTTTAGCCGTTATGTCAAATTGATGAATTTGAGGGCATAAAGTGCATGCACTTGCCGCAGCTTTATGCAGCACTTCTAAAATCGCTTATTGATTTTATTGCAAAAATTCGAATTTAGAACTGGCACAGTGATTGCATGCACTTTCTTAGCGAGACGTCAACCGATCCTGACAGGATCTAGAAAAGGGGAGCATTCACATGACCGAGAAATTCATGCTTAGCCGCCGCGATCTGCTCAAGACCTCCGCCGCCGGAGCGGCGCTCGGTCTGGCTTCGGCAATCTTTCCAATCCGCAAGGCTTTCGCTGCCTCCGCCACCGTCGGCTTCATCTATGTCGGACCGAAGGACGACTACGGCTACAACCAGGCGCATGCCGAAGGGGCGGCGTCGCTGAAGGGTATCGAAGGCATCACCGTCGTCGAGGAGGAGAACGTGCCTGAGACCGTCGATGTCCAGAAGACGATGGAATCGATGATCAATCTTGACGGCGCCTCGCTGGTCTTCCCGACCTCCTTCGGCTATTTCGACCCCCACATGCTGGCCATGTGCGCGAAATTCCCGGACGTGCAGTTCCGCCATTGCGGCGGCATGTGGGACAAAGCCAAGCACCCGATGAATGCCGGCTCCTATTTCGGCTATATCGGCATGGGCCAGTATCTCAACGGCGTCGTGGCCGGCCACACCACCAAGACCAAGAAAATCGGCTTCGTCGCTGCCAAGCCCATTCCGCAGGTGCTGCTCAACATCAACTCCTTCCTGCTCGGCGCGCGATCTGTCGATCCGACCATCACCTGCCAGGTCATCTTCACCGGCGAATGGTCGCTGGCGGTGAAGGAAGCGGAAGCCACCAATGCGCTGGTCGACCAGGGCGCCGACGTCATCACTTGCCATGTCGACAGCCCGAAAGTGGTAGTCGAGACGGCCGCCGGGCGCGGCGCCTTCGTCTGCGGCTATCATGCCAACCAGAGCCCACTGGCGCCCGAGAAATACCTGACCGGCGCTGAGTGGAACTGGGCCAAGGTCTACAAGATGTTCGTCGACGATCTGGTGGCCGGCACGCCGCTGCCCAACTTCACGCGCGGCGGGCTGGCCGACGGCTTCGTCAAGATGAGCCCGCTCGGCCCCGCCGTCGGCGAGCCGGCGCGCAAGCAGTTCGACGCCACGCTGGCCGAAATGATGAAGGGCGGCTTCGCCGTCATCAAGGGACCGTTGAAGAGCAACAAGGGCGTGGTCGTCGCCACCGCGGGCCAGGCGTTCCCGGAGACCGCCATCGAGCTCGAAAGCATGGACTATCTGGTCGAGGGCGTCGTCGGTTCGACCGCCTGATCTGAGGGGAGCCGGGCGATGACGGACATGGTGACAGGGGCCGGCATGCCGGCGCTATTCGGCGCCAGGGGCTATTCGGCGGCGCTGGAATGGATCGCGCGGCGGGCGGAGGCGTTCGTCATTCCGCTCGCGGCGCTCATCGTCGGCATGGCGCTGTTCAGCCTGTTCATCGCCCTGGTCGGCAAGTCGCCGGTCCTGCTCTACGAGACCATGTGGCGGGGCGGCTTCGGCTCGTGGTTCTCCATCCAGAACTCGCTGTCGCGGGCCGCACCGCTGTTGCTGGCGGCGCTTTGCGTGGCGCTGCCGGCGCGGCTTGGCCTCGTCGTCATCGGCGGCGAAGGCGCCATCGTACTCGGCGGCGTCGCCGCCGCTGCCGTCGGCATGGCGCTCGGCGGCGCGCCTTCCTTCATCGTCATTCTTGCCATGGGCGTGGCGGGCATGGCCGCCGGCGGCATCTGGATCGGTGCCGTCGGCGCGCTGCGCCACTACCGGGCCGTCAACGAAACCATCTCCAGTCTGCTGATGGCTTACATCGCCATCGCGCTGATGAACCAGTTGGTGGAGGGGCCGCTGCGCGACCCGGCCTCGCTCAACAAGCCGTCGACACAGCCGCTGGCGGACATCTACCGCATCGGCAACATTCCGGGCATGGACGTGCATTGGGGGCTGGTTGTCGGCGTCGTCGCCTGCCTCCTCTCCTGGGTGCTCATCGAAAAGACCCGCTGGGGCTTCGCCGCGCGCATCGCCGGCGGCAATGTGCGGGCCGCACAGGTGCAGGGGCTGGCCGTCGGGCCGCTCATCGTCGGCTTCACGGCGCTGGCCGGCGGCTTCGCCGGGCTCGCCGGCATGCTTGAAGTCGCCGCCGTGCAGGGCAGCGCCAATGCCTCGCTCGCCGCCGGCTATGGCTACACCGGCATCCTCGTGACCTTCCTCGCCCGCCACAATCCGCTGGCCATCATCCCGGTCGCCATCCTGCTTGGCGGCATCGATGCCTCGGGCGGGCTGATCCAGCGCCGCATGGAGCTGCCCGATGCCACCGTGCTTGTGCTGCAGGGCATGATCTTCATCGTCATCCTGTTCAGCGAAACTTTCTACGGCCGCTTCAAGGCCTTCAATCCGGATCTCTGGAAGCGGTCCGACCTCGCGAGGGAGACTGCCTGATGGGCGCGACCGAGATCGGCCTCTGGGGCGTGCCGCTGGCCATTCTGGGCAGCGCCATCCGCGTGTCGACACCCTTCATCTTCGTCTCCCTGGGCGAGGCGATCACCGAGCGCTCCGGCCGCATCAATCTGGGGCTCGAAGGCACGCTCGTCTTCGGCGCCATGACCGCCTATGCGGTCGCGGTGATGACCAACTCACCCTGGCTCGGCCTGCTTGCCGCAGCCGCTGCCGGTCTGTGCTTCGGCCTGTTTCATGGCTGGATCTGCAAATTCCCCAAGGTGAACGACATCGCCATCGGCATCGCGCTGATGCTGTTCGGATCGGGCCTCGCCTTCTTCTTCGGCAAGCCGTTCATCAAGCCGAAGGCGCCCAATCTGCCGGCAATTCCCTTCGGCGGCTGGTCCGACATTCCGCAGGTGCAGGCCGCACTCGACGTCAACGTGCTGTTCCTGATCGGGGCGGTGCTGTCGGTCATCCTGTGGTGGGCGTTCCGCAATACGCGTGCCGGCCTCATCGTGCGCGTCGTCGGCGACAGTTCGGACGCCGCGCGCGCCATGGGCCTAAATCCCGATACGGTGCGGCTGCTTGCCACCGGGGTCGGCGGCGCTCTGGCCGGCGTCGGCGGTGCCTATCTGTCGCTCTACTATCCCGGCAGCTGGACAGAACGCATCTCGTCGGGCCAGGGCCTGATGGCGGTGGCGCTGGTCATCTTCGCGCGCTGGAATCCGCTCGGCTGCTTTGCCGCGGCCCTTTTGTTCGGTGGGGCGGGCGCGCTCGGCCCGGCGCTGCAATCGGTCGGCGTCACGCAAGGCTATTATCTGTTCTACGCCGCCCCTTACATCCTCACCCTCATCATCATGATCGCCACCTCGTCGCCGACACGCTCGCTTGCCGGCGCGCCGGGCGAATTGTCGATCACCAAATGACTGGAGTTTTGCCGATGAACGCCAGAGCCGAATTCACCAAGCGCTACATCGACGCCGATCCCTATCCATGGCCGTACAATGGTGATCTTCGCCCGGACAACACGGCGCTGATCATCATCGATATGCAGACCGATTTCTGCGGGCCGGGCGGCTATGTCGACCATATGGGCTACGACCTGTCGCTGGTGCGGGCGCCGATCGAACCGATCAAGGCGGTGCTGTCAGCCATGCGGGCCAAGGGCTACACCATCATCCATACGCGCGAGGGGCACAGGCCCGATCTCGCCGACCTGCCGGCCAACAAGCGCTGGCGCTCGCGCCGCATCAATGCCGGCATTGGCGACCCGGGCCCATGCGGCCGCATCCTGGTGCGCGGCGAGCCGGGCTGGGACATCATCCCCGACCTCTACCCGATCGAGGGCGAGCCGATCATCGACAAGCCCGGCAAGGGCTCGTTCTGCGCCACCGATCTGGAGCTGATCCTCAACCAGCGCGGCATCCAGAACATCGTGCTGACCGGCATCACCACGGATGTCTGCGTGCACACCACCATGCGCGAGGCCAATGACCGCGGCTATGAATGCATGATGCTGGAGGATTGCTGCGGGGCGACCGACCACGGCAACCATCTGGCGGCGATCAAGATGATCAAGATGCAGGGCGGCGTCTTCGGCACGGTGTCGAATTCTGAGGCGCTCGTCGCGCAGCTGCCGTGAGGAGGGCCTATGAGTGACAGCGTCAGAAAAGCCGTCGGCGTCGAAACCATCGGCATGACCATGCGCTTCGGTGCCTTCGCGGCGCTGGACGCCGTGTCGGTGAAGGTCCCGGCAGGCTCGTTCCACGCGCTGCTCGGCGAGAACGGCGCCGGCAAGTCGACCCTGGTCAAATGCATGATGGGTTTTTATCACCCGACCTCCGGCGACATGCTGGTCGATGGCCGGGAGGTCAAGATCACCAGCCCCAGGGATGCCTCGGCGCTCGGGCTCGGCATGGTCTACCAGCATTTCACGCTGGTGCCGTCGCTGACCGGAGCGGAGAATCTCGTCATCTCGCGCGAGAAGGTGCCCGGCATCGTCGACTGGCGCAAGGAGCGGGGCGATCTTGCCGTGTTCATGGAGCGCATGCCGTTCAAGCTGCCGCTCGACGTCAAGGTGGCGGAGCTTGCGGCCGGCGAGAAGCAGAAGCTCGAAATCATCAAGCAGCTCTATCTCGGCCGCTCCTTCCTGGTGCTGGACGAGCCGACCTCGGTGCTGACGCCGGGCGAAGCACAGGAGGTGCTGGGGCTGGTGCGCAACATGACCAAGGCCGGCGACCTCACCGTGCTGATGATCTCGCACAAATTCCACGAAGTAACGGCCTTCGCCGACGATTTCAGCGTGCTGCGCAAGGGCAAGCTTACCGGGACTGGCCGCGTCGCCGACCTCGACCACAAGGCGATGGCGGCGATGATGATCGGTGACCAGCCGATCGCCACGCTGGACAGCCGCGCGACGCCGAAACCCGATGCCGAGACCGTGCTCAAGGTCAAATCGCTGAAGGCGCCGGATCGAACCGGGCTGAAGTCGATCGGCATCGAGGACCTCGGCGTGCGCTCGGGCGAGATCGTCGGCATTGCCGGCATTTCCGGCAACGGCCAGAAGGAGTTCCTGGAAGTGCTGGCCGGCCAGCGTCCGCGCGAGGCGGGCGAGGTGCTGGTGCGCGGCTCGGCCTACGCGGCGACGCGTGCCGAAGCGCGCGCGCTCAATGTGCGGCTCATTCCCGAGGAGCCGCTGAAGAATGCATGCGCGCCGAAAATGACGGTGGCCGAAAACATCTCCTTCCGCACCTTCGACATAGACGGCAATGGCAGGCCGGTAAACTGGATTAGCTCCAGCGCCATTCGCGCCTTCAGCGCGCGCCTGGTCGAGCAGTTCAAGGTCAAGACGGCGTCGCTGGCTTCACCGATCTCGTCGCTGTCCGGCGGCAATATCCAGCGCGCGGTGCTGGCCCGTGAACTGACCGGCGAAGTCGATCTGCTCATCGTCTCCAATCCCTGTTTCGGCCTGGACTTCTCGGCCGTCGCCGAGATCCGCGCGCGCATCATGCGGGCGCGCAATGCCGGCGCGGCGGTGCTCTTGATATCGGAAGATCTCGACGAACTGCTCGAACTCTCCGACCGCATCTTCGTCATGTCCGGCGGCACCCTCGTCTACGAAACCCCGATCGCGCAAGCCAGCGTCCAGACAATCGGCGAGCATATGGCGGGACATCATTGATGGCGAAAATCGACGCGCAGCCGTTCGCCTTTGCGTTCAAGCCCGACACGATGGCGCTGGTGGTCATCGACATGCAGCGCGATTTCGCCGAGCCCGGCGGCTTTGGCGCCAGCCTCGGCAACGATGTCAGCCGCATCACGGCCATCGTGCCGACGGTGAAGAAGCTGATCGAGGGGTTCCGCGCCGCCGGCCTGCCTGTGATCCACACAATGGAGTGCCACCGCGCCGACCTTTCCGACCTGCCGCCGGCCAAGCGCAACCGCGGCAATCCGTCGATCCGTATCGGTGATGTCGGGCCGATGGGCCGCGTGCTGATCGTTGGCGAGCCGGGAACGGCGATCCTCTGCGAGTTGGCGCCGCTGCCCGGCGAAATCGTCATCGAGAAGCCGGGCAAGGGCGCCTTCTATGCGAGCAGCTTCGGCGACGAGCTGAAGCGGCTTGGCGCGCAGCAACTGGTTTTCGCCGGCGTCACCACCGAGGTCTGCGTGCAGACGACGATGCGCGAGGCCAATGATCGCGGCTATGAGTGCCTGCTTGCCGAAGATGCGACGGAAAGCTATTTCCCCGAGTTCAAGGCAGCAGCCATCGCCATGATCCGCGCCCAAGGTGCCATCGTCGGCTGGACGGCGACGACCGACCAGGTGCTCGAAGGAATTGCCGATGCCTAATCTGAGTTTTGCCGGCCTCCTCGACGGGGGGTGGCGCGAGCTGGCGTTCGAGCATTTTCGCGAAGGCATCACGGTGCACTGGCTGCTCAGAGGTGATCCGGTCGAGGCCTCCGTTGCAATCCTGAAATACCAGCCCGGCGCCGGCGTGCCGCGCCATCGCCATGTCGGCCTGGAAACCATCGTCGTGCTGGAGGGCACGCAGAACGACGAGAACGGCAGCTATGCCGTCGGCAGCGTCATCCTCAATCCGGTCGGAACCGAGCATTCGGTATGGACCGAAAAAGGCTGCGTCGTGCTGATCCAGTGGGACCTGCCGGTGATCATTCTGGGAGAAGAACGATGAGCGACATTCGCTTCGATTTCGGCGGCCTGCACTCGGCGTATGCGGCGGGCCTGCCTGTATCGGCCATGATCGAGACCGTCTTCGAGCGCATCGCCGAAGCTGCGGACCCCGGCATCTTCATCCACCTTGCCGACAAGACCGACCTGCTTGCACAGGCAGCCGCGCTTGGGCCGTTCGATCCCGTGACGAAGCCGCTGTGGGGCATTCCTTTCGCGGTCAAGGACAATATCGACGTCGCCGGCATGCCGACCACGGCTGCCTGCGCCGAATACGCCTATCTGCCAGCGGAGGATGCCACGGTCGTCGCCCGGCTGAAGGCGGCCGGAGCATTGGTGATCGGCAAGACCAATCTCGACCAGTTCGCCACCGGGCTGGTCGGCGTTCGTTCGCCTTATCCAATCCCGAGAAACGCGATCGATGCCGCGCTGGTGCCCGGCGGTTCATCGTCCGGTTCGGCGGTGGCCACGGCGCGTGGCATCGTCTCCTTCGCGCTCGGCACCGACACCGCCGGCTCCGGCCGCATCCCCGCCGGCCTCAACAATATCGTCGGGCTAAAGCCGACGGTCGGCGCGCTGTCTGCCATGGGCGTCGTGCCGGCCTGCCGCACGCTCGACTGCATCTCGGTTTTCGCGCTCACCGTCGACGACGCCTACGCGATCTTCAGGGTGGCTGCGGCGAAGGACGAGGCCGATGCCTATTCGCGCCCCGTTGCCGCCCCCCAGATCGCCGCCCTCCCGCCGGTGCTGACCATCGGCGTTCCGGCCGGAAGTGACCTGAAGTTCTTTGGTGACGATGCCATGCAGGCCGGTTTCGCCGCTGCACTCTCGATGCTGGAGAAGCTCGGCTGCAAATTGGCCGAAATCCCCTTTTCCGATTTCTACGCCACAGCCAACCTGCTCTATGAGGGCGCCTGGGTGGCGGAGCGTTACGCCGCGATCCGGGATTTCATGGACGCCAACGAAGCCGTCATGCATCCGGTGACACGCCAGATCATCGGTGGCGCGCGCAAGCTGTCTGCCGCCGACGCCTTTAAGGGCCTCTACGCCTTGCAGGCCTACAAGGCGAAGCTTGCCCCGGTCATCGCCTCGGTCGACCTGTTCTGCGTACCGACGGCGCCGACGCATTACACAGTCGATGCCGTGCTCGCCGAGCCGATCGTCACCAACAGCCGGCTCGGCACCTACACCAACTTCGTCAATCTGCTCGACATGTGCGGCATCGCTGTGCCCACAGGCAAGCGCAGCGATAACCTGCCGATGAGTGTGACCTTGCTTGGCTTGGCCGGCAGGGACGCGCTGGCCGCTTCGCTGGCCCGTGATCTTCATGCCGCGAGCAGCCTTACGCTCGGCGCGACTGGCTGGCCGTTGCCAGGCCAGCGCTCGCACGCACGTCCGCCGACCGAAGATGGGATGATCGAACTGGTCGTCGTCGGCGCTCACCTTTCAGGCATGCCACTGAACGGTCAGCTCAAAGAGCTGGACGCCCGGTTTTGTCGATCCGCGAAGACATCGACGGCGTATAAGCTTTATGCGCTCGCCGGCCAGTCGGTTCCCAAGCCTGGCTTGGTCCGCGTCGAGAACGGCGGCGGCATGTCTATCGACGTGGAAGTCTGGCGGCTCGGCCCAGAGGCCTTTGGGCGCTTTGTCGCCGCCATTCCGTCACCGCTCGGGATCGGCAATATCGAGCTCGATGACGGGACCTCGTCGAAGGGCTTCCTGGCGGAACCGGCGGGATTGACAGCTGCGACCGACATCTCCGCCTATGGTGGCTGGCGCAACTTCATGGCTGCCAGCGGCAGAAACGGTCTGGAACCATGACGGTAAGATCAAAACCATCCTTTGCGTTGGGCTACCGACTTTTGGCCTGTCCCAGATGCGGCCGGGCCGCTTTCAACTCTGCGGCGCGATACCGCCCATAACCGACGTTAAAGAGCAACACCAGCGGAACGCCGGCGTCCGTTGGATTCCGCGTCCGCACCTTGCTCCGCTCACATGCCAGGCTGACGGCGAGATCCCGCCGCCAAGGTTGCGGCCACCAGCAAGGCGTAGCGATGGTGAAGTCCGTCGCCGTCAGTAGTGTGGCCTTCGCGCCGGTTGCGAAACGGCGCAACATTCGCGGATTGAACGACGCCTTTTCAAGCGATCGCAGCTCGGCTTCCCGACCGGATTACGGCAAGCGTCGCCGGCGACCTGCCGGGCGTCAGTCGCGCGATATGGACAGCCCCGCGAGAAGCGGAGCATACGCGGCGAGCCTGCCGGATACGAACTCCGTGAAGAGCCGCACGCGCTTCGTCTTGCGAGTCTCCCCCTGTGTGAGAAGCCAGAGCGTTCCGTACATGTGCAGGTCGGTGCCCGGCACCCTCACCAGCAGGGGGTCGGCATCTCCGACGAAGCACGGCAGTGTCGTGATCCCGAGCCCTTGCCGTACAGCAACGATCTGTGCCTCGGCATCCGTGGTCCTGAATGGAACCCCCGTGGTGCGAACCTCACCCTCGCTGGCCCAATCCGGAATTCCATGAATGCTTATGACGATCCACCGGATGGGATCAGGCGCGCCCGCACGCCATGCGGCTAGTCGATCGCGGGACATGTAGACGCCGCCGAACACCTCCGGTCCCTTCAGGCCGTGAAGATTGAGCGGCAGGGTTTTGCGATCGTAGACGACGCGGATCGCCACGTCGGCCTCTCGGTTGGTCAGATTTGCCAGCTCGCCGGACGACAAGATTTCCATCTCGATGTCCGGATGCAGACGCGCGAAATCGGCGAAGTCCGGCATGAGCAGGTGTGTCGCGAGGGGCGGTGCCAGCGTCACCCGCAGAAGCCCGCGCACGCTCTGGTCGCGACCGAAGACGCGCGTCTCCAGCTGGTGCGACGACGCTTCCATCTGGTTCGCGAGCTCGAGGACCTCCTCGCCCGCAGCCGTCAGGCGGTAGCCCGAAGGCAGCTTTTCGAACATCTGCGCCCCGAGGCGTTCCTCGAGCTGTGCGATGCGTCGCAGCACGGTCGAGTGATACACCCCGAGGCCCTCGGCGGCAGCCCGCACCGAGCCGCCGCGCGCCACGGCAAGAAAATGGCGAATGTCATCCCAGTCGATCATGGTGCAATCCCGCACCGCGCGGTGCGCCTTCCAAGCCCGTATCTAACGCATCGTACAGCGGTACGGACGGTCATCATAGCTTATGTCGAGGAGCGCGGCCCCAACTCCGAACGGTGGGACACTGACCGTCGCGGCTGACGTCGGTCATCCAGCCGGATCGATTTTGCACCAGCGATGTGCGCGCTTCCGCACTCAACAACTGACGCCGGCGGACCCATTTCGAGGTTCTCGGAGGCAGATGCTGTCTCGACACCACGAAAGGAGAAGTCATGGGAAAGCTTGAAGGTAAGGTTGCAGTCGTCACGGGTGGATCGAGCGGCATGGCGCTGGCGAGCGCCAAGCGGTTCGTTGAAGAAGGCGCCTATGTTTTCATCACGGGCCGGAGGCAGGAGGCGCTCGACGAGGCCGTCAAGCTGATCGGCCGGAACGTGACCGGCGTGCGCGGCGACGCGTCCAATCTCGACGACCTCGACCGCCTGTTCGATACGGTCAAGCGGGAAAAGGGCAAGATCGACGTCCTTTATGCGAGCGCCGGCATGGGCGAAGCCGTCCCACTGGGCGAGATTACCGAGCAGCATTTCGATGCGGCCTTCAACCTGAATGCGCGCGGCACGCTGTTCACGGTTCAGAAGGCGTTGCCGCTGTTCAACGATGGCGGATCGATCTTCATGACCGGGTCAGTCGCTTCGATCAAAGGTTTTCCTGGTTTCAGCGTGTATGCGGCGAGCAAGGCGACGTTGCTCGCATTCGCACGCGGGTGGCTCAACGAGCTGAAGGGCAGGAATATCCGGGTGAACGTGCTGCATCCGGGGCCGATCGCCACACCGATGCAGGACCAAGTTCTCACCGAGGAGGCGAAGCGGATGTTCGAATCCGTGATCCCGCGCGGAAAGATGGGGCGTCCTGAGGAAATTGCGGCGGCCGCGCTGTTTCTTGCTTCAGACGATTCGAGCTTCGTGAATGGGGTGGAGTTGTCTGTCGACGGCGGCCTCTCGGCCATCTGAAATCGCGCCGGATAGCGCGAAGTGGCTGATCGGCGGGCACTAGCATGTCCACGGTGGAACGGCTTCCGCGCTGAACGGTCGGCCCGGCTACGCGGAAGTCGCCACGCAGCGAAACGAATAACCCAGTGCCGTTGAGGGCCGGGGAATCAATATCAACACGGATCGGAGAAGTACTATGAGCTATGCGATTGTAGGATTCGGTAAGATAGGCCAGGCCCTTGCCCGCGCCTTCGCCCGCAAAGACATCGACGTGACCGTCGCGAGCCGCCGGCCGCCCGAGGCGTTGGCACCGCAGGCCCGGGCGATTGGACCCTCGGTCGTCGCCAAGTCGCTGCGGGATGCACTCGAGGCCGACACAATCATCTTGGCGGTCCCGTTCGGGGAGCATCGCGAGGTTGCGAAGGCTCTGCCGAGCTGGGAGGGCAAGACAGTCATCGACGCGACGAACGCGTTTCCAGTCCCTGAGGAACTGGACGGTCTCCCATCCTCCGCCTTCGTCGCGAAGACGTTCACCGGCGCCAAGTTCGTCAAAGGTTTCAATCACCTGATTGCGGCCACCCTGGCTGCCGATCCGATCGTCGGGGGCGGCCACCGGGTGGTCTTCCTGTCGAGCGACGACGAGGACGCGATCGCTCCCGTGGCGGCCCTGGCCAAACAACTCGGGTTCGCACCCATTAACCTGGGAAAGCTCAACGAGGGTGGCGCGCTGGTGCACGCACGCGGCCGCGTTTGGGGCCAGCTCATCTTCCAGGATTTGTTCAAGAAGGAGCAGTAATCGATGTACGACCGTGTGATTTGGCCCGAGAAGTACGATCCCAAAACGTCGGCCATCTATGCGCTCAATGACATCGACGTGGAGGCACCCCCTCAAGTGGTATGGAGGCTGCTCGTCGACGCCGAGAACTGGTCGAGCTACTTTCCTGCCGAAGATCAGGTCAAGATCCTGACCGGTGAGCCGGAGCTGGCGCTCGGAACCAGATACAGCCGAGTGACGGTCGGATTCCCGATGAGTCTGGTCGTGAAGGAGTACGAGCCCTTCCGCAGGCTCGCATGGGCGACGACAGTCGATGGCGACAGGTCCGGCTCGAGCGCTACCACGGCTGGGTCATCACTCCCACGAGCGATGGTTGTCATGTGCTGACCGAGGAGACACAGCAAGGCCCCTGGTTCCTCGAGGAGCTCGGACGCAAGCATCCCGGAGCGCTCTATCGCTATCACCAGCAATGGGTTGAAAGCCTCGCCCGCGCAGCGGAGGCGGAAGTCGCGAAAAGGCAGGTTAGCGCATTTGCCTTGAAACCTGGCCCGCACGGGCCAGGTTTCAAGGCTCTCGATCGAAGGGGACGACGCGCTTCTAGTCTGGTTCTGCACACATTGGGTCGCCTTAAAGCGCGTCGCGATGAAACGGACTCAGGCGACGCGCTTTAAGTCTTTGTTTTGACGCATGTCGTTGTCCCAAAACCGCTGCGCACTTTTGGGCAACATGCATTAGCCGCTCACAACAGGAGATGAATGACATGAATATCGAACTCAAGGGCCGCACGGCGATCGTCACCGGGTCGACGGCAGGCATCGGGCGCGCCACCGCAGAGGGTTTAGCTCGTGCCGGGGCGTCGGTCGTCATTAATGGCCGTGGAAATGCCCGGGTCGACGAGGCAGTGCGGCAGATGCGCCAGTCTTTCCCGGACCGCGAGATCTCCGGCGTCGCCGCCGATCTGTCGACCGCGGAGGGCGCCGCCACATTCTTCGCGCAAGCGCCCGACGCCGATATCCTCGTGAACAACGTCGGTACGGCTCACATCCGGGACTATAACGGCGTCGAGGACATCGCCAAGGTCCCCGACGAGGACTGGCTCGGCCTGTTCCAGTTGAACGTGATGAGCGGCGTGCGCATGACGCGCCACTACGTGCCGCGCATGGTGGCGAAGGGCTGGGGCCGCGTCGTGTTCGTGAGCAGCGAGTCCGCGGTCAACATTCCCAAGGAGATGCTCGACTATGGCATGACCAAGACCGCGCAGTTGGCGGTCTCGCGCGGTCTTGCCGAGGCGGTCGCGGGCACGGGTGTCACCGTCAACGCCGTCCTGCCGGGACCTACCCGATCTGAGATCCTGGGTGACTTCATGGCGAAGCAGGCTAAGGCAACCGGAATCACGCAAGAGGAAGCCGAGCAAGGCTTCCTGAGGGCTATGCGTCCGACCACCCTCATCCAGCGTTTCGCGACCACCGACGAGGTCGCGAACATGATTGTCTATGTGTGCTCGGAGCAGGCCTCCGCAACCACTGGCGCGGCTCTGCGCGTGGATGGCGGCGTGGTCCGCTACGTCGCCTAAGCGTCCAGGGCGTCAGCACGAGATCGCGTGTGACGTCCTTCCTTGCTTGGAAACTGGGATCGCATGTCACAGGCCGCACGGTTTCGACGGCCTACGTGTGAGCTTCGATCGTGGCTGGGCTACAATAGCACATACCAATTCGGTGATCCCTGCCAGCCGGCCAGCGGAAAAGCACCGTCGCACAGTCGCAGAAACTGCACTGTACGGGCAAAAAATGATCGGCCCCGAGGGTGTATTAAGAATGTTGAATTTATTTTTCGTGGGCCAGATTCAGAGATCTTCCCGTATCGTTCCAGGGGTTCGAGTCCAAATCGCAGCATCAGAAAATTTGAAAAGTAACATAGTTATCTCAATGGCAGAACCGGATGATGTCCCGAAACCATTGATTAAATTGTGTTTTTTTGGGCCCGAATCAGGCATAGATCCGATGGCTAGGGTTCGGCGGCTTCGATTATTCTTCAAGTGCAATCAGCGAACGCATCAGCGTTGCTCTTGCCGAGGCGAGATGCGCTCGGCAGGCCTTTGCAATTCGAGCTGAGTTTCGGCTTTCGAGCGCATCTATATAGGTGATGTGCTCAAGGAGCGCTGCTTTGTTGCGCTGCTTTTCGTCCTGCTTGTTCCACTGGTAGTGATAGTGAAAAATGAAGCTGATGATCTCGTAGAAATCGTCGATGAAGCGGTTCGGCGACGCCTCGTTTATGAGCCTGTGAAACCGGTTGTCGAGGCCGGAGAAATCGTGAAAGCGGCTCTCGATACGCTTCAGCAGGTCGACATGCGCAATCTTGAGCGCGGCGAGCTTGGTCCACAGCGGGGAATTCTCGGGCTGTTGTGAAAACAGATGCGCCGAGCGCAACTCGAACATCATCCGGATCTCGAACAGTTCAAGTGCGAAATCTTCCGTAAAGCCCTTGAAAAGCCATCCTGTATTCGGCCTTTTCTCGATCAGCCCAAACCGGCTGAAGCGAATCAAGAACTCGCGAATGCCGTTGGTCGCGACACCGAACTGACGCGCAAGCTCAAGCTCGTTGATGCTCGTGCCGGGTTTTGTATCGCCTCGCAGCATCCACTCCATGAATTGCTGTTCGACATGCTTGGCGCGCGGCGTGGTTTCGGCGTCGGGATAGTAGTCATTTTCGTCAACCGCGCGACCCGCCACCCGGATGCCGTTGTGATAAGCGACAAGTTTGCGGCGAACAAGTTCCAGTAGAACCTTCCTGACAGTGGTGCGGCTGATGCCAATTCGCCGCCTCAGTTGGTTCTCGGACGGGAGTTCCCCGACCAGTTGTCCATCGCGCAGCATACTGGCGGCGCGGTTAAAGGCCCTCTTGTAGACGGTATCAGTTCGCACCGGACTCCTCCTAAACAATACCTTGTTCTTTTAGCATGAACTTTATCCATAAAAAACAACTTGACCTAACAACCCCGCTCGTTGTTTTTTATCGATAAGAAGAAGACCTGTTGCACGAATTGAGTTTTTGACGACGCGGCGCACCGAGCCTCGGCGGGGAGGGAAACTTTGCCTGAAACGGGAAACACCGGCGCCACTGTCGGCGGGTCCGCATTGCCGGCACCCAAGAAGCGGGAAGCCGTTCCCGGCCTTGCGCTTGGCCTGACCCTGCTGAGTGCTGGTCCGGTCATCATCCTGGCGTTGCTGATCGTCGTCCTCGGTTTTCTGTCACCCTATTTCCTGACAGGGCGCAACCTCAGCAACATCCTTGCCCAAACCGCCGTCATCTCGGTCGTGGCGATGGGCCAGCATCTCGTCATCCTGACACGCGGGATCGATCTCTCCGTCGGCTCGAACGTTGCGCTGGCTTCCGTCGTCGGCGCCCTCTCCTTTCATGCCGGCGCTCCCGCCTTCGTGGTGATCGCGGCGATGGTTGGCTGCGGAGCGGCGGTCGGCGCTATCAATGGGCTGTTCTACGTCTTCGGCCGGCTGCCGCACCCTTTCATCATCACGCTGGCAACGTTGAGCATCGCCAAGGGATTGGCGCTGCAACTGGCCGACGGGCGCGCCATCCCTGGAATGCCGGATGCCATCGATGCGCTCGGCCGCGAGGCGGTCTGGGGTCTGCCTGGATCGGTTTTCGTCGTTGCGGGCGTAGCCGCCGTCCTTTTCATCATGGCCAAGACGATGGTCTGGGGGCGCTGGATCTATGCGGTCGGCGGCCGGCCCGACGCTGCCGTGCGCATGGGCATCCCCGTGGCCTGGGTTCTGGTTTCGGTCTATGTGATCTCAGGGCTGTGCGCCGGCATCGGCGCCGTCATCCTCGCCGGCCGAACCGACGCCGGTTCCCCCTTGTTCGGCAATCTGCTGGAGTTGGATACGATTGCGGCGGTGATCATCGGCGGCGCCAGCTTCCTTGGCGGCCGCGGCCATCTCGGCCATGCCTTGATCGGCGCCATCATGATCGGCGTTATCCGCAACGCGCTCAACCTGCTCAACGTCAACGTCTTTTTCCAGCTCATCGTCATCGGCGTGGTCATCGTTATAGCGGTCGAGTCCGACGTGCTGCGCAACTATCTCGAAGGGCGTGTGCGTGTCATGCAGGCCGGGAGGCAGTCATGAGCGCCGTTGCGGCCGGCGTCGATCATGCAGCCGACCATCCCGTGCTGGCGGTTCGTGGCGCGACCAAGCGTTTCGGCTCGGTGGTGGCGCTGGACGATGTCAGCATCGAGGTCCGGAGCGGCGAGATCGTCGGGCTTCTCGGCGACAATGGGGCCGGCAAGTCGACATTGACCAAGTGCATTAGCGGCGTCCATCAGCTCGACGCCGGCGCCATCGTTCTCGACGGTGTGCAAACGCAAATCCGCTCGCCGGCGGATGCACGCTTTGCCGGCATTGAAACCGTCTATCAGGACCTGGCGCTGTTCGACAATCTGACGCCTGGACAGAACTTCTTTGCAGGTCGCGAGTTGGCCAGGCCGCGATGGCTTCCGCGCGGGATGCGATTTCTTCAGCAACGCAAGATGGATGCCGAAACCCGCGTTTTGCTGGCAAACCTCAAGGTGACGTTGCCGCGCCTGGACGCCGTCGTCGCCATGATGTCGGGCGGCCAAAGACAAGCCATCGCCGTGGCCCGCTCGACCGTGTTTGCCCGCAAGGTCGTGATCCTGGACGAACCCACCGCCGCACTTGGCCTGCGTGAATCGCGCCAGGTGCTCAACCTGGTCGCCGCCCTGCGCGACCAGGGTAACGCCGTCATCCTGATCACCCACAATATGGAGCATGTCGTCGAGCTTGCCGATCGCGCCGTGGTGCTTCGCCAGGGCCGCAAGGTTGGCGAACTTGTGCCGACCAAGGGCAACAAACAGGAGCTGGTTTCAATGATCGTTGGAGCCTGAACCGTTCGAGATTTGGGGACCGTTCCGGTCCGCAAATGCCTGAAGCGGCTTCCGCCGGAAGACGCCTCAATTCCAAGGGAGGAATGGAATGCCAATGAACCTGAAACTGTTAGCCGGGCTGGCGATCGCCGTTACGTTTGCGATGCCGGCTTCGGCCGCCGACAAGATCAAGGTCGGCCTGATTACAAAATTCCCGGTGCCGTTCTATTCGACCATGGAGGATGCCGCCAAGAAATACGCGGCCGCCCATCCCGAAATCGAACTCGTCACCGGCCAGGGCCAGGCGGCTACCGACATCGAAGGCCAGATCGCGCTGATCGAGTCCATGATCACCCAAGGCGTCAAGGGTCTGGCGATCACACCGGTCGATCCGACCGTGGCGCCCGCCCTCGACAAGGCTGTGGCCGCCGGCATCAAGGTGGTACTCGTCGACAACAGCATCCCGAACTGGAAAGGCGCGACGGCGCTGGTTTCGACCAACAATCTCAATGGCGGCAAGATCGCTGGAGAGTATCTGAAGACCGTGCTGAAGAACGGCGACAAGATCGGCATCCTGCAAGGTGTTCCTGGAGTGCCGGCGCTGGATGATCGGGTTACCGGCATGATGGAAGGGCTAGGCGACGTCAAGGTTGACGTCGTTGGCAAGGGTGCAACCAATTGCACGCTCGAACTTGGCACGTCAGTGACCGAAGACATCCTGACAGCCAATCCCGATCTCAAGGCGATCTACTCGGCCTGCGGCCCGCCCATCCCAGGAGCCGTCAAATCGATCAGCAATGCGGGCATCGCCAACGACAAGATCATCCTGGTCGGCTTCGACGCCTGCTGCGGTGAGATCGAAGCGATCAAGTCCGGCGCGGAAGATGCTAGCGTTGCGCAATTTCCGGCAAAAATGGGCGAGCTTGGCATCGACACTGTCGTCAAGGCGATCCACGGCGAAACCGTCGAAGCCAATGTGGACACCGGCGCAGGCCTTGTGACGCTCAAGAACGTCAAGGACTTCGAGTAGTCTCCCCAACTTGGCCCGGCGGTCACCCGGCCGCCGGGTTCTTTTGGAACATTTCAGGATAGTTCCGATGAAAGCGCTCGTGTGCCGAAAGCCCGGCAAATTGATCTTCGAAGATCGCCCGGCGCCCGGCCGACCGGGCGCCGGTTGGGCGCTGGTCAGCATCAGCCATATCGGTATCTGTGGCACTGACTACCACATTTTTGAAGGCAAACATCCCTACCTGGCCTATCCGCGTGTCATGGGGCATGAACTTTCCGGGACCGTGACCGCCATAGGCGAAGGCGTTGCCATCGAACTCGGTGAGCGGGTCGTCGTAAATCCCTATTTTGCCTGCGGCAAATGCATTGCGTGCCGTCACGACAAGCCGAATTGCTGCGTATCGATCGAAGTGTTGGGCGTCCATCGCGACGGCGGCATGTGTGAAGAATTGCTTGTGCCCGTCGCCAATCTCTACCCTGTTGCAGGACTGTCGCTCGTTGACGCGGCAGCCGTCGAATTTCTGGCGATCGGCGCTCATGCGGTAAGGCGCTCCAGGCTTGCCGCCGGCAGAAATACGCTGGTTATCGGCGCCGGGCCTATCGGGCTGGGTACGGCATTGTTTGCGCGTATTGCAGGCCAGGCAGTGACGGTGATGGACGTGAGCCGGGAAAGGCTCGACTTCGCCGAAGGTCAACTTGGATTTCCCGTCATCGATGGGGCGTCGCTGTCACCTGTCGACCTGGTGCGAGAGCGAACCGACGGCGATTGTTTCGACCTCGTCTTCGATGCGACCGGCAACAAGGCCTCGATACAAGCCGCGTTCAGCTACGTCGCCCATGGCGGCGCCCTGACAATGGTAAGCGTCATCAAGGACGAAATCAGCTTCTCCGACCCCGAATTCCACAAACGCGAGATGTTGTTGATCGGCAGCCGAAACGCACTTGGCGTCGACTTTGACCACGTCATGGCAGCAATGCACGACGGCGCTGTTCCTGTGGCCAAGCTCATAACGCACCACACGACCCTTGAGGACAGTCCGCACGATATTGCTCGTTGGGCACATCAGAAGTCGGGGCTTATCAAGGCCGTGATCGTTATTTAGACGACCTCCATTGCCAACGAGCTGCGTTTGCTGGGCATCACGTCTCGAAGAAAGTGAGAAGCTCGAGAAAGTCCCGTGCTGCAGCGTTGACTGGAGCCGACCCTTCACCGCGCAAGTGGGCAACCACCAGTTCCCAGCAGATGACGAGCTCGGCCATCTCCGAGATGGCGGTCCTGGGCGTGCGCATTTCGGCAATTGCTATCCTATGCCACTCCACGGCACTCCCCTTCACTCCCACTCGATTGTTCTAAGCGATGGTAACGCGCTGAATTTTCAGCGCAAATTTTTTCTGTGCGCGACGAAGAACCGTCTCACCGATCCGTCAGAAATTTTCGCTCTTGATTTCAAAGGAAAATTTCGGCGATTCAAAATCCCTTCGATTTCAGCGACTATCGGCACCGATTGATCGATTTTCGACGTTCTATAGCCGTGCCTTCACGATCGGTCCCATCGGCAAAAAGACCGTCACGGCTAGCAAGAGCCTCAACGATACACAGAAGCGGGCAGTCTCCGCCTCATGCTTGATCCGTCCCGAACTTGCGCCTTGGCGGCGTTCTGAGCCGCCGCGAAGACGTCGCGTGCAGACGTCGTACCCGCTACGTGCTCCGTACCCTCGACTCCGAGATCCATCCATCCCGCATTCACGGCCTCAAACATTTCTTCGGCAGGTCCGGTGCGGCCCTTCGGGATGCCGAACTGCTCGAACGCTTCCGCCCACCCCGCGCGCGGCACTGCAAAGGCTTTCACGTCGAGATTCAGGACTTCACCCAATTGCTTCGCGACTTCATCCGCGGTGACCATCGAACCAAGTTCGACGACGCGCTGCCCTGACCACGCTGGCTCGGTCAAAAGGGTTGCGACCTCCGCGCCGATGTCGCTCGTCGCGACCATGGTCGATTTCCGGTTTGTCGGATTGTAGTAGACCGGTAGCGTTCCGCCCTGGGCAACCTGCAAGCCGTAGAGGAAGTTTTCGAAAAATCCGCCTGCGCGCACAAATGCGATTGGGGATGTCAGGTCGCGAAAACCTTGCTCCAGAAGCGACAAGGCCGTGATCATCCCGAGCCCGTTGATTCTGTTCGCACCCATCGATGAAAGCGCAACCACTCGCGGCGGCGCTGCCTTGGTGAGCGCCTCGACATAGTTTGTAATCACGCCCTTTGCTTCTCTGTAGTCGGGCGAGGGCGCCCAGACAGCCGGCAACATTACAAACGCGCCTTCGACCCCTCTGAGCGCCCGCTCGATCGCTGCCGAATCATTCCAATCGCCGTCAACCAGTTCCACACCCTGGTTCGCCCAGCTTGACTCCTTCTCGCGATTGCGGACCAGCGCGCGCACTTCCTTGCCGTGCGCCAACAGATGTTCTGCCGTTGCGCCGCCCACCTTTCCCGTGATTCCCACTACTAAAAACATGTGTTTTCTCCTGATCTTGAGGTCCAGAACACTGCCCTGTGGGTTCAACGGATGAGCGGCAAAATGGCCCGGACACGGGGGGCGCGCAGGTAAAGGCCGCCCCATGTCATCGCGCCCAGAAGCAGGGAAATGATTTCCGGCGGCGACCCCAACTCACCGATGCGGACATGGGCGCAGATCGCGCCTCCCAAAAAGCCCGTCACCAGGATCGCGCCGAGGACTGCCGTGGCCGGGATGGCGTAAAGGATGGCGCAGGCGAGTATGATCGGACCCACGACACGGGTCAGGTCCATCGCGAAGCCGGTTTCCTGCAACATGCTCGCGATCTGTGCCGGCGCGAAAAGCTGAATAGTGCCGTCTGCCACCAGAGCGATAACGACAAACGCGCTCATTATCCGGCCCGCCCACAGGGCGCTTTGCAAGGTCATGGCTTCAGGCACCTAACGCAGGTTCATAGTTTGGGACATTGTCGTTCTCCGATGGGTCACGCCACCGGAGCTATTTCCGCAGCATCATGCCGCCGTCGATCTGCAAGACCTGTCCCGTTGTGTACGTATTGACCATTAGGAAGATATAGGCCGATGCCACTTCTTCTGGCGTCCCGAGACGCCTCAGTGGATTGATCTGAGAATAGGAGCGTATCCTTGCGTCTATGTCCTCACGTGGCTTTGCGCGCCATAAGGCCGTGTCCATGAACGCCGGGGCGATGACGTTCACACGCACACGCGGGCCGAGTTCAGAACCCAATCCTTGCGCCATTGCGGCGAGCGCCTCGTTCGCCACGTAGCTCGCCGCCGCCTCCTGCGCCCTAACACCGCTCCCCGAGGTGAACGTCATGCTGCCGCTCTCGCGGACGAGGGGTGCGGCAAAACGGGCGATCAGCAGATTGGTCCAGAACTTCGAATGCAGCACATGTCGCATCGAGTCGAGCGGTGTCTGCAGGAAACCGCCCGCCATGGTGTCGCCGATCATCGAGACAAGGTGATCGAATTCTGGCAGGGCCGCGATGAAGCTCTCAAGGGCAGCGTGATCATGGGCATCACCCCCGATGGTCTGAACGTCGCCGCCGAGTTTTGACGCCGCATTCGATAGCTTCATCGGATCCCGGCCGATGATGACCAGCGAAGCTCCTTGCGCCTGAGCTTGGCGGGCAATCGCCAAACCGATGCCGGAGCTGCCGCCAATTACGACGATCTTTTTACCCTCAAGTAAAAGTGGCATGGCACAGTTCACTCCTTTGAAGCGAGCGCGGTCACCATTTCGATCGCGGGAACAACGGCGCTGCGGGTGGGTCAAACGGCCGGCTTGAGCTTGCCGGGTACCGTCCATTCTGCGCCCTTCATGAAGCTGTCATTGGGCGTCTGCGCGAGATGGTTCGTGTAGTTTGAGATGAGCTTGGTCGCTGCGAGCACGAGCACATCGAGCACGGCGCGGTTGTCATAGCCCCGAGCCTTCAAGGCTTCGACGTCGGCCTCGCTGACCGCGCCGCGCTGGCGCGTGACCTTGGCGGCGAATTGGCGCAGCGCCTCGAGCTTGGCATCGGCAATCGGCCGGCTCTCGCGGACCGCCGCGATCGCCTCGGGGGCCACCTTCGCCATCCGCGACAGGTTGGTGTGGCCCGCCATGCAGTAGGTGCACTCGTTCTCGTAGATGATGGCGAGATAGGCGATGTGGCGTTCCTGCGCGGTGAAGCTGGTCTTTTCGGCGATGCCCCAAAGGGTGCTGTAGGCCTCAAGCGCGGCCGGGCTCTCGGCCAGGACGCGGTGCAGATTGGGTACGAAGCCCCAGGCCTTCTGGACGCAGTTCAGGATCTCCGCCGAGGCTGCAGGAGCGATCGCCGTCTCGTGAAGCTTGAAACCGTTAATCATGATCTCTCCTTTGTTCTAAAGCTGCGTTCTAAGGAGAAGTATTGCTCATTCCGGAATCGGTGAGCAGATAGCATGGAGAAATACTTTCTATTCTGAATTGGAATATGGGCAGTGACGCGACTCCCGGTGCCGAGACATTGTCAGTAGTACGGCCAAGGATTTGATGCTTAAGACGAGGAATTCTTTGATGGCAAGGTTCGCCAGGATCAGCACGAACACGCAGGACAGCGGACAAGAGCGTGATCGTGACCGGCGCACTCCGATGCGGCGCAGTGCCCAGAGCGCCGGTGAGGCGGTTGCCGGGGGCAACGTCGATCAGTGACAGCGCGATCGTAGATGACAAAGGTAGCGGGCGCCGAAATTCCATAACGCCCCGCGACAACGCAGGCGTCGTACAGCACGGGAAGATCGCGGGCCGAGTCGCTCCTCGGCATGACGGCAGACGAGATCGCCAGAAGTACCCCGCCCTCCGTCCCAATCTGCCCGCGCAGTTTGACAGGGCCGCGAGCTGAATGTCGGCATAGCGTAGTTGCATAGAGGCCAAGAAGGAAAGCATGACCGGCCCCTTCTGAAGCTCAGCCGTCAGAGAAACGGGCTGTCCGTCATGGGTGGTGAGCGTGAAATCTGGCGCGTGATCGCCAGCGCGCACGCACGGCGCGCCGCTGATCTTTGTCTCCGCGTATCCATAGCCACTCCGGCTCTGCCGGAAGAGAAAATAGCCATTCCAGGATATGTGTGGCAGAAACCCCGTGGCTATATGATCTATTCCAATGAGGCATGCGCATGGACCGACTGTCGGCGATGGAGGCATTCGTGCTGGTGATCGATTCCGGCTCCTTCTCGGCCGCGGCGCGCCGTCTCAATGTTGGACAACCGGCGGTCTCGAAATCGGTCGCGCAGCTAGAGGACCGGCTCGGCGTCAAGTTGCTTCTCCGCTCGCCGCGCGGTCTGGCGCCGACCGAGGCCGGGCTCAATTTCTATGAACGGGCACGGCGCTCGATCGAGGAGGCAGAGGAGGCAGAGCTGGCGGCGCGCGGCGCCGGGCGCGGCCTCACCGGCAAGCTCAGAATCTGCGCCGCGGTCACTTTCGCGCGCATCCATCTGATTCCGCGTTTACCGGAATTCCTGGCACGCCATCCAGATCTTGAGATGGAGGTTGTGCTGGACGACCGGAATATCGACCTCGTGCAAGAGGGAATCGATGTGGCTTTACGCATGGGGCGGCTCGCTGACACGGCGCTGACCGCCCGCCGCATTGCCACAACTCGACATGCCGTGATCGGCACCGCCGCGTATTTCGCGCGGGCCGGCGAGCCTCGGTCACCCGGCGAACTGATTGCGCATGAGGCGGTGATCTACAGCCAGCGTGGCGGCGGCACGGTCTGGACCTTTCATCGCGACGGGGCAGAAGTGGCGGTCACGGTCAAAGGCCGGCTGCACGTTACGGCCGCCGAGGGGGTGCGCGCAGCCGTGCTGGCGGACGCAGGCATCGCCATCGCCTCGGATTGGATGTTCGCGCCCGAACTGACGGCTGGGACGGTCAAGGCGGTGCTCCAGGATTGGGACTTACCATCAATGGATCTGTGGGCCGTCTATCCCACGGGGCGGGCAGCGACGACCAAGGCGCGCACGTTTATCGCCTTCGTCGACGAGGTGTTGCGACAGCCAGCGAGCTCGGGGAGCGCTGCATAGCTTCAACGATAGCCATGCACCGGGTTAAGCGGCGTCGGAGTATTCCTAATTGGAATGCATAATATCACCAAGCCGCGGCTACGCCGTGGATCTGGTAGACGAAAGGACTGGAACACACCGAACGCCATGCGCTTGAAATTGCCAATGCGTCTCGCACACTCTATCGCTAGAACCATCCAAAGAGTTCTGTCCGGAACGATTGATCATGGGTGGCGTGATTAGTGCGTAGTCAGCAGACCGTCGCGGCGCATCAACTGAACCTTCCGCAAACCGATGCCTTTCGGCAAGGGCGTGTCTTCGTCTGTCGCTTGGTCGCCAGTTGTGTACTGATATCCATGCCAACGGCAGTCCAAGCTCACATAATTCAGTCTGGATCCGAGGGGTTCGGCAGCGGGTTCGAACATCCGTTGACCGGCCCCGATCATTTTCTGGCGATGTTCGCCGTCGGCCTGTGGGGTGCTCAGATCGGCGGACGATCAATATGGACGCTGCCGGTTGCCTTCCCGCTGATCATGGTTCTCGGCGGCGTCGCCGGCATTGCGGGAATCCCTCTACTCGGCGTGGAGATCGGAATCGCGCTTTCGATCATCGCGCTAGGACTGGCCATTGCAAGCGCCTGGCGGCCGGCGGAATGGATGGCCTTGCTGTTGATCGCAGTGTTTGCGATCTGTCATGGATATGCTCACGGTGCGGAGCTTCCGAACGCAGCCGACCCAGCCGACTACGCAATCGGGTTTGTCATCGCCACCGGCTTGATCCATCTTCTTGGCATCGGGGTCGGGCTTGTTCTAGGCAAGCCGTTCGGCGGGCGGCTATCGCAAGTGCTGGGCGGGCTGATCGCGGTTGGAGGCGTCTATTTCCTTGTCACTTGAGAACGACACTGAGCGAACAACGCCCGGGGCTCTGCGCTGGTCCGGCCCCCTGCTGGCATTCCTCGGGATTGCCTTGATCTGCGCTCTCATATTGGAGACGCGATCCGAACGGTCGGTGACGACATGGTGGATTCTCAACAGTGGCCTTTCCGCAGAACGGGTCATGCCGCTTGCCGGATTGGGTGTGGCGATCGCACTGGCGCGCGGACGCCACATGGCTGTCGCACTGGCAACATTCCTCCTGGGCGTCGTGCTCGGAATTGCCTTTCGTGATCGATATCTCGCGATCATGGCGGACGTCCCCGGGTTGACGACGCACCTTTTCCTGACCGGGCCAGTTTCGGCGCTTACGGCCGGCCTGCTGTTGATCCTGCCTGCCCGCGTCAGACGATGGATTCTTCCCGTTTGCGCCATGTTGATCGGCGCGATGCTGGGTGTCGCCACAACGCTGACCGACCCCACCTTGCACGATCCCGCAATTTCGATGATCGCCACTCTTATCGGCTTGTGGATCCTGGCTGCCATTGGGCTCAGCGGGCACGCCTTTTGGCACGGCTGGTTTCCGATTGCCGCGCGCATCCTTGGCAGCTGGCTGATTGCGATTGGCCTTCTTCTTGGAGGCGCGGCAATTGCCTCCAAGCCTCCGGTGCTTGCGCGACCGCCTCCGCCGGCATCGTTGACCGAAGGCGGAGCAAACCGCTTTGAAACACCGTTTGCGGGCATCAATCGGCAAGGCGACCGTTCACGGAACGCTGCAAGGCCATCCCTTCCGTGAACAAGCGCTGTGAGGTTGCCGGGGAATTTCGGTCGACCGTCTTTGCAGGGATGAGCCCGAATATCTCAGCCTCTCCTATCCGTTCGCTTTTCATGAACGGGGAACGGCGCGGCAAGCGAAATCGCCGCCGAAGCTTTGCGATTGCCGTATCCCTCACTCCCACTCGATCATCAATCTGAACAGCACCTCCTTGATTTTATTGATGAACTTTAATCAGCCAACACCCAGAATACCGTCAATAATACCGTCAGATTGCTACGCTGTTGAAAAGCCTGCAACAATGTAGCCGCCGTCGCGGCATGCACGCCTTTGACTCTATCGTTTCCTAGCAACGAGAGCCGACGCTATTGCGACGCGCTTTTATCCGCTGCTGCCTAGCTCTCTAAGTGATCAGGCACAGATCTAGCTCGCCGGTACGTTGCACGTTGCTGGATTGAGGGCTATGAGCGTATAGATTGTGACTCTGGAGCCTGACATGTCCGAAGAAGCCGACAATAATCTGATCGAACTTACCGCAGATATCGTTTCCGCTTACGTCCAAAAGAATCCAGTCCCCGTATCTGGACTGCCGGATTTGATCGCCAGCGTTAATTCGGCATTGTCTAATATTGGGCAAGCAGCTCCAGAAGAAGCACCCGCGCAAAAGCCAGCAGTCAATCCTAAAAGATCGGTGTTCCCGGACTACATCATCAGTCTTGAAGACGGTCAGAAATACAAGTCGCTTAAGCGCCATCTGGCAACCCGACACGGGATGACGCCCGATGAATACCGCGCGAAGTGGGGATTGGCGAAGGACTACCCCATGGTCGCCCCGAACTATTCGGCCACCCGATCAGCGCTGGCGAAATCGTTAGGTTTGGGAAGAAAGTCTGCTCCTGCCAAAAAACCTGCTGCGAAACGCAAGGCGAAAGCCTGAGTGGTGGACAACCGGAGGTCTTGGCGTGCCAGGGAATCAACGTGATCGTGACAGCGCCGATCGAGCAAATCGTGGCAGTCTATCGCTTTGGGATTTTGCGGACCCGGATGAGGCGGCCAAAGCAGCTCTCGATGTCTATGAGCCGGACGCGACGACTGCCGCGGCTCACTGCGCATTGACGGCCCATTTTGATGGGCGCGACCGCGACTATCGCTTTTGGTTTGCGGTTTTCTCGGAACTCAAACGCGCGTCTCCGGTGAATCACTCCGCAAGAGGCCATTAGAGCGGCTCGCTATTGGCGTGGTCATCTTCAGCAGAGTTCCTAGCGCTGCAATCGTCAGCGGTATCTTTAGACGGAAGAGCCCGAGTACCCCGCTCTATGTGTCGTCCAATCTTGCGGCTGATTGCCGTCGCGGCTTTTCCGATGCGCCGACGCCCGGCAGGCCTTCCTTTCTGGCCTTGGCAAATGCTCGGTCACTTTCGAGGAACTCCGACAGCATGAATGGGATGAGTTCTGCCACCGTTTCAGATTCGCCATAGGTCTGACGGTAAAGCGCGGCATAGTCGTTGAGCGCTTGGCTCAAGCCGGCGCTAACGGTGATGGTGATCTTGGAAGGCGTCCGGTCCGGAAGCTTTCCTAGTTTCAGGTTTGGCATGAGCTTCCTATTCAATCCGCGTATGGCCGGAGCAAGAGATCCCTGTGGACGATGACACGCAGCGGCCAGCCGGGGCGCACTGTGATGGTCGGTTGAATGTTAAGGTTCTTTTCGGTGATGCGCTGGCCTGCTTGACTGATGTTCTGCTGGGTGGATTGCCGGATCGCTTTGACCAAGTCGCTTTCGTTTTCCCCGAAGCTCAGCTCGGTGCCGACACCCAACAGCGTGGCTAGCGCAACCCCCTTGATCAACTGCCAGGTGTGGAAATCCACCTTGTCCTCTAACCCCGCATAGCCGGCAGTGTCTGTGGCGGGCAGGTTGTCGATTTCGACTGACGAGCCGTCGGGCAGCAGTATGCGCTGCCAGACCAGCAGCGCACGCTTTTGCCCAAAGGCGACGACGCTGTCATAGGTTCCGATCAACCGTGAGCCCTGCGGTATCAGCAAGGTGCTGCCGGTGACTGTGTCATGCACATTCTCGGTGATCTGCGCGACGACGAGACCGGGCAAATCGGAGTTGATGCCGGTGATTAGGCTTGCGGCGATGACGCTGCCGGCCATCAACTGATAGGGCGAAGCCGGCGTCTGCAACGCGTGCGGATTGTAGATGCCACCTGTGCTCCGTTGGCTGATAAAATCGAGCTTGTGCTGTTGGTCCTCCTTCGCCGAGGCTTCGGGGGCTAGATTGCTCTGGTCGCCCTCGGCTGGTGCAATTGAAGCTGACGCCCGGGAGGCCACGGCTTGCGGAAGAGCCTCAATTGGCTGCTGGGCACCTTGCCCGTTGCCCGCGGCATCTGTCTGCTTCGGTCGATTGTCGATCCGGAACATGACTTGCGACTCCCGCGCCGAAATCGCCTGCTGGGCGAGCCGTTGCTCTTCGGCGGAGGCCTCCTGCCCCGGCGCAATACCAAGCTGGCGCTGCCGCTCAAGGATGGGGCGGCCAAGATCGCCCGGTAGCGGCGGCCCAAGCACAGGCGCCTTTGGCTTGATCGCGGAATAATCCTTGGGCAGGCTGTCGAGCCCCTCGGCGGTCGGCTTGCGCTCGGTATTGTACCGGTCTTCCACCAGATCTGGAATGCGCAACTCCGGTCCTTGAAGCGCAATCATCGTGATACCGAATATGGCACCGGACCCGACGGCGGCGATCGCGATGATCACGCCGCGCCTGAATCGGACGGCGCGTCGCGGCGAGGCGCGCAGCTGCAGCTGCTCGGGATCGAGCTTCGGCGGAGCGGTGTACTGGGACGTGTCAGTCATGAGCGCTCCCCTCACCTGCTGAAGCGCGAAAACAGCGAGATCCGCCGCGGCGGCTTCCGGCCGTCGGTCCGGGTGATGCGCACCACCTGCTGCTGCTTGGAGCCGAGCCGCAGTTCTGCTGCGGCAAAGAGGCGATCGACGATGTAGTAGTTGCCGCGCATACGGTAGTTGACGAGCTGGTTGCTGCCGTCAGCTCCTACGATGAAGAGCGGTGGCGCCTCGCCCTGATCGATTCGGCGCGGAAATTCGATATAGACCTTGCTGCCGTCGTCGAAGGCGCGCGTCGGCCGCCAGGGCGGCGTGTCACCGCTGATCGAATAGCGGAAGCGGATGTTCTCGAGCACCACGTTCGACGCCACGGGCGTGGCGGCCTCGGCCTGAGCGTTACGCTGGCGCAGCGCGACGATCTGGTCTTCGCTGTAGGTCCAGGAGATCGCCGCCATTGCTGTCTTGTCAGTGCTTTGTAGCTGCAGGTGATACGTCCGCCGTTCCGTGGTGATCACCAGGTTGGTGCTAAGTCCCGGCGCGAAAGGCTTTACCAGCACATGGGTGCGCTGATTGTCTCCGATGCCGCTCACTGTATCGCCAATGACCCAACGCACCGTATCGCCCGCGGACACTGACGTCAGCTTCTCACCGGGTTGCAGAGCGATATCGGTGACGCGCTCCGGCGCGGCGTAGAGTTGATAAAGCGCGCCATCGGCAAAGGGATAGACCTGGACCGCATTGACATAGCCGTATTTGGTGGGCTGCTGCGTCGCCGCCTTGTTGGCGTCCGCGACACGTTCTTCAGGGGAACGTTTATCCTCGCCGACCTTGCCCGGGTCAGGCTGCAGCTGACTGGGCAAAGGCAGCGGCTTTGGCACCTCGACGATCTTGACCGGCTTCTCCGGCGGCTTCTGGATTGCCGCTGCTTTGAAGTCGCCCGTGTCATAAGAAATCTCAGGCGGCGGCACCGGCTTCGATGCGCAAGCCGAGAGGACGGCTGCCGACGCTGACAGGATCATCACAGCACGGAACGATCGGGCTCTATTTGTCATTATCGGGCTCCTTCGGGGAAACGGATGCAGGTGCTGCGCTGTCGAGCTCTCGCGACCAGTCGATGGCGTTGACGAAGACGCCGAGCGGATTGTTGCGCAGCTGATCGGTATTGCTTGGCGGGCGGATCACGATGGTCAGGATCGCGGTCCATCGCGTCGTGCTGGCCAGGCTGCCGCGCTCAAAAACCTGCTCGGTCCATTTGATCTGGAACGAGCTGTCGGAAGCCCTCACTACGCTGGTCACCTGCACCGACACACTGCGCGTACCGATCTGGCCGAAAGGGTCGTTGGCCTTTGCGTACTCATTGAGGAAGAGTGCCGCGCGGTCGGTGGCAAAGTCGTAGGCGGCCAGCCAGTTCTGCCGCACCAACACCGGATCGGTTGAGACAGAACGGACATTTTGAACGAAACGGCCGAGATGCCAGGCGATCTGGGCATCCGAGGGTTCGTAGTCTTGGGTTGCCGGGGCTACGGCGCGCGCCTCACCGAAGCGATCGACCTCCACGACATAAGGCACGACGCGGCTCTGCATCGACTGCCAAACAAGACCACCGGAGAGCCCGGTTGCCAACGCCAGGCAGCCAAGAGCCATCAGCCGCCAATTGCGGGCCTGCACTCGCGAAGAGCCGATGCGCTCATCCCACAGCTGGGAGGCCTTCTGATACGGCGTGACCGGCTCGGGCGTCTTGCCGTAACGTTGAACGGGTCGTTTGAATAGCATCTAGTCGTCCTTGTCGCTGAGAGAGGGATTGGCGCTGCCTCCTGGCCTGTCTCCATCACGGACGGCCTGTATGGCGGCGTGGCGATGCGCACGGGAGGTCTGTTCGGAACGCAAACGCCTTGCCCAATTGGGCGCGGCATCGGGGCCTGCACCGGCTGGGGTTTCGGTCATAGATGCGGTCGGCGCGCCGCCGGTCGCGGTCCATGCGGCTTCGCGTCCGGCATCGGCGCTGCGCTCGAAGCTTCCGGCGGCAGATCGTGCTGCTCGCATCGCAGCGCCGCTTGCGGCACCCGCCACGCCCTGCATTCCAGCAGCCACACCGGGCAGGCCGGTGTCAGGCGACGTTGCACGTCCCAGCTGCCATGCCGAGGAAGCTGCCGAACCCATGGTCGTGCCAGCTCGAATGGCGGCGAGACCGCCGCCGGTTGCCATTCGCGCACCGGCAAAGGCAGCTCCCCCGGCAACGAGCGCTGATCCGGCAGCGGCCGCCGTGGTCCCGAGTGCGGCGCCCGCGCCAAGTTGTGGCGCGCCGGAGACAAGACCCGAGGCGATCCCAGGACCAAAAATGCCGAGGCCAAGCAGCGCCAGCGCGCCGAGCACCTGTGACATGGCCGCCGCCAGGTCGGGCTCCTTGCCCTGGAGCGCCGAAGCGAACTCGCCGAAGAGCGTGGAGCCGATACCGACGATCACGGCGAGCACCATCACCTTGATGCCGGACGAGATCACATTGCCGAGCACGCGCTCGGCCAGAAATGCCGACCGGTTCCACAGCGCGAAGGGCACCAGAACGAAACCGGCTAGCGTGGTGAGCTTGAACTCCAGGATGGTGATGAAGAGTTGGATCGAAAGAATGAAGAAGGCGATGATGACCAGGAACCAAGCCACGAGCAGCACAAAGATGGTCAGCGCGTTGCCAAAAATTTCGGGGAAGCCAAGAAGCTGGCTCGCCTGATCGAGAAGCGGCCAGGCACCCTCGAAGCCGGTCGCGGCGATGCGGCCGGGATGCAGGAGATTGTCAGCGGACAGATTGCCGGAGGACGCGTTGATGCCGAGGCCGGCAAAGGACCGGTAGATGATGTCGGCGAGGTTCTTGAAATTGTTCAGGATGAAGGCGAAGACGCCGACATAGAGTACCTTGCGGATGAGCCGGCCGAGAATGTTGGGTTCGCCGCCGAATGCCCAGGCCAGGCCGGCAAGCGTGATGTCGATGCCGATCAGAATCGTGGTGAGGAAGGCGACGTCGCCAGTCAGCAGACCGAACCCGCTGTCGATATAGCGGATGAAGGTCTCCATAAAACGGTCGATGACGCCCAGGTCGTTCACGCCGCCACCTCCCTCATGTTGAAGAGCTAGTGATCAGTTGCCGGGATAGGCCGTGCCGCTACCCAGGAAGCGCTTCGTTGTCTGGCGGGCGGCTTCCTCGGACTGCGCCTTGCGCGCCGCATCCTCAGCCTCAGCCCGAAACTGGGTCGCAAGCAGCGCCTGGATCTGCATCTGCTGCTTGGTCGAAAGCGCTATCAGCTGATTGGTGGCTTGGCTTGCCTCAAGCGCGCCGGCTGCCCCTTGGCTGCGGTTGACGAGATCGGTAAGCAGGTCGCCGTCGCTGCGGACATTCTCGACGATCTGCGACTGGACGCCCATGGTCTGGCGGAACCCCTGCATGGCGCTCTGCCAGCGCTCACGCGCGGCGCTCGCCACGTCGCTGACCTTGATCGTGGCGTCATAGCTTTCGGGATATTGCTGTCGCCACTGGTCCTGAAGCTTGTCGAGATCGAAGCTCAGGCCGCTCGCCTGGTCCATCAAACCGTCGATCCGTTGGAGCGAACCGGTAAGCTGGCCAACGGAAGAGAAATCCAGGCTCTGGAGGTTGCGCGCCATGTTCTGCAGCATGGTCGCCTGGTTCTGAAGCGACTGGATCTGGTTGTTGATCTGCTCCAATGACCGCGCGGCCGTCAGCACGTTCCGCGCATAATTCGACGGATCGAACACGACGAGGGCATAAGCCGGCTGGACATAATCGGCCAACGGTTTGGCGATCAGGGAAAGAGTGATCAGGCCGGAGAGAAAACGGCGCCGCATCATAACGATTGCTCCTTATCTGGTTGAGGGAATTGCCGGAGAAGCTCGGCGGCCCAGTCGAGGCCGCGTGCATTGAGGAAGTTGGAGGCAAAGCCGTCCTGCCCGTGCTCGGACAGCACGCTATCGATTAGGGTCTGGCTGGCAGGATCGGAGGCACCGCAAAGCGCAAGCGAAATCGGGCCTAGGCCGAGCTCGAACAGCCGGTTCCCGCGGCGCGATTGCAGATAGTACTGCCGCTTCGGTGTGGCGCGAGCGACCAGCTCGATCTGCCGCTCGTTCAGACCGAAACGTTCGTAGGCTGCCTTAGCCTGCGGTTCCACGGCACGATCGTTGGGGAGAAAAATGCGCTGCGGGCAGCTCTCGATGATAGCGGGCGCTATTGAAGACCCGGCGATGTCGGCTAGCGACTGCGTGGCGAAGATCACCGACACGTTCTTCTTGCGCAGCACCTTCAGCCATTCTCGGATGCGGGCGGCAAAGAGCGGGTTGTCGAGATAGACCCAGGCCTCATCAAGCATAAGCAGTGTCGGTCGACCGTCGAAGCGCTCCTCGAGACGATGGAAGAGATAAGTCAGTACCGGCAGGACAGCGCCCTGGCTGTGCATCAGCTCCTCGGTCTCGAAACACTGCACATCGGACAAGGCCAGCCGATCGTCATCAGAATCGAGCAACCGACCGAAGGGACCGTCGAGCGTGTAGGGCATCAAAGCGGACTTCAGGGCGTTGGACTGAAGCAGGACCGACAGGCCGGTCAGCGTGCGCTCCTCAACCGGCGCGGTGGCAAGACTGGTGAGCGCCGACCAGACTGCCTCTTTCACCTCTGGCGTGACGGTGACGTTTTCATGGGCAATGAGCCCGGCGATCCATTCGGCCGCCCAACTGTGGGTGGCCTGATCGCCGATGCTGCGCAGCGGTTGAAAGGCGAGCGCGCCTGCAGCCCCCAGCGCATGGTGTTCGCCGCCCATGGCAAGCGTTGCGGCGCGGGCCGAATTGCCTTTGTCGAAGATATAGACCTGCGCGCCGGCATAGCGTCGGAACTGCAGAGCAATCATGGCAAGCAGAACCGACTTGCCGGCGCCGGTCGGGCCGACGATCAGCATGTGGCCGACATCGTCGACATGGGTGCAAAGCCGGAACGGTGTCGACCCGCTGGTCTCGGCCACGAGAAGCGGCGGGGCTTCGGTGCCGGTGGCTTTGGTGAGATGCTCATTCGCAACCGGACCGGCCCACACCGACGACAGCGGCATTAGATGGGCAAGGTTCAACGTGTGAACGAGCGGCTGCCGCACATTGGCATAGACTTGGCCTGGCAATGAGCCGAGCCACGCCTCGACCGCATTGACGCTTTCGCGGATCGTGGTGAAGCCGAGCCCATTGACGATGCGCTCGACGGCGCGAAGTTTTTCCGCGGCGACTTGACGGTCCTCATCCAATACCGTCACGGTCGTGGTCAGATAGCCGAAGCCGACATGATCGCCGCCCAATGCCTGAAGTGCTTCGTCGGCATCGAGCGCCTTGTTGTCGGCATCGCTGTCGACAAGCGGGACGGGCTCGTTGGTGACAACCTCGCGCAAGATGGCGACGATCGACTTGCGCTTAGCAAACCACTGCCGCCGGAGCCGTGTTAGCGTCTTCGTAGCTTGCGTCTTGTCGAGCGGGATGAAGCGCGTCATCCAGCGATAGGCAAAATCCTGATGATTGAGGGCATCGAGGAGTCCGGGCCGGGTGAGGTTGGGAAAACCAAGGATGGTGAGCGTGCGCAGATGCCGCTCGCCCAGCGTCGGCTCCAATCCGCCGGTGAGCGGCGCATCGACCAGAATGCCGTCGAGATAGATTGGCGTTTCCGGCACGGCGACAGGATGGCGGCGGGTGGAGACGGTGCCGTGCAGATAGGTCAGCGTCTCGGCATCGTCGAGCACGCGCACTTCGGGCATGAAGCCCGACAGGAGATCCAGAAGGCGGTTGGTCTCATCTCGAAACCGCGCCAGCTCCTGGCGCCAGTCCCTTTCGCCCTCCGAACGATGGGTATCGACGAGCGCGCTTTCCGCCCGAGCGTGGCTGTCCGGCGGTGGCATGAACACCACGGTCAGGTGATACTGGCTTTCGAAATGCGCGACCTTGCCCTCAAAAGCGGCGCGGCGTTCTTCGTCGACCAGCCATGTGGCCGCGTCGGGGAAATGCGAGTGCGGATAGCCAAGCGCTTCGACGCGCTCGGCCTCGAAGAACAGTGCCCAGCCTGACCCGAGCCTTCTCAGGGCATTGTTCGCCCGGGCGCAAATGCCCATGAGTTCGGCTTCCGTCGCGCTTTCGAGATCGGGACCGCGGAACCGCAACGTCCGTTGAAAGCTGCCGTCCTTATTCAGCACGATGCTCGGCGCCACCAATGCAGCCCAGGGCAGATGGTCGGCGAGCCGGTCGGCTTTGCCGCGATATTCCGACAGGTTCAGCATGCAAGCCACCCCCTCAGACGAAGGTGGCGGACAAGCACACTGGCGAAGTCCGGATCGCGACGGGCAGCGAAGACCGCTAACGTGTGGCCCGCGATCCAAAGCACCAGTCCAGCAATCCACTGCTGCAAGCCAAGGCCTATCGCCGCGGCAACCGTGCCGTTGAGGATTGCCACCGCTCGTGGCGCACCGCCCAGCAGGATCGGCTCCGTCAATGCCCGGTGGACCGGCACCTCGAAGCCCTCAATGTGTTGCTCTCCAGTGCTCATCCGACGAGTGCCCCGCCGCCGAAGGAGAAGAAGGAGAGGAAGAAACTCGATGCCGCGAAGGCGATCGACAGTCCGAACACGATCTGGATCAGCCTGCGGAAACCGCCTGCCGTGTCGCCGAAGGCTAGGGTCAGACCGGTGGTGATGATGATGATCACCGCGACAATCTTGGCCACCGGTCCCTGCACCGATTCCAGTATCTGCTGCAGCGGCTGTTCCCACGGCATGCCAGAGCCGGCAGCGTGTGCTGGAGCCGTAAGACAGAACGCGAGCGCGGCGGACGAAAGAAAGCGAAGCTTCTTGCGCATGAACTGGCCTTTCAGAACTGTTGGAGTTGGGGAAGCATGAGTTGGGTGACGGCGTAGTCGCCGCTGCCGTCGAGACCGGTGACCTCGGCGATCGCGTCGATGCGGCGCGAGGATCCACGCCCGGCGATGAAGACGATCAGATCTATCGCATCGGCGATGAGCCGACGGGGGACAGTGACGACGGCTTCCTGAGCGAGTTGCTCGATGCGATAAAGGGCAGAGCGTGCCGAGTTGGCGTGGACGGTGGCTATGCCGCCGGGATGCCCGGTGTTCCAGGCCTTCAGCATGTCGAGCGCTTCCGAGCCTCTGACTTCGCCGACGATGATGCGATCGGGTCGAAGGCGTAGCGTCGAGCGAACGAGATCGGCGAGGGTGACCGAGCCGCGCCTTGTTCTCAAGGCAACGCAGTCCTTGGCCGCACATTGCAATTCGCGCGTATCCTCGATCAGGATTACCCGCTCGTCGCATTCGGCGACTTCGGCCAAGAGCGCATTGGCAAGGGTCGTCTTGCCGGATGATGTGCCGCCAGCGACCAGGATGTTGCGACGCTCGCGTATCGCCTTTTTAAGGGCATCGGCCTGCAGCGGCAGCATGATCCGGTCTGCGACATAGTTGTCTAACGTGTAGAGCTTTGCGGCCGGCTTGCGGATGGCAAAGCATGGCGCCAGCACCACCGGTGGCAGCAGGCCCTCAAAGCGCTCGCCCGACGGCAGTTCGGCGCTGACGATCGGATTGTCGGCATGCGCCTCGGCGCGCACATGGGATGCGACCAGACGGATGATGCGCTCCGCTTCCGACGGGTGCATGGACACGCCAGTGTCGATCCGGCCTTCTCCGAGACGGTCGAGCCGCAGCGCACCATCAGGATTGACCATCACCTCGATGACCAACGTATCTGCCAGCGCGTCGGTGATCGCCGGGCCCATTGCGGTGCGCAACATCGCGCGCCGGCGATGGTCGACTTCGGGATGAGAGCTCATCCTTCGCCTCCCCCGCTATTCTCCTTGCCGAGCGAGCGTTTCCCGGAAGCGATCTGCCGTCCGACCTGCTCGACGAATTTGTCGAAACGCTCCTGGGCAATCGCCTGCGTTGCCTTGTCGGGGACCGGCGTATGAGCATGGAGCGTGATCGAAAAGCGGATGAAGAGCGCCAGGCTCTCCAGGATCATCTCTGCATCGCGCGTGACATGACCAAGGTCGCGGGAAAGACGATCGAGCCTTACACCATAGCGCCGGTCGAGCTCATTCTCGCCCCGCCGCTCGATAAAGGCTTCGATCGCCTTTGCCACGACCGCGGATTTGGTGGTCGAGGGGTTGCGGCTGAGGTTGTCCAGTTTCTCGCTGAGCTCCGGCTCGAGAAGAAACTGATGACGAATGCGGTGGGACTTCATAGCGGCTCGTTCTGACGGGCCGGCATTGCGCCGGCGATGCGAACAAGCATCGGCCAGATGCTCAAAATCGCTTATGGCCGTTATCTACGCTGACGTGCGCTTTGCCTGGAGCGGCCTTTCAGAAGCCGGGAACGATGTCCTTGTCGTCGCCCCTGCCCTCATTGATGCCGTAGGCGCGGGCGGCATTAGAAATCCGGTCCATGACGCGCTTGTCGGTTACCGCCTCGCCATCGTCGTCCGTGGAGTCGAACAGATCGCTCTGATCAGGCTCTTTAGCGATTACGGTTTGTTCTTCAGGCAAACCGGGATGGCGCTGCTGCTGAACGCCGCCCTCACCTTCAATTGTCGCGCCGGCGTTCTCGTCGTCGGTGGCAAGACGGCGGTCGAAGCTGCGCACTTGTCCACTCCAGTCATCCGGGCTCGACGTGGGGCAGTCCGCGTAGGGATCGTCGCGCAGCACCGGTGAAGGAAGTACCCGCTCGGTAAAATTCTGATCCTGGTAATAGCGCAGCTTCTGAGCGCGGATCGGCGGCAATCCCGAAACCAGCACTAGTTCGTCCGAGGGCGGCAATTGCATCACTTCGCCTGGCGTCAACAACGGACGAGCAGTCTCCTGGCGGCTGACCATGACGTGCGACAACCAAGGTGCCAGCCGGTGGCCGGCATAGTTGCGCATTGATCTGAGTTCCGTCGCTGTGCCGAGCGCGTCCGAAATCCGTTTGGCCGTGCGGTCATCATTTGAGGAAAAGGCAATTCGCACATGGCAATTATCGAGAATGGCGTTGTTCTCGCCGTACGCCTTGGAAATCTGGTTCAAGGATTGCGCGATCAGATAGGCGCGGATGCCGTAACCCGCCATGAAGGCGAGCGCCGTCTCGAAGAAATCGAGGCGGCCGAGCGCCGGGAACTCGTCCAGCATCATGAGCAGTTGATGTTTCCGGCTCTTCTTCGGATCACCCTCCAGGCGCTCGGTCAGCCGTCTTCCGACCTGATTGAGGACCAGTCGAACCAGCGGCTTGGTGCGCGAGATGTCCGACGGCGGAACGATGAGATAGAGCGACATCGGCCGTTCGGCATCCATAAGGTCTGCAATGCGCCAGTCGCAGGCCGATGTTGCCGCGGCCACGGTCGGATCGCGATAGAGACCGAGGAACGACATTGCAGTCGAGAGAACGCCTGAACGCTCGTTCTCTGACTTGTTGAGCACCTCGCGTGCTGCCGAGGCTACAACGGGATGGACCTGAGGCTTGTTCGCCGCGCCGAGGTGGTTTGTCGTCATCATGCGCTTCAGTGTCGAGGCAAACGAACGTTGAGGGTCCGACAGGAAAGTGGCGACGCGTGCAAGCGTCTTTTCCTCTTCGGCGTAGAGCACGTGCAGGATCGCGCCGACCAACAGTGAATAGCTGGTCTTCTCCCAATGATTTCGTCGCTCGAGCGCACCTTCCGGATCGACCAAGACGTCGGCAATGTTCTGAACGTCGCGGACCTCGTTTGGACCTTTGCGCACTTCCAGCAGCGGATTATAGCGCGCCGATCGTGGATCGGTCGGATTGAACAAAAGGCAGTATGAGAACTTCGACCGCCAGCCTGAGGTCAGCTGCCAGTTCTCGCCTTTGATGTCATGAATGACGGCCGAGCCAGTCCAGGAAAGGAGCGTCGGAACGACCAATCCGACTCCCTTGCCTGAACGTGTCGGAGCAAAGGCCATCACATGCTCCGGCCCATCATGGCGAAGATACCGATCCTTCAATTTGCCCAGGAAAACTCCGGCCGGCAGAAACAGCCTTGCCTTCTCGATCTCTAGCGTCGTGGCCCATCGCGAGGAGCCGTAGGTGGAAACCAACCCTCTTTGCCGCGCGCGCCAGAGCGAACCAGCGATCGCGGCTGCGCAACCCAAGAACCCGCTGGCGCCGGCCAGCGCGCCGGCCTGATCAAATATCTCGGGCGCGTAGGCGTCGAAATGGAACCACCATTCAAACAGTTTCCACGGCTTGTAGATCGGCCAGCCGGCTACGACGAACCATGGGACGCCAAGCGGCGACTGATAGCCGAGCATGTGAGCGCACCATTGCGTCGACGTCCACACCCCAAGAATGACGATCGCGAACACAACGGCGATCTGCCCGATTAACAGCTTCGTGGGCGTCATTGGCTAGTCTCGCTGGATAACGCAACGTAGCATCGCGCGGCCAGGCACAATTACGAATGCGCCTCACGTACGATTGGATGCGATGACTCGCTATGTATTGCCGTCAACCGTAATCGGTCGGTCGTTCCATTGTGTAGTCACGAATGAACCTCGGAACGTGATTTCGATCATGAACGAACTGAATTTCGGGCGACTTATCCAGGTTTCGACCGCGAGCTACCGCGATCCAGAAGATGGCTTCGGCTTGAAATCGAAGGCTTTGGTGACGCTGTTCAAGGTAATCGCACGGAGTTCCTACGACGACATCAAGGCGACCGGCGAATTGGTTGCAGACTCCGACCTCGACTGGACTTTGGTGCGCAGCGCGTTCCTCAAGGACGGTCCCGCCGACGGCGGGTTAGCGGTTGGTTCCTATGGAAGGACGAAGCTCGGCATGAAACTGTCCAAAGGACATCCGGCAAAGTTTCTGTTCGATAAAGTGTCGAGCAGAGAGTTTGTGCGGGCCGCTCCTGGCACTGCCGGCCATTTGCAATCCGACATGGAAGCTCATGGACGTGCGCATGAACATCGATATTCATCTCGCCACTCACGGACGCTCGCGAGGAGCCAGTAATCAGAAAGCCATGAAGTGGAGATCTGGTCGGATATGGTCTGCCCCTGGTGCTACATCGCCAAACATCGCTTCGACAACGCGCTGTCCGGGTTCGAACATCGCAAACCAGGTGGAGGTCAACTGGCGCAGCTATCAGCCCGGATGCGCCACCCATCACGAACAAGAATCTCAATGATACCTTGTCGGAAATGCGTTCGCACGGCGCGCATGAAGGACTCGAATACAACTTCGATCGAGGGCGCTACGGCAACTCGTTCGATGCACACCGACTGATCCACTTCGCACGCACGCCTTGGCGTACAAACGGGGATGGAGGAGCGCCTGTTCAGAGCCTATTTCAGCGACCGTAAGACGCTGGGCGATATGTACCCTGGTCGAGCTTGCTAAGGAGGTCGGCATCAATGCCGAAGAAGCGCGCACCGTCCTCACCGGCAAGGCTTTCGCTGATCAGGTTAGGGCAGATACACAGAGTGCGCGGCGGCTAGGCCTCAAGGGCGTCCTGTTTTTCATGATAGCCAGCTTTCGGTGGGCGACGGCTTCGGGGAAGGCGTTTCGATCGGGCCGCTGATCGACAAGCATGCCCTTGCCAAAATTGAGGCGCATGTCGCCGACGCCGTGGCGAAGGGCAGCGTAATTCAATGCGGAGGGGAGCGGATCGGTTCCCACGGCACGTTCTTCGAGCCCACGGTTCTGACCGGTATCTCCAGCGACATGGAGGTGGCCCGGGAGGAGACTTTCGGGCCTCTGGCGCCGATCATCCGCTTCGAAGATCCGGACCAGGTGGTGCGCGCGGCCAACGACACGATCTATGGCCTCGCCGCATATTTCTTCGCCTCCAATCTGCAACGCGTCTGGCGTGTGGCCGAAGCGCTGGAATACGGCATGATCGGCATCAATACCGGGCGAATGTCGTCTGAGGCAGCCCCTTTCGGCGGCGTGAAACAGTCCGGGATCGGGCGGGAGGGGTCGCGCCACCGGCTCGAGGATTATCTGGAGATGAAGTATCTGTGCATGGGCGGCATCTGACCCTCGCTTCAGACCCGAGCCGCCTGAACCTTCCCTGCTAACGGTCCCTCTCCCGCCGAGAACTTTATCAATTCCGGCGTTAGCCGCGCCGCGTATGCGGTCAAAGCAAAGGAGGACGTACAAAGCGCATACGATGAAATGTCCGCCGCAGGACATTTCATTTCATCGTCGAGCCGGTTCGGACGCCGAGACCGGTTCAACAGGGCGCCTAAGGAGCGTCAACATAGCGCCGCCTGAGGCGGGACGCGGGGCAGACCGCCCCGGCGAGGCGTGCGGCACAGCATTCGTCCTGGTGACCTCAATGGCAAGTCGGGCCGCGTCTGACCTCCATGGTCCGAACATCATGGCGATATCGAATGTGAGAACTGCCTGCAAGTGAGGCACAAGCGGACTTCTATGATCGGCGTTGCCGGGGCCACTAATTCGATGCTGACGAAGGTCGCACAACGCCCTACGATGTCACTTGCTATGCATTACACATGCAATGGATGGGCGTTACCGGCGGCTAGAGCCCTGTCCAGCTCCAACCCGATCAGCGGCTGCCCGATCACGTGGCGGGCAGCACCGCCTGCGGGACGGCGAAATCGAGATCGAGCAGACGACCGGCGTGAAATGGTGTCGGCGTCGGCGCCCTCAGGACGAATGGCGAGACGTCACCGAGTGAGGCCAAGTGTAGTTGCTCCATCGTCTGGTCGATTGTCGTGAGCGGGGCGCCGGCCGCGCGGGCGGCCAATCGGCCGCCGACAGAGATTGGCGTGGTGCGAAGCGCAACGAGCTTCATCTCCGGAGTGCCCTTCTAGGCTTCCGCCACAGCCTCCTCCGGCGGTAACCTACCCATGAACCTTGCATAGGCGAGCCAGCATGCGTCCATTGCCGAGAAAACATCTTCGTGCGACGCTAACTCGAAAGCAGGAGCGTCCCCCCGGACCAACTTGATACATCGGCGGCGCCGGTGACCTGGAGGCGCGGCGATGGCGCGTCGCACCTACCATCGCGCAGGATTGACCAATGTGAAACGACCGATAGGTCGCCAACTGTCGTCTTTGGCACTCGGCCTGAGGTTTTGCCTCCCATGCGACCCCTCTTCAAGTTTGGGGAGAAGCCTTCCCCAGCTGCTACAGGCCAACACCGCGCAATCGGGTGCTCTTTGCGGCAACAGCGGTTTAAACAGACTTCAAGCCATAAATATACGTTTCAGTCAAACCTGTAGGAGAGCTCTATGAACGTGCCCCATCGCTCCATGCTGTACTTAGCAAGAGCAGGCTGCTTAACAATGTTGCCGACGTCATCGCAGATGCAGTTATAGGTAACACTGCTGTTGTTCTTCGTCCACATTGCCCAGTACCGGGCACCAATGCCGATGCCGAAATTCTTGTTGAAGAAGTAGGATAGTGCTCCTTCCACCTGAACGCCCCCGCCACCTTGCCCCCGCTGATCGTAGAAAGTTGGTCTAGACCGAAGAAAGTGGTCGTCACGACCACGGAAGTCCGTCCACGGCAGGTAAGCAACATCGGCGCTCACACGCCAGCGCTCAAGCAGCATAGTCTCGGCGTAAAGGCCGATGCGCGGCGCATTCCAATCGGATTCTTGGCGGCCAGTGATCAGAGGCTGCATTGGCACCTGGCATGGAGCGAACGGCGAAGCGATCTGCACGCATCCGATCGAATCCGACTTCTGGCCGTAATAGGTCCATCCGACGAATGCACCCAGTTTATAGGTGCTACCGCGCAGAAAGTTGAAGCCCGCATCAGCCGTGTAGTACGCGAACTTTCCATTTGCTTGGCCGTGTAAGGTGTTGCTGTAGGCGAGTTTGTCAATGCTCGAATCTTCGTCGTTCATCCGTCCTTTGTCGAAGCGTCCGGCGCCAATGTTGCCCTTCAAGAATATCCCCCAGGGGCTATCAAGGCGTCCGAAAAATTCGCCCGAAAGGCCGTCCAACCCCCTGTACGTCAGCCTTGAGCTGGGGATGCTCTCATCCCCAAGTGTTGGTGGCGCAAGGATGTAATCCCACTGAAATATCCCCCGGCTGAGCCAGGCCCGTGAGCCACCCTCGAAGGACCAATCGCCTGTATATACAATAGGCTGGGCTTCTGTCGCCCCGTCCGAGAGTAGTGTATCATTCCGTCCCATAGATCGCGGGGAGACGCCAAAATGGTAATTCAGGCCGACCTTTCCCACGTGATAGCTACTAGATAAATTGCTGCTGCTGGTGGAGACGAATCCAAGAGGTGGGTACTGCACGGTCGAAGGAGTCGTTAAACGCGTCCCGCTAAAACCCATATAGTCGTACTCGAATTTGACAGACCAATCAGGCGAGAGCGCTTGCTCAACGCCAGCTCCGAGGCTCCAACCGAAGCGACCATAATCGAAATGTGTTGTGTGCCGTCCGAACCCAGGGAAGTCCTGCCTCAAAAATTCGTTGTTGTTGGCGATCTCGCCACGATTGTTTTGCCAAGCTACGCCTGCCTTGACGTAGGCCAGCATTTGGCCCTGCGGGCCAAACGTGTACCCGACACGTGCGGTCGCTGTGAAAAAGGAGTTCGGACCTGCGTGGCAGGTGTCTATTACAGCAGTGCCTGAGAAGGCAAAGCAGCTGTTTGTGCCGTCGGAGACAGCGTAGCTCGCGTCGAGTTCGGCGCCGAATACCAACCTATCTCTTTGCCAATTGTAGCCGAGCTGGCCTCCGGCCAGGAACACCGGAGTGCTGACGACGTCTCCATAAATCGATGGGCCATAAGGATCACTAAAGGACGTGCCGCCATAGCCTCCGCCGCCGTGGACGCCAATATATCCTCCGGTCCAGTCCCAGACCGCCGGTCCCGGCTCGACCATCCTGTTGAGATTGGCCGAATTGGCTGCACCGCATGCGGCGAACGCAACTATTGCCCCACCCCAAATTAGAACTCCAGATCGCATTTCACCTCACTAAACAAACGACGCATGACGCGATCGGCAACGAAGCTCCCAAGGCTGGCGGTCGTGGCGCCGCTCCAACAACCGCTGGGCAAAACCCGTGCCAGCTTGAGCCGCTCGCCTTGCCAGCGCTTTTCGATGGCGATGTCATCTAGGCGACGAATTGGATCGCGTTCGGCAGGCCGAGAAGACGTGCCCGCTTTGGCCATGAACGCGGCTGCGTATTCGGCCTAATCGGCCCGAAGCTGCGATTTTGGCCATGTGGCGGCGATCCGGTACCGCGCCAATGACGCGACGCCCCAAAAACGGATGTCGACCCATCAGGACCTGATCCGCTGGTCTATCCAGGATAGTCCGGCGCATCGCCACCAGGCTTGCCCAGCGTCGCATAAAGCACGCCGATGTAATTGCGTGGGCGCCAACCGCCTCCGAAATCAACGCAAACGCATTCGACTGTACAAAATCGACCATATTGCTCACCGTTTTCGATTGAGGAGGGTGGCGCATTGCCTCTCTGCCAGGTCATTTAGACCGTGCCGGTCGTACGGATGACCGTGGTGGTTTCTGCGATCTTCTTCTGCATGGTGCATTCCTTTTCCGTGTGAGTACCTGAACTGGTTTGGCGGATGCCACTCCAGTCATGTTGCCGTACGCCAGGCTTCCTGGTGTCAGCACGCCGCAAGGAGGAACAGCAACTTTCGTGCCACATATGTAAAGGTGTTCGAAGAAACTCGGAAGTTCCATAGGGTCCAGTCGCTTATCGATAAGAGGCTCTCGCGCACGAGCCTCAACCCACAGGGCGCACAATTGTCGTGTGTGGGACAATTGTTAGGTTTGTCCTGCCGCTGAACTGTCATCCAGGCGATTAGAGCCTTGGTAATTTCTTCTGCTTCAGCATGGTGATCTGAAGGCCCCGTAAAGTTAACTGACGGCTGATGAAGAATGTGCGTACATGGACGATGTCAGAAAGTTGCTCATGATCCGCTTATCGTCGCCACCGCTTTCCCGCCCGAGTTCATTGCGCACGCAGTATGGCTCTACTTTCGCCTTCCGCTCAGCCTCCGCATGGTTGAGGACATGGTGTCGGCCCGCGGTATCATCGTCACGCATCACACCATTCGAAGCTGGGCGGAGAAATTCGGACGGCATTTCGCCCGGAGATCAAGCGACGGTCAGCCAGCTGCCTGAGGGCCCGAGCCCAGAATTATCTGTCGTCGGCTGGGAGTAACCGGGGCAAAACCATAGCGGACCACCCGCTTCGGACCCGTTGCCGCAGGCGAGCTCCGCTTGGACGACTGCTCCATCCCGCTCGGCTTCAGCGTCGGCGCGGCGGTAGACCTTTCAGACGCCGTATCTCATCCTTCAGAGCCGCATTCTCGGCGCGAAGCCCGGCGACCTCCGCCCGCAACTGCCACGATCACGTCGAGCAGGCCCGCAGGGGTCAGCGTTCGAGAATCGGGTGGCTCCGACATGGTCTGATGGAATCATGCCGCACGCCAAACCGCCACCCACCTCAACCCGACACGCCCGAGTCATAATGCCGCGTCCGCCACCGCTGTACTAGATTTAGCGAAAAGGCTGTCCGGGAATTACCTGTATGGGGCTATGATTTGTCAGGCTTGATCCTGGTTCGTTTTCCTCATCTCCTTCTCGGCCCGATTGGCGACCATCTCCTCGTCCCGGGCCTTTGGGCTTTCTGACTGACCGCCGCGCGCAGTGACGGTCAAGGATGGCTGCAGGCCATCGCGAAGCGACTTGTCTTTGACGGTCACGAGCATGGCGGCAGGCTGCCTAGCCACGGGGTGGGGCCTTCCTGCGGGACCCATTGATGGATTCCGAGGCGAGCTCGCCATGAGCAGGCGCGGAGGTCGCGCGGCAGACTTGTATGCGGTGGATCCCGATGATCCGACCATGATGCAGCATGCGCATCGGTGGCGAAGCTCCGGGCGGCGGGCCCATTCTGAAACGCGGCTCAAAGACCATGTAATTCCTCGGGTTGCCGCCACCTCGGATCGTCATCAGCAGACCCTGCTAAAGGCCCGCCAACTGGGGTATGCGTTGTTCTCCTTTTTCCACGTGCCCTCATGATGCCAAACGCAAGACGACGCCGTTCGGCACCTCGCCGGTGGTGACGAGACGCCACAGGGCGATCAAAAGCTTGCGGGCGAGTGCCACGATCATCGTCTTACGTGTGGTTTTGCGGCCGTCGCTCGTGCGCGCCTGGAACCATTGGGCGAGGTTGCTGTCCTTCTGGAAGCTCAGAAACCGCCACGCCAGTTGGATCATGCCGCGCCGCACGCGGGCGTTGCCGGCACGTGCCAGCCCCCTCTCACGGCGGCGCTGGCCGCTCTCGTCCGGCGACCCGGTGAGCCCGGCATAGCGCGCTACGGCGCGGCGGTCGCGCAAGCCGCGTGACAGGATCTCGTGGACCAACATGTCCGCCGTCTCGACGCCGATGCCGATGATGCGTGCGATAAGGCGAACCATCGCGTGCGGGTCGTTTTCCGCCGCCGGGCCGGTGGCGAGCTTGCGCTCCCGTTCCTGTTCGATGGCGCGGATCTGCTGGCGCACCAGGCTGAGCCGCTCGAGGAAACGGTGGAGCTCGGCGCGGGTGTTATGCGGCAGCGCCGTCCCCTCAGCTGTACGGACGGCCTCGAGCCTGTCCGCAGCCTGGCGCAGGCTCAACCGCAAGTGGCGGATGCCGAAGCGGGCGAGGATCGCCTTGATGCGGTTGACGAGCCGCGTCTGCTCGCCGACCAGGCGCTCGCGCTCGCGGCTCGGTCGCCGCGAGTCCTCCTCTTCCATGGTCGGGATCGCCGCCATGGTGCAATGGCGCTTTTCGCCGCGCAGCCAGCCAAGAAAGGCACGCATCAATAGCTCAGTGTCGAGGCGATCGGTCTTGGCGCGGCGGTGCTCGCGCGACACTGCAACGCTGGCGGGGTGGATGGTGTAGGCCTCGATGGCTTGTCCCCGCAGCCAGCGCGCCAACCAGAAGCCGTCGCCAGCCGCCTCATAGGCGACGGCGATGCGCTTGATCGGGTGCCCGGCCTGGCCGGCTTCGTCGCGCCAGCGCTGCAGCAGTTTCAACAGAGCTGGCGCATCGGCATCGAGCTTCTTGAGCGGCTGGCGCTTGAAGCCCGGAACCAGCGCGGCGACCAGCCACTTCGCCTTGCTCATTTCGATGACGGCGACGATCGTGTTATCTTGTTCAAGAGCGGTAAGGGACCGGCTCGCGTCAAAAGATTGCGACATGGGGACGCTCCTTCTGCTGGATGATCTTGGAGCGCCGAAGGATGCCACACCCTCGCCGCTCGCCCCATATCATCTGAAACACGCATTTCAAGAGGGCGGCACGAATTTTTTAGCACTCGATACCGGAGAGTGCTACCGATATGAATTCTTAGAGCTAATTGCGCGCAGTAAGAACCAGACAAAAAGGACTGGTCCAGTTTTCTGAAGGACCGTAGGCGTTCGTCAGTTCTTGGACAGTTAACCAGAGTAGCGTCTGGGGCCCATGCATACGTGATGCATGCACCTTAGGAGACTATGATGGACCCGAGCAACTTCAATCTATTTGGATTCGATCCGAATGCGTACTTCGCCTTGGCGGCGCAGCAGCAGGCGGGGCAGGCGGAACAACCTGAGGAGGCTGCGCAAGGCCACTTTGAGCAGCACCTCGAAGGGGCGGCCCAGCCGAACGTTCCGGATCATGGGAGGAGGTATAGGGCCGCCCCTGGAGACGAGGACCTCATCCAGAGCGCGGGTAATATGGAGTTGCAGAGATCTGGGCGTGCGGCCGTAGATCAGTTCCGTTCAGGCCTTCGGAAACTATCTGAAAGGCTTCACGACGTTTATGGGTTGTCTCTCTCTGGCCTCAGCTGCGAGTCGCTAAAGAGCTATGCTCGCACACTGTGCGCAGGTGAAAGCCAAGTCGTGAAGGGGCTGAACATGCTTAAGCGGTACCGTGGGACTTCCGGGGAGGGTTCGTCGCAGGCGGGCACTGGGAGGCGGTATCAGTTCGCTCCTGGAGACGATGACCTCATCCAGAGGGCGGGTGATTTCGCTCGGGCTGGTAACACTATAGCGGGTCATACCGTGGTCGAATATGGTTCCGGGCTCCGGAAGCTATCTGACAGGCTTCACAGCGTTTACGGCTTGTCTCTCTGTGGAGTCAGCGGCGAGGCGCTCAAGAATTATGCCCAGGAACTTTGTGGGGGTGACAAGCGGGTCGCGGCAGGGCTGCGCATGATTGAGAACTACCGTCAGACTCTTGGGGAGGGTACGTCGGGGGCTGCGGAGGGTAGCGCTAGACAGCCAGAGCACGAGTCGTCCCCGCCGCGGGTGTCGAGTTACAATCAAGACCAGCTTTGGGACTCGTATGATGCGGCGGAGGGAGGGTGGCGCGGCGCCTCTCCACCGCCCAGTCACAATTCGGCGGAGGTTTGGGCGGGCGTCGATCAATGGAACCAGGCGCCGCCCCAGAATTGGGGGGCCAACTCGTCGAGTTTTTGGCAGGGTGTGCCTTCGCCGGCGCCTAGCGTCAATCAGCCAGAGCACGAATCGTCCCCGTCGCGGGTGTCGAGTTACAATCAAGACCACCTTTGGGACTCGTATGATGCGACGGAGGCAGGGTGGCGCGGCGCCTCTCCACCGCCCAGTCACAATTCGGCGGAGGTTTGGGCGGGCGTCGATCAATGGAACCAGGCGCCGCCCCAGAATTGGGGGGCCAACTCGTCGAGTTTTTGGCAGGGTGCGCCTTCACCGGCGCCCAGCGTCAATCAGCCAGGCCCATCGTGGGAGCAAGGCGCCGCAGCGTCGATCTTTGGGGCACCATACATGCCTTACGCGCCGCCTCCAGTGCCAGAGCTAAACATCTACGTCTCGGGCTGGCAACACGGCAATCAACGGGCGTCAATGGACCTGATGCGCGGAATGCACTACAAGGAAGTGTTGCCGAGCTCGTCTCGGCCGCAGACGAATTTCACCATTGACGGCGTGCCCTATACGGCGACATTGGGGCCGTCAGGTAGGCAAAACGACATTCGGGTCTCCCGAAACTGAGCAAGTGATTGGCTGCATTTTTGTCAATGCTATTTAAAGTGAGACAAAGTAGCCAACTTATAAATGCGATTATTACTTCGTTCGCAAGTTACAATATTTGCAAAGTACGAAGACGCAAGCCGCCGACCGGATGGAGATGGTCAGGGTTGCCTAGCCCGGTCGGCGGCGGACGGCTCCAGCTGCAAGATAAACTAGCTTTGACATCCCGATCACTCCGCCGCTTCAGGTCGACGGCGCCGAGATAGTGATCGGCGCGAGTATCGGCGCTGCGCTGGTCCCGGACGGCGCCGCCGACATCGACAGCCTACTGAAATGCGCCGATCTCGCCCTCTATCGAGCGAAGCAATCGGACAAGGGTACCTTCCGCTGGTTCGAAGCCGGGATGGACATGCGCCAGCGCGAGCGGCGTGCGCTGGAGATAGAGCTGCGCGGCGCCGAGATCGAACGCGAGTTCGAGTTGCATTGCCAGCCAATCATCCGGACCCAAACCGGAAAGCTCCGCGGGTTCGAGGCCCTGCTGCGCTGGCAAAATCCGCGCCGCGGCATGGTGTCGCCCGCGGATTTCATCCCGATCGCAGAGGAAACCGGCAAACTCGACGAACTCGGCCGCTGGGTATTTGCGATGGCATGCCGGGAGGACTGGCCCTGGCCGCGCGATCTGGTGCTGTCCGTCAACGTCTCGCCGGTGCAGTTCCGCAAAGGGAATCTCGTCGGAGGAGGACTGGCCCTGGCCGGCAGCGGGCTGGAGGCGCACCAGTTGGAGATTGAGATCACGGAGTCGGTGCTGCTGGCCGAGAGCAGCACCAACCTCGCCATTCTCAAGCAACTTCGATCGCTCGGCGTGCGCATTGCGCTCGACGATTTTGGCACTGGCTACTCCAGCCTGAGCTACCTCAGGCAGTTTCCATTCAATGGCCTCAAGATCGACCGGTCGTTTGTCCGCGAGATCGGCCGGTGTCCAGAGTCGCTCGCCATCGTCCGTGCCGTCATCGGCCTCGGCACCAACCTCGGCATCGATACCACGGCCGAGGCGGTGGAGACGGTCGTGCAGTTGGAGGCATTGCGCGCCGAAAAATGCGGCGAGTTGCAAGGGTTCCTGTTCAGCCCGCCGGTTGCCCGCAAGAGTGTCGCCTCCATCATCGGCGCGTATTTCGAAGAGACATCGCGTCTCGCGTAACGGGATCGCCGACCTGTGCTGTCGATAGCCTGCGTCCAGAGCAAGTGGCGATTGGATCGAACCATTCTGCGCGAATTGATTTGGGTCAGGTCGGGATTCGGCTAAGGTCCTACCCCGTCTGGCCGTCCCTGCCGTCGAAAGGTCACGAAGGACGCCATTCAGCAAGCTCCCGGTGCAGCGGATATTAAGATCGCCTGACCTGCCTCGCCAGTCGCATCCGCTCTGCTTCAAGGCGATGAACTCGGCCACCGGCAAGTCGCGCCGGCTGCGCCACAAGGGAACTGGCGAATTTGGGTTGCGCCGGCTTCCAAGGCTCGGCGCTGCCTTCTTTCGACCAATCTCACCCAAGCGCCAGTCTACACCTGCACCTTTCCGCTTCCCGATTTGCAGGCAGCGACCCATTGCATCGCGGAGTTTGGGTCTTCCAAAATCCCGGCCCGTTTCGCAAAGCCGAGAAAGGCATTGTGGGCCGCGCCTATAGGCTTGTGCCCGTCGTGGGCGTCAAAGCACGCCCGAAGGGCGGTTTGATGGATCAAGTCTCTGCGATCTTCCGGCCATTCATCGAGAAAATCGATTGCGTCCGCAAGGCCGGCAATCTCTTGCACGATAACCGTGGCACGCCTCACGAAGATGGGGCTGCTGAAAACTTCGGCGTTCATTTCATTTCCCCCGACCTGCTGAACGGCTTGTCTGTGTAAGAGGCCACTGATCGAGGTCGGTTGCGACTATCGCAGCATGTGTTGTCACGGCGATGACGGCTTGATGGGAAGGAGCCGCGTCGCGCCCGAGGGAAATCATGGATTTCGTAGAGTGCCGCCTTTGCTGGGGGACAGCGGCGGATCATCGCAACCGACAACCGCCTTCGCGTTGAGGCAGCCTGGTACAAATCGAAGACTACGGCTTCCGATTGGCACGGCATCAGGAATTTGATGCGCTCCGTTTAAGGCAATTTGTTGCGGCGTGTGGCTCTCGTTTTGAACTCACGATGGTTGATTTACTGAGTAGCGCCGCACCCGAAGGAACCCGCCCGAAGCGAGGTCGGCTATGAAGTCACGACTCGGAATCTGATTGCTTCGTAGTCGAACGAAACGCGGTTCCGGCCACGCTGTTTCGCTTCAAAAATGCATCGTTCTGCTGTGCGAAGGATATCCTGACTATCTGCATTGGGAGGGATTTCCGCACCCCCGATGCTGACAGTCACCTTTAGATCGTCCTGTTGTCCTTTGATCCAGGGCATCCCCTCGATAAGACGGCGGATGTTCTCCGCCATGGTCATTGCCTGCTCTTTGCGGACCCCTCGCAGCAGGACCCCGAACTCTTCGCCCCCAAGGCGCCCAATTGAATCGCCAGGGCGCGTCAGATAGACAAGCGCTTTTGCGATTCGAACCAAGGCCTCGTCACCTTTGGAATGTCCGTGCTTGTCATTGAACAAGGCGAAGTGATCGGGGTCGATAACGAGAAGCGTGTCGTATTCACCCTCATCGCGCTTCCTGTCCATCCTTGCCATGAATCCGCCGCGGCTAAGAAGCCCCGTCATCGGGTCGTGGCTAGTCACGAACGCCAGCCTGTCGTGGGTCTCTCTCAGGGCTGCATACGACTTCTCCAACTTGTCACAGGTGTCTTGGATGGTTTCCGACTGGGCGAAGATGTAGGCACCGACGGGCATTCCAATCAGGATGGGAATGAGGGTGCATTCCACCCAGCTCAGCCAATCGATCGGCATGTGCAAGGCGAGTCTTGCCGTGAACGACAGAGCAAAGGTCGCGACGATTGCAATTATCGTCACGACTATTGATTTGCCTAGAATACGCTTGGCGCGAGGCGTCATGTTGTTTCTTTGGAGATTGGCACTGTTTCTTTAGCTAGAGGCTCTGAAAGAGCCGTTACCAAGTCAATTAAGATTATTCTGAAACTAGAAGGGCGAGAAAAGAGGTGCCGTCATCTGCGGTCGGGAACGCGCGCAAACGTAGGACAGCGCGGCGAATTTTAGCAACGCTTAAAATGCGAGTTTTTCGAATCTGCTGGCGTTAGTTTTCGGATGCTAATCCACGCTGCATGGATGGTGATCGTTGAATATGCGCGGCCTAGGCTGGATTAGAGAAATACGATTGACGGAGGCTCAGCAGATGCGCGATCGGATAGCTTTGCTCGAATCCGAATTGATCAATGCGGCTGGTTCCAAAGGCAAATCCAATCTGCTTAACGTAGGTCACCAGCTTCGTTCGCAAAAGGCTAGGTTGGAACGCCTGGAACAATGCATAGCCTGGATGCCGAAGCGACTCTGACACCGCGCAACCCCGATCCAAGGAAAGTCGTCCGCGGATTTTGGCGATGCCGGCAGGTTCGACGCGATCTGAGACCGTGAAGAGGGTGGCGGTTTTCTGGAAATTTCTGCAAATTCCAGACTGCCTTTTATGCGACTTTTAATTGTAGCAGCTAAGTTAAAATGTCCGGATCTGGCAAAGTAGGAATGTCACTCCTGCCTTGCCAATCTCCCCGCGTTCGAGAGCGCGGGAGATTGCAGATTGGGACTGGTTCTGATGAGCGAACGCGAGCTGCGGCGTATCGAGGTTCTGTCGAAGGTTATTGAGCAGCGAATGACAGGCGTTGCAGCGGCAAACCTGCTCGACGTTTCAGTTCGTCAGGTCCAGCGGCTGTTGAAGACGTTCCAGGTGGATGGCGCTGCAGCTCTCCGGCACAAGGCGCGTGGCCGGCGTTCCAACAATCGCATTGTCGATGGTGTTCGCGACTTCGTGCTTCAGCTGATCCGCGAACACTACATCGACTTCGGTCCAACGCTTGCCCGCGAGAAGCTGATCGAACGGCATCAGCTCGCGGTCAGCAAGGAGACGCTCCGAAAGTGGATGACGGAGGCTGGAATCTGGACGTCGCGCCGTGAACGCAAGCAGCGGCTGCATCAGCCGCGCGGGCGACGAGACTGCTTGGGCGAGATGGTGCAGATCGACGGCTCGCATCACTGGTGGTTCGAGAACCGTGGGCCCAAATGCGCCCTGCTCGTCTTCATCGACGATGCGACCGGCAAGCTGCTTCATCTGCGCTTTGCCGGCTCCGAGAACACGTTCGACTACTTTCACGCGGCAAAGGCGTATCTGCGGGAATGGGGCAAGCCGCTTGCGTTTTACAGCGACAAGCATGGCATTTTCCGAGCGACCCATGGTTCCGAGAAGGATAGAAGCAGCGGCCTGACACAGTTCGGCCGGGCTCTTTATGAACTCAACATCGATATCATCTGTGCCAACACCCCACAGGCCAAGGGTCGCGTCGAGCGCGCCAACCAAACGCTCCAGGACCGGCTTGTGAAGGAACTGCGCCTGCGCGACATCAGCACGATCGAAGCGGCCAATGCCTATGCGCCCGAGTTCATGGCGGACTTCAACGCACGCTTCGGCAAGGAACCCCGCAATCCGAAGGATATGCACCGCCCCCTCGCCGATCATGAGAATCTGGACGGCGCCATGTGCCGCAAGGAGGTTCGCACGCTGTCTCAGGCTTTGACGCTGCGCTACGACAAGGTGCTGTTCATTCTCGATCCGACCGATACCGCGAAGCGGCTTGCCCGCAAAAAGGTCGTCGTCTGCGACTATCCCGACGGTCGCCTCGAGGTCACGCACGACGGCATCGCCCTACCCTACAGAACCTTCGACAAGCTGCGTTCGGTTCATAGATCAGAGATTGTCGAGAACAAGCGACTTGATGCTGCCCTGGACCTGGTCGCCCAGATGCAGGCTGGCCGGGAGCTTCATCGCAGCCAGCGCGGGCCGCGGCGCACCGGACAGACGAACCACATGTTCGGCATTCCCGACGGCAGCCAGAGCAATGGCTATGTGAAGCGTGGCCGCAAGCCCGGTCGGAAGGCGGATTTCACAAAGGACCCCGCGGTCGTCGTGCGGCGTGAGCAGGGGTTTGCCAGACTGCCCGCAGCCAAGGTCGAGAGCCAGGCCGTCAAAGTCGATCTGACACTCTCAGAGAGCGATAGGCATCGTATTGCGGATGTCCTCGCAGTGCTGGACGAGTTTCCAATCAACCGGAAGACTCAACCGACAACGGACGCCGGCTTTTAGCTCGAAGAGGGCCACGCGGCTCTCAAAGCTAAAGCCGACGGAGATCTACTGGATCGCCCCCCGATCGGGCTGCGCAACCCCGACCAGCTGACGCCCGATCGGGCGCTGGCGTCGCAGCCGGCAGCACCGGATTGCGACATTTCTACTTTGCTGGCTGCGCGACATTCGAACTTGGTTGCAACATTAATGAAGCACAAAACATGAACATGCGTGACGAGCCTCGTGCACAGAACGCGGAACCCATCACCGCAACAATACAGTATTGAACAATCATATTAGTGAAGGCTTAAGCCTTTTCGCGCAAGTGGTACTTGCCCAGATTGACCGGCTTTGCTAATGAATCCGTGCAAACGGGGGTTTGGATAATGTCAAAACGTAGTTTTCTATCGCCAATGGCCTTGTCGGCCACGATGATCCTTGGCGGCCAAGTGCAGACCGCAGCGCTTGTCGAATCGGCGAATCAGACTTCGAGCAAGCTGGCTGAAGCTGGCACTGTCCCGGCGGACCTTGGCTACGGTGAGGTGCTCGACCGCTCCAATGGTACGGACGTTATCATGGCGTACCACACCAGCCATTCGAGCCATGCTAGTCACGGGTCTCACTGCTCTGGCTACAGCTATTGCTGATGACGGACGCTCCTCGCGATAGCGAGCTCGTCCGGACTGCCCAAGCCAAGTTTGATCTGTCTGTCTTCGGCCTCGACTGTGTGAAGCGCGCAGCGTACCGGATAACCGGGAACGCTGCTGTTGAAATCACTATCGAAGATGGCTTCACAATCTGCACGATCAACTTTAGCAAGGCGGTCGGGCGAGCTTCGGCCGACGCAGCGATAGAGAGGCTGCAACTCGAGGTTTTGGATCAAGACCTGCGAGGCACGATCGCCGCCGAAACAACTTCAGTTAGGAACGCGATATTGGCGTTGGCCTTCTCCAGATCGGGCCTGCAGTCGGATGACTAGGTTTGCCCCGGCGAGCGACTTTCGCCGATCAGCGGATGACACGTACCAGCTGGCCTACTTCCGTTTTTCGCCGCTCGACGACGAGCGGTATGTCCTGACGAACCAAGCCGGTGAATATCTGGTATTGCCGCGCGCTGTGCTGGCTTCCTTTGTCAAGCATGAACTCCCAAGCAACCACCCGGCATACTCTCGTCTTCGCAGCCGACAGTTCCTTTTCGACGCCTCGTCAAATTTGGGGCGAGACCTGCTGGCGCTGAAGGTTCGCACCAAGGCCAAGAGGCTCGAGAACTTTACCTCGCTTCACATAATGGTCGTATCCCTGCGGTGCGAGCATTCCTGCCCGTACTGTCAGGTGTCTCGTCAGAGTGAAGATCGCTCGGCCTTCGACATGTCGGAGGAGACTGCCGAGAAAGCGTTGGCCCTGATTTTTCAATCCCCAAGCCTAGCGATCAAAATCGAATTCCAAGGCGGCGAACCGCTGCTGAACTTTCCGCTGATCCAGCATGTCGTGCGCAGAGCTGAAGAGATCAATCAGGTTGCCGGGCGATCCTTGCAGTTCGTCATCACGACAAACCTCGCCGTCATCACGGACGAAATCCTGGAGTTTTGCCGCCAGCACCGCATCCTGATTTCGACATCGCTTGATGGGCCGGCTGCGCTTCACAACGCCAATCGTCCGCGTCCCGGGAAAAACAGCTACGAGTTGGCTGTCGCGGGCATTCACAAGGCGAGAAAGGCCCTCGGCCATGAACGCGTCAGCGCGTTAATGACCACTACGAAGGCCAGCCTCTCGCAAGTCCGCACGATAATCGACGAATACGTCAGTTTGCAGTTCCCCGGGATATTCCTTCGTCCGCTTTCTCCCTATGGTTTCGCAGTCAAGACGAAGTTCTATTCCGCCTATGACGTGGACCGCTGGCTCGATTTCTATTTCGAAGGGCTGAACTACATCCTTGAGCTCAATCGGATTGGCATTCCATTCAAGGAGTTTTACGCGGCTACCATCCTCACAAAGATGCTGACGCCATTCGAGCCGGGATACGTAGACCTTATGAGCCCAGCTGGCATCGGTATCTCGGCCGTTGTCTATAATTATGACGCCAGCGTGTACGCGTCCGACGAGGCGCGGATGTTAGCCGAAATGGGCGACAAGACGTTCCTGCTCGGAAATGTCCATGAAAACACCTATGCGGAAATCTTTGGAGCCGACGCTCTGTTGGATCCGATCGAGCAATCCTTCGCAGGCTCAGTCCCAATGTGCTCGGAATGCGCCTATGAACCCTTTTGTGGTTCCGATCCGGTATTCCACACTGCCACGCATGGCGACTTCGTCGGTCTGAAGACTCGTTCGGGCTTTTGCAACCGAAACATGTCCATCTTCAAGAGGCTGATCGCGCTCATGGAAAGCGATGTTGCCACGCGAGAACTATTTTTGAGCTGGGCGAACTAAGATGCTGCGTTTGAGCGGGTTCGCCGCGTCAGCCAATATCGAAGAGTCCGCCCCTCGAGCGGCCCTCCGTCTGGTGACCTCACCGACCGGTCCCAACCCCAATCCGAACCATGATGCTTATCTCTTTCGGGGCAAAACGTCAGACCCCGGCTGCCAATGGGTCGTGACCTTTGAAGAGCATCAGGCCGAGGCGGAAAAACTGTTCTCAGACCGACGGCTGATCGTTCTACCTGATTACTTCTCCTATCTCGGCGAAGGGGACGTCATCCGCTTTGCGCCGGATCGAAAGGCGGTGCGCGTCCTGTTTCGAAAGGAGGCCAACGCGAACTATTTCCTCGTGACCGAAAGGTGCAACCATCTTTGCTTGATGTGCTCTCAGCCGCCAAAAGATGTTGATGATCGCTGGCTGGCGCGAGAAATCATAGACGTGCTGCCGCTGCTGCCCGCATCGACACCGTTTCTCGGGATCACAGGTGGGGAGCCAACGCTGGTCGGCGAGGACTTTTTCGAGATTTTGTCTTGCGCTAGGGACCACCTACCTGCAACGCCAATCCACATTCTTTCAAACGGCCGGACATTCAAGGACAAGGCCTTCGCGCAGAGATATCAAGCGATTGGCCATCGTCGCCTCTCGCTGGGCATACCGATCTATTCCGCGGACCCTGAAGTTCATGATTACGTGGTTCAATCCAAGGGCGCTTTTGATGAGACTATCCGCGGGATCATGAACCTGAAGGCTGTCGGAGCTGAGGTCGAGATACGAGTCGTCGTTCACAAGCAGACCTACGAGGGTCTAGCCGACCTGTCGGATTTCATTTTTAGGAACCTGACCTTCGTCGATCACGTGACGTTTATGGGGCTTGAGATTACCGGCTTCACGAGGGCAAACATGGACAAGCTCTGGATGGACCCGTACGACTATCGAAGTGAGCTGCGGGCTGCAGTGCAGTATCTGGCTGCCGCTAGGATCAATGTCTCAGTCTACAACCACCAGCTCTGCCTTCTTGATGGCTCCATCCATCAGTACGCAAAACGTTCGATCAGCGATTGGAAAAATGAATACGCCGATGAGTGCGCAAGCTGTTCCCTACGCAATAGATGTGGCGGTTTCTTTTCATCCAGCAGCCTTGCAAGAAGCTCTCACATTGCGGCGTTCCAATAGTAGAACACCAAAGTGTCTAGGCGCATTCACGAAATCGGACCCAAAAACTAAGATCGTCCAATGCGAAGTAGCTTGAGAAACCCTCTCGCGCTAATTGTCATCCTCAGCTTCACGACCATCGTAAGCAATGCGTGAAGGCACCTTGCAATAGGCCGATGAACATGGAGCTTTCGCGCCATGACATTGGAACATGCAGAGGGCGATGTGGTCGCCGAGATCAGCAGCACTGCGGCGGCTGAAGATGGTGCAACGATGCCCGGCCGCGTACGGCAACGGAGGCTGTGGAGTTGCGCCGAGAAGCGCGCGTTGGTCGACCTGGCGAGCGCGGCGGGTTCGTCGGTGACGGAGGTCGCGCAAGCGTTCGGTTTGGCTCCGTCCACAGCTCTATGCGTGGCGCAAGCAGATGGCCGGCGACCAGCCCGATGCCGATCAGGCAGTGGCCACCTTCGCGCGCGTCGACGTGAGCGATCTGGCCCAGGTCGAAAGCCCCGTCGCCGATTGCCCGGACCCGGCCGGGAGAATCGTCGTGGCCTTTGCGAACAGTGCGCGATTGCGGATCGATGGGACCGCCGATCCGACAGCGCTGCGCATCGTCATGGCGGAGTTGAGCAGGTGATCACGGTGGTGCCGACCGACCAGATTTATCTGTGCTGCGGCGCGACTTTCTCGGACATTGGTCGCGGCTCGAACGAAACTCATGCGGACGACACTGGACGTGGCGAACCAGATCCGGGGATTGATGAAGACGTTCGGCCTTATCGTTCCGTGCGGTACGGGCGGCAAATTCGAGGTGCAGGTTCGCTTCCTCCTGGCCGACAATGTCGGACTTTCGAGGACAATCCTGCCCTTGCTCGAAGCGTGGCGTAGTCTGCGTCTCCAGGCAGCCAGGTTGAGCAGGCAACTCCTTGCTGAAGCGCGAAGAAGCCAGCAATGCCAGTTGCTGATGTCGATTCCCGGAGTTGGGGCGATCACGGCAACTGCCTACCTAAACCGAAGTTTCTGTTTGTGAGCTGTGCAAGGCCTTGAACCGACTCGCCAATTTGACGATCAGATTTTTCGGTTACTGGACACGCATCGGATCGAGGTCGAGAAGCTTGAAGGCTTGGTCCTGAAGCGG